>CAYTAG010000383.1:0-1522 GCA_964435625.1 uncultured Halobacteriales archaeon | reverse complement strand
CGCCGCTGGGGATCAGGCTGTGCTGGCGCAGGAGGTCGCCCTCCTCGTCGTAGACCAGCAGCGTCCGCTTCTCGTAGGTCACGACCTTCTCGCCGTCCACGTTGACGGTGGCCGCGTAGTGGCCGTCGTCGCCCGCGTGCTTGCCGTACTCCCGTGCGGCGCGGATGAACTTGATGACGTCGCTGGCCTCCTCGTTGAGTTCGAGGACGAAGTCGCCGGTGACCCGATTGGTGACGCTTACCACGCCCGTGGCGTCGGCGTCGTCGAGGCTCGACTGCAGGCGGAAGGCGACGTCCGTCTCCTTGGCGTCGAGCAGTTCGCCGTCCGGGCCGGAGAGGCGCTCTCGCAACGTCGCTGCCGGCCCCTCGAAGTCGATGGTTACCTTCGGTTTCGCGGGGGTCCCGCCGTCGTCCACCCAGTCGACGTCCCGAACGTCCAGGCTGAAATAGTCGCGCCTCATCCCGTGGGGTCCCGTAGGGGCTGGCCGGCAATGAACGTAACGCATGGACAGGTAGTCACGCGCCCGAACGCTCCCGCTGGACCACGGTCGGGCACGCCGACCGGCCGTCCCGGTAGCTGTCACCTACCCTGGGCGTCGTCCGCGACGCCGGGCGGCCTGCGCCGGCACCTCTCCGGCCACCGTCCGGCGCCGGCCCACTCACGACCGCGTCGCTTTAGTCGGTGCGGGGCGGCGGTCGTCACGTGACCGACCGCGAGAGCGAGGAGACGGCCCGGCGCGTCCGGCGGACCTACGACCGGATCGCCGGCCACTTCGCGGAGACGCGGGCGTACCCCTGGCCGGAGGTCGAGGACTTCCTCGCGGACGCCCCCCGCGGTCATCTGGGGGTCGACCTCGGCTGTGGCAACGGCCGCCACGCCGAACCCATGGCCGACCGCGTCGACCGTGTGATCGGCGTCGACGTGAGCGCGGAACTGCTCGGGCGGGCCACCGAGCGCGCCCGCGAGCGGGGCTACTCCTTCGAACCCATCTGCGCCGACGCCGCCGCGCTCCCGCTGGCCGACGACTGCGCCGACCTGGGGGTGTACGTCGCCGCACTCCACCACCTGCCGGACCGGGCGGCCCGCGTCCGGAGCCTGGACGAACTCGCGCGCGTCCTCAAGTCCGATGGGCGTGCGCTCGTGAGCGCCTGGAGCACGGAACACGACCGGTTCGACAGGGAGTCTGGCTTCGACACGACCGTCGACTGGACGCTGCCGGGCGGCGAGACGGTGCCGCGCTTTTACCACGTCTACGATCCCGAGGAGTTCCGGGCTGACGTCGGCGCTTCCGGGTTGGAGCTGGTCGAGTTCGAGATTTCGAGCGGGAACTGCTATGGTGAAGTCCGGGCTGTCGAGTGAAGTGATCGTTTAGTCGGGTGAAACTCGTCGTCGGTGTTTCGACGAGCAGACTAGCCCGAACCGGGCGACTAGGGATTTCCTCGTCCTCCCCAGCCGCGGGCTCGGGCCGGCGCCCGACCGCCGAGGGCGCCGGCCCGCCCCCGGCCCTCGCGCGCGTTACTCG
>CAYTAG010000382.1:0-1530 GCA_964435625.1 uncultured Halobacteriales archaeon | reverse complement strand
GTAGGCCATCACGTGGAAGAACAGCGGCGTCTCGTAGTCCCCGTCAAATTTCATCCGTTCTCCCTCGCTCGTTCATACCCCGACTACCGACCGGAGGCGTCAAACAATTTGTGTCTCTCCAGGGAATGCTGTCGTTCCACGCCGAGGTCGGGCCGCGACCGCCTTTCCTCGGGTGAGGGCCGACCTCCCCATCCACACGACCTACCCCCAAAACGTCGGCCTCCATCGCCGAAAACCGTACCACCGTTGCGTCCGAGTTACTACCATGGACGAGGCCGCCATCGAGGACGCCGTCCGCTCGTACTACGACCGCATCGACGCCGAGGACTACGAGGCCGTCTTCGAGTTGTTCGCCGAGGACGTGACCTACCACCGCCCGGGACAGGCTTCCATCCAGGGCATGGAGGACTTCCGGTCGTTCTACCTGGAGGAGCGACCGCTCTCGGAGGGCGACCACGAGGTCCGAGAGGTCGTCGTCGACGGTGACACCGCCGCCGTCCGGGGCCGGTTCTCCGGCCAGCAGGACGGCGAGACCGTCGCGTTCGGCTTCGCGGACTTCCACCGGTTCGAGGGCGGCGTGATCGTCGAGCGACACACCTACACGGACCGGGATACGGTCTAGCGGGGCGTCGTCGGAGTCGATCCGGCGTCGGTGTCAACGAGTTCCATCCGGCGTCGGCTCTCGTCCTTATCCGATCCCCCACCTTCATGCCCGGGCGCGACCACCATTCTGGCATGACCAGACTGGACCAGCCGGACATCGTGCCGACGCTCGGCCAGCGCGTCCACGCCGCCCTGACGGACCGCGAGGAGACGCTGGCGGTCGCGGAATCGGCCACGGGCGGCCTGCTGGGGTCGCGCATCACCGACGTCCCCGGCGCCAGCGACGTCTTCGACCGCGGGGTGGTGGCGTACTCCTACGACGCCAAGCGGGACCTGCTGGCGGTCGACCGCGAGGCGCTGGACGAACGCGGCGCGGTGAGCGAACCGGTCGCCCGCCAGATGGCCCGCGGCGTCCGCGACACGGCGGACGCGACCTGGGGACTGGCGACGACGGGGATCGCCGGCCCCTCCGGCGGCACCGACGAAAAGCCGGTCGGCACGGTGTTCGTCGGGGTCGCCTACGCGGGCGAGTGGGGGTCCGGGGATTCGTACGCCGTCGTCCAGCGCCACGAGTTCGACGGCGACCGTGCCGAACTGAAAGACGAGTTCGCCACCCAGGCGATGCGGGATCTGCTCGCCGAAACCGGCGAGTGATGGACGGCCGCGAACGCCGGCCGGCGGCACTCTTTGAAAACTAAAGTAATACGCTTTAGAAAGTACAGCATTGGTCGCGGCGGGTAGTGTTCATGGCTCCTGTCTGCGAACTGTTTCGAAAACCCCCGGGTGCTCTCTGTCGACGGCCTCCTGGACAGCACCAGCCAGAAAGCCCCCGGACGCTCGACCCGCCGGGCCTCGCTGCGCTCCTCGCTCAGTCGCTCGCCGGGCGCGGCGCTTCCCTGCGGTGCGTGCGGCGTCCCGGCGGGGCGA
>CAYTAG010000381.1:0-1574 GCA_964435625.1 uncultured Halobacteriales archaeon | reverse complement strand
AACTACCCCTTCACCACCATCGACGCCAACCGCGGCGTCAGCCACGTCCGGACGCGCTGCCCGTGCCTGGACCGCGAGAAGCGCTGTGGCAACTGCGAGGACGGCAAGCGCTACGTCCCCGTCGAACTGCTGGACGTCGCGGGCCTGGTCCCGGGCGCCCACGAGGGCCGCGGCCTGGGCAACCAGTTCCTCGACGAGTTGACCAACGCCGACGCCATCGTCAACGTCGTCGACGCGGCGGGCGCAACCGACGAGGAGGGCCAACCCGTCGAGGCCGGCAGCCACGACCCTCTCGCGGACGTCGACTTCGTCGAGGAGGAGATGGACATGTGGCTGATGGGGATCATCGAGGACAACTGGGAGTCGGTCGAGCGCCGCTCGCGGTCGCCGGACTTCGACCTGGAGGAGACGCTGACGGACGTGCTGACCGGCTTCGGCGCCACGGAGGCCGACGTCTCGGCGGTGCTGCGGGCGTTCGAGTACCCCGACGACCCGAAGAACTGGGAGGACGAGCACCGCGAGGCGCTGGCCCGCGAGATGCGCGCCCAGACCAAGCCCCTGCTGGTCGCCGCCAACAAGGTCGACGAGGCGCCCGCGGAGAACCTCGACCGCCTGCTCGACCTGGATCGAATAGTCCAGCCGACGACCGCCGACGGCGAACTCGCGTTGCGGCGGGCCGCCGAGGCCGGCCTGGTCGAGTACGACCCCGGCGACGAGGACTTCACGATCACGGGTGACCTGAGCGACCAGCAGCGCCAGGGGGTAGAGCGCGTCCGCGAGGCCATGACCGAGTACGGCGGCACCGGCGTCCAGGCGGCGCTTTCCGCCGCGGCCTACGACCTGCTGGACCACGTCACCGTCTACCCCGTCCAGGACCAGAGCAAGTGGACCGACGGCCAGGGCAACGTCCTCCCCGACGCCTTCCTGCTCCCGCGCGGGTCGACTCCGAAGGACCTCGCGTACGCCGTCCACAGCGACATCAGCGAGGGCTACCTCCACGCCGTCGACGCCCGCGAAGGCCGGGAGATCTCCGACGACCACGAACTCGAAGAGGGCGACGTGATCCGGATCGTGAGTACGGCGCAGTGACCGTACCGGCCGCGGGGTCCTCCGCCAGATTCATTCGAAGCGGACGTCACGGAACTCGAATCGCGCGCCACCCGCGGTCCCGTCGCAGGCCCGGACCTCCCAGCCGTGGGCCTCCGCGATGCTCTCGACGATGGCGAGGCCGAACCCGGTGCCGTCGGGATCGGTCGTGTAGCCGTGTTCGAACAGCCGGTCGTACTCGTCGTCCGGTAGCCCCGTGCCGTCGTCCTCGACGTAGAATCCCTCCTCGTCGTCCAGCAGGCCGACCTCGACGGTGAGGCCGGGATCGCCGCTAGCGCTCCCGTCGTCGGCCCCGTCCGGGGCGTCTTCCGCCACGACGCCTTCGGCCGCGGAGACCTCTGCCGCGGCGTCCGCGTCGGACTGGGAGTCCGTCGTGCCGTGGTTCACCGCGTCCCGACGAGCCTGCGAGTCGGGGCTCGTGGAGCCGTGTTCGACGGCGTCCTCGCGAGCGTGCGAGCGAGGGCTCG
>CAYTAG010000380.1:0-1581 GCA_964435625.1 uncultured Halobacteriales archaeon | reverse complement strand
GATCCGTCGACGGCGGACTGATCGGGCGCGCAACGCCAGGAATTTGGGGAGTGGCCGAGAACCGTCGACCAATGTCGGGGACCCTCGGTGAGGCACTCCGCGACCGACTCGGACTCCGGCCGTTGGTGCTGGGACTGGGATTCCTCGTCGGTCTCCGGGTAGGTCTCGGCGCGTCGGTCGCCCAGCTCATCACGACCGCAGCCCTCGTCGTCGTCGCGGGCCTGGTCGACGCCGTCTCGGACGCCTACGGCCTCCGGGAGTCCGTCGAGCGCGCCTGGATCGGCGTGACGAGCCTCGTCGGGAGCGCGGGTATGGTGGCGCTCGGCGAGGACCCAGCCTGGCTTCCCGTCGCCGCCCTCGCGGTCGGCGCCTGGTTCCTGCTCGACGCCGTCCAGACCGTCCGCCACGTGGGCGCGACCACCGCCGAGGAACCCCCGGACGGCCGGACGGTCTATCGGGACTACGTCGCGCGGAACGTCCACGAGACGCTGCTGGAGCGACCCATGACGCGGCGGGAACTGGCCGACGCGATGGAGGCCGACGACGGGACCGTCGACGCCGCCCTCGAACACCTCCGCGCGCGAGGCGTGGTCGAGCGAGCGGGCAGCGAACTGCGGGTCACCGACACCGAACCCGAAGGACGGCTGGCGCGGGTTCGCAACCGGGCCGGGGCGGTCCTCCGGCGACTCGCAAGGCCGCTGGCCCTGGAGTTCCAGAGCGACGGGACCGAGGCCGCCGGAAGCGCCGACGACCACGAACCCGGCGGCCGGGAGGCCGCTGAGGGGGGACTCGCTTTCGGGGACGACCGCGAGCGGGACTCGGCCCGCGAGCGGTGACGCCGACGGTCCCTCGGGGCCGGACGTGGCCCACCGGGGTATGCCCCGACGACGAGACCCTACGGCGGTTCGACGCGCGTCGCCCCCTCGTCGTTCGCGTGGTGGAGGTCCACCGCGTGCCGCGTGTGCCTGGCGTGGGTTTCCGCCCAGCGGCGGGCCGCGTCCGCCGAGAGCCGCTGGATCGCCTCGGGGCAGCGCCGGCAGTCCGCGCGCCAGGTCTCGACGTCGTCCGGGAAGTGGCCGGTGTGGCGCTCGTGGTCCAGCGCGAACTGTTCGAGCGCCTGGTTGCCGACCTGCAGGTCGTCGAGTTCGTACTCCAGGTCCCACTCGCGGCCGCAACGCGAGCAGGAGACGGTCGGGACGTCGTCCGGGGCGGGATCGTCCGGGGAGTGGTCGTCGAGAGGATCGGTCACGGCGGCCGTTACGCGGGCGGGACAAAAGAGGATGTCCGTACGGGTCAGGTGCGCGGTGTACTTAACGTTACCCCGGTAGGCCACCGCACAAAAGAGTAGGCCCTATATGTCCCGGTCCCGTACATAGCACCAAGAGACCGGCGCACAGCTTCGCCGACAAATCGTCTCGACCAGCCCCACCATCCATGTCCAGTAGCGTTTACAGACTCCATTCGACGCTCGAGATCCCCCTCGAAACGGTTCACGAGTACTTCGACGACGATCCACTCCTCCCCAGCGGCGTCGCGGACGTCGACATCACCCGCCGTAACAACACCCTAATCCTGCGGGCG
>CAYTAG010000379.1:0-1592 GCA_964435625.1 uncultured Halobacteriales archaeon | reverse complement strand
GGTGCTCGACTGCGTGACCGACCGCCTCCACGACGAGGTGTTCGAACCGTACGTCAGCGGCTAGCCGATCCCCGCCGTACGTTCCAGTCCCGGAACATCTTTGAGCGGGCCGGGAGAGGCCGACGCCATGAGCGAGCGTTCGACGACGAGGCGACGGTACCTCCGGGTGCTCGGTGCCGGGGGCGCGGCGTCGCTGGCCGGTTGCTCCAGCGGTGGCGACACCGACGACGAGACGACGCCGACCGGCACGCCGGACGAGGAGACGGACGCGCCGACCGGGGACACGCCCGGGGAGGCGACGGAGACGCCAGACGCTGAGGAGACGCCCGACGAGGAGACGAACGGCGATGCGCCGTCGCCGGGCGCGCTCGACGGCGCCCCGATGTTCCGGTACGACGCGGCCAACACCGGCCACGCGCCGGACGAAACCGGGCCGACGGAGAGTGCGGCCGCGACGTGGACGTTCGACACCGGCGACAAGGTGTCGTCGGCCGCAGTGGTCGACGGAACCGTGTACGTCGGGAGCCTCGACGGCAACGTCTACGCGCTGGACGCCGCCGACGGCACCGAACGGTGGACGTACGGGGCCGATGGAGCGGTGCGCGCTTCGCCGGCCGTCGTCGACGACGCGGTGATCGTCGGCGACGCCGAGCGAACGGTGTACGCGCTGACCGAACCCTGACCCGGTAGCCACGGCCCCCCGAACCTGCGAGTCGGGGGCTTTACCTGCCGGCGCAGCGACCCGCCGAACATGTCACTGGTCGACACCGCATCGCTGGCCGTTCACCTGCTGGTCGGCGGGGTCTGGGTCGGTGCCATCGTCTTCGTCGTCGCCGGGGTGTTGCCGCTCGCCCGGGACGGCGAGTTGAACGCTGCCCCGCTGGAACGCATCGCCGGGAGCCTCCGCCGGCTCTCGCGGGTGGCCGCCATCTTCATCCTCGCCACGGGCGGCCACCTCGCCGGGACCCGCTACACCGTGGAGCGACTCACGAGCACCGGCGACGGCCACCTCGTGTTGACGATGATGGGCCTGTGGTTCGTCGTCACCGGACTCGTCGAGGTCGGGACCGGGAAACTCCTCGACGGCACCGGCGAGCGGAAGGTCCGCGAACCCGCCCGGGAGGCCGCGCGGACCCTTCAGTTGGCTGCAGTAGGTGGACTCACAATCCTCGTCGTCGCGGGCTTGCTCGGGACCTGACCGCCACCGGCGACCGGACTGCTCGCGACGCCGACCGGTTGCTGAAGGCCGCCGCCGTCACCGGCGCGCTCGTGCTCGTGGACGCGGCGGTCGTCGCCTCCGACACCGGGGGCTGACACTCCGTTTAGCCCGTCGAACGAAGGGTCTCCGGCTGACTGAACGCCCGGTATGGACGGCCGAAGCCATATAATCGAACGATTGTAATAAAATTTCGAATAAGAAAATTTATTAAATTAGAATATGAAATGTAATATCGCAATGAGAGGCGTTTGGCAAAAGTCGAGGGACGCTGTCGCGGACGATTCCGACGGGTCGAGCGAATCCAACGGCGGTGTGACTCGACGGCGATTGATGCAGGTCGGCGGTGCCGGCCTCGTCGGGGCGGCCTTGCCGG
>CAYTAG010000378.1:0-1616 GCA_964435625.1 uncultured Halobacteriales archaeon | reverse complement strand
GCCTCGTCGGGGATCATCGAGAGGTTGGCGTAGAAGTACTGCCAGGTGCCGCCGGACTTCTCCAGCGCGTCGGCCTCCCGGTCCAGCCAGGCCACGCGGTTGCCCGACAGTTCCTCGACCACCTCCCGGAAGGCGTCCGCAGAGAGGTCCCGGAAGGGGTACGCGCGCGTGACGATTTCGTACGCCCGCATGGCCGACACCTCCCCGAAGTCCATGACGATGCCGACCACCTGGTTGGCGACGGTGTCGAGGCTCCCGTGGTGGATCGCGGCCGGTTCGACGGACCCGGCTTTCCCGCGGCGGGCGATCACCAGCGACTCCAGCACCTCGTCGGCCCGGGTCGCCACCACGGTCCCCCTGCTCACCTGGTCGGCGCGGTGGCCGGCCCGGCCGACGCGCTGGAGGAGTCGCGCGACCTCGCGGGGACTCTGGTACTGGACGACGTGGTCGACCCGCCCGACGTCGATGCCCAGTTCCATCGAGGAGGTGCACAGCAGGCCGTCAAGTTCGCCGGCCTTGAAGCGGTCCTCGACATCGATCCGGGCGGATTTGGACAGCGACCCGTGGTGGACGCCGACGTTCGCGTCCAGTTCCCGGAACCGCGACCCCAGCGCCTCCGCGGTCTGGCGCGTGTTGACGAAGATCAGCGTCGACTCGTTGGCCTCGACCAGTTCCAAAATGGTGCGGACGTGGCTGGCGACC
Organism: uncultured Halobacteriales archaeon; assembly: GCA_964435625.1. Classification (GTDB taxonomy): domain Archaea; phylum Halobacteriota; class Halobacteria; order Halobacteriales; family PXRE01; genus PXRE01. Next base: position 914 of record CAYTAG010000378.1, on the reverse strand, counting down.
GCCTCCGTCGTCATCAACTCGCCGGCCAGCGTCTCGTCGTCGTCGGAGATCTCCGGCGTCAGCACCTCGACCTCCAGTTTGCTCCCGACGTCGACCTCCGCGATGGTACACCCGCGGTCGCCCGTGAGAAAGCGCCCGACCTCCTCGGGGTCGCCCACCGTCGCCGAGAGGCCGACCCGCTGGAACGGCCCCGCCAACTCGCGCAACCGTTCCAGGCCGACCGCCAGTTGCGCCCCCCGCTTGGAGGCGGCGAGTTCGTGGACCTCGTCGACCACGACGTGTTCGACCGACCGCAGCGCCTCCCGGAGGCGCTCGCCGGTGAGCATCGCCTGCAGCGTCTCGGGCGTGGTCACCAGGACGTCCGGCGGGTCAGTGGCCTGCTGGCGGCGCTGGTAGTCGGAGGTGTCGCCGTGCCTGACCTGGACGTCGAGGTCTAGCCGCTGGCCCCACCACTCCAGGCGCTGGCGCATGTCGCGGTTGAGCGCCCGCAGCGGCGTGACGTACAGCGCGGAGACGCCGAACGGTGCGCCCTCCTCCTCGCGGTGCCGGACCATGGCGTCGAAGACGGGCAGCATCGCCGTCTCGGTCTTGCCGGTTCCCGTGGGCGCAACGACGAGGGCGTTCCGGCCGGCCGCGATGGGCGGGACGGCGCGGCGCTGTGGCTCCGTCGGCTCCTCGAACCCGCGTTCCGCGAGCGCCGCCCGCACCGTCTCGCCGAGGTGGTCGAACGCGTCCCCGCCCTCCGATTGCATCGCCTCGTCGTCGGAGTGCGAGGCGATTAAGGCCTCCGTTCGCGGTCCGGTGGCGTACTTAATTTGGGTTCGTGGCGCGCGCGAACAACGCGCGCGAGGTCCCCGCGAACGGACGTGAGCGGGGGCTCGGGAGAGCATAGCTCAACCCGTGGATTAGTAAAC
>CAYTAG010000377.1:0-1639 GCA_964435625.1 uncultured Halobacteriales archaeon | reverse complement strand
CGGCGAGGCCCATGTTGTACGTGTAGAGGTTCCCCTCGCCGAGGTGGAACCAGTCCCGGGACTGCTCGAACTCGTCGACGACCATCGGGTGGCCGTACGGCGTCTCCGTCTCCGAACCGCGTGTGAGAGCCGCCTCGTACGCCGAGCGGGCCTCGTTGAGGAGCAGCTCGTCGCCACCCATCGCGTACACCAGGGGCCAGTTGTAGAATCCCTCGATCACGTCGTCGAACCCGTCGATGCCGTCGTACTCCGCAGGGGGCCAGAGCGGCTCGCCGTCCGGTCCGAGGTACTCGTCGTTGAAGCGCTCCACCGCGCCCCTCGCCGTTTCGAACACCGCACGCTGTCTGACCGCCCACTCCGGTGGGCGCGAGAAGGCGGTGTCAGCAGTGAGTTCGACCATACGCCCCAGAGCGGCCGTGGGTATCATGAAGATTTGGGTCCGAGTGTCACAGGGCAAGCTTGATTGCCCCGAGGTGAGCATCTCGGCCGCATGCGCGTCACCGACTACGAGCTGTACGAGGTCCCGCCCCGCTGGCAGTTCCTCAAACTCGAGACCGACGAGGAGTTCGTCGGGTGGGGCGAGCCCTACACCAAGTGGCATCACGTCAACGACAGCCCTACGCCGACGAAGACGGCCGTAGACCAGATGATGCAAAAATACGTCCTCGGCGCAGACCCCGCCCGGATCGAGGACCTCTGGCAGGCGATGTACCGCTTCAGCTTTTACCGGGGCGGACCCGTACATATGAGCGCCATCGCGGGTATCGACGAGGCGCTGTGGGACCTGAAGGGAAAATCCGCGGGGATGCCCGTCTACGAACTGCTCGGCGGCCGCTCTCGCGACCGTATACGGGCGTACCAGCACGTCTCGCACGTCGATTCCGACGACCCGGCGGCAGCGGCCGCCGACGCCGAACGCCAGGTCGAGGCGGGCTTCGACGCCCTGAAACTCGTCCCGATCGAGGGCGTTGAACCGGTGGAAGCCCCCGATGCCGTCCGTCTCGCCCACTCGGTAGTCGGTGCCGTCCGGGAGGCCGTCGGACCGGACGTGAGCATCGCGCTCGACTTCCACGGCCGTGCCTCCGAGCCGATGGCCAGAAAGCTGGCAGCAGCCGTCGACGAGTTCGACCCGATGTTCGTCGAGGAGGCGCTGACACCCGAACACGACCGCGCGCTCGACAGCATCGAGTCGGCGACGGACGCGCCGCTGGCGACCGGTGAGCGGCTCTACTCCCGGTGGGACTTCCGACCGCTCCTCGAAGCCGGTGCTGTCGACATCGTCCAGCCGGACGTTTCCAGTGCAGGCGGCATCACGGAGACGAAGAAAATTGCGGACATGGCGGCGACGTACGGCGCCTCCTTCGCGCCACACTGTCCGATGGGACCCATCGCCGTCGCCGCCTCCTTACAGCTGGACGCCGTCGCGCCGAACGCGCTCATCCAGGAGCAGGTACTCCACAAGACCGAGGGCGCACTGCGGTACGTCGAAAATCCCGAACTGTTCGATGTCACAGATGGCTACTTCGAGGTTCCGGGCGGTCCGGGGCTGGGCGTCGAGATAGATGAGGCGACAGTCGAGGAATTCGACGGCACCGAACTGGAGTTCTCCCGCCCAGTCGGACGCCACGCGGACGGGAGC
>CAYTAG010000376.1:0-1658 GCA_964435625.1 uncultured Halobacteriales archaeon | reverse complement strand
ACGAACGTCTGGAACGAGCGCGCGGCGTTCAGCGTGTAGATGCCGCCCTCGTCGCTGCCGGGCAGGATGCCGATGCCGTAGACCGGTTCGGTGTAGATCCGCTTGAGGTGTTTGGCGAGCACCGGCGCACCCCCGCTGCCGGTGCCCCCGCCCAGGCCGGCGATGATGAGGAAGGCGTCGACCTCGTGGACGGGGATGTTGTCGATTGCGCCCTGGACCTCGTCGATGTCCTCCTCGGCGACCTCCGCGCCGAGTTCGTTGTCGGCGCCCACGCCGTGGCCTTTCACCCTCGACTGGCCGATGAGTACCCTGTTCGACTTCGGAACCCGTTCGAGTCCCATGAGGTCGGCTTTGGCCGTGTTCACGGCGACGGCCGACCGGACGATGCCGCTGCCGGTTCGCTCGTCGTACTCGAGGAACTTGTCGACGATTTTCCCGCCGGCCTGGCCGAATCCGATCATCGCGAGTTTCATGTTCGATCCTACTGTGTCTCCAATAAACACCCATCATGACTATAAGCCTTGCGCTACCCGGCACTATTCCTTCGTTACCTATCACTGCGAAAACGGCTCTTAGAGGCGTTTTTATCCGGGAATATCCGAACGATAACTGGTAACAAAACGGGACGTATATTTCCTTGGTTTAAGTATCAATGGACAACGATGTGGGGTGTACGGGGCGGCGACCGCCCCAGTAATACCGTCGCTTTCCTGCCGTAAGGCGACGTTACCGGCGGAACTCCACGCGTGATGGGGGTGCCTACCGGGGCCGGACGAATCCGAAGCGTTATGGGTTCATATGCGTATTCGTTCATATGAACGAGCGCGAGCGGTTGCAGCGGCTCCTGGCGGACGAGGGGACCGACGAGACGGTCGAACGGCGGCTGGTCGACCTCGACGACCTCGAGGACGAGGCGGCGGCCGGCCGTGACGCGGACCTGGAGTTGCTCGCCGCGCTGGCCAACGAGACGCGGTATTCCATCGTGCGGCTGCTGGTCGCCGCCGACCGGGCGCTGACGGTGGCCGAACTCGACGCCGTGCTCGGGGTGAGCCAGAGCGCCATCAGTCACGCCCTCCGGGACCTGGCGGAGGTGGGGCTGGTGGAACGCCGGCGGAAGGGGACCTGGCGGTACTACCACGACGCGGAGCGGGCTACCGACCTGGTCGCGGCGCTCGCGGCAGCGCGCGAGTGACGTATCGTCGAAGGTCACGGGCGGCCCACCGCCCGAACTTCTAAGACGGTCGGCGTCGTCGCCCCGGATGGAGGTTTACCATCGTGGAGATATCTGACAAGCTCATGTGTCTGTTCAACGCCGAGGTTTCTCGCGAGAACGACCGGTTCGTCGTCGAGGTCCCCCGGCGCGAGGTCGAAGCCGGGGCAATCGATTCTGGCGAGATTTACCGGGTCGCGCTCATCACCCGCGAGGAGGCCGGCGAGGAGGGCGAGGAGTCGACCGACGCCCGCGGCGGTCCCCAGCCGCCGGTCGAGCAGGGCGAAGTCCGGTACGTCGAGATCGAGGACATCGGGAAACAGGGCGACGGCATCGCCCGCGTCGAACGCGGGTACGTGATCATCATCCCCGGCGCCGAGATCGGCGAACAGGTGAAAGTCGAGATCACGGAGGTCAAGTCCAACTTCGCCGTCGGCGAGATCATCGA
>CAYTAG010000375.1:0-1688 GCA_964435625.1 uncultured Halobacteriales archaeon | reverse complement strand
CAGGCCGTCGAAGCCTGCCCACTTCAGCCGGGCCCCCGACCAGCCGCCCTGGTGGCTGTCGGTTACGGTCCCCGTCAGCGGCGACTTCGTGCAGACGGCCAGCCGGCCGCTCATGGTCACCTGGGTCCCGGTCAGCGGGCCGTTCATGAACGCCAGCAGGTTCTCGGGACCGAGCGGGTCGACGTCCGGCCCCTTCTCGAAGACGTATTTGGCCCCTAACCCCCTCGCCCCGATGTACTTCTTCGCGTCCTCCTCGTCGATGCCCTCGTACCGGACGCGCTCGTCGCCCAGATCGATCCGTGCCACGTGATCGTGGAAACCGCCGATGTCAGTCATAACGTGTCGTGGTTGTATTTGCACCGAATACTGTTAGAGATTGGCTATCGACCGTAACCATTGACGGTTAACACCCGGAGGGTCGTCGACCGGATGCGGTAACGTCCGGTCGGAGGAACGATCCGGCCCGACGCCGGTAACCCCCGGCGTCGGTCACCCACGGGACGGGGGTCGGTCACCCGGGGAACAGCGACCGGAGCCAGGAGACGACGCCGCCGGACGAGCGCCTGAGCGACTCGAATTCGGGGTGGAGCACGTCGAGCAGTTGCTGCCGGGAGTCGAAGCGGTCGCGGTCGACGTGTTCCAGCACCGTCGACAGCGCCACGGCGTTGCCGCTGGGGTCGTAGTCGACCTGGGGGTCGTCCAGCGTCCGGACGACCTCCTCGGCCGTCGCCGGGAACGTGAGGTCGGCCCGCTCCAGATGCACGTCCATCGCCGCGATCCCGAAGTCGACGGTGTCCGGCTCGTCGTCGTCGTTCGATGGCGGTCGGACGGCCATGTACGGCGATTGAACGTCCGGCCTCAAAGACCTGTCTGCTCGCGGCGACCGGGAATGGTAACCCCCTTACGGCCGCCGGCCCTCCCATCCAGCGATGAGCATCCTCGCGGACGCCCGCGCCGTCCTGGCGACGGGACCGGTGTGTGACGCCTGTCTCGGGCGGCCCTTCGCCGACCGCAGTTTCGGCCTGACCAACCGCCAGCGCGGTCGAGCCCTGCGGACGACGCTGGCGCTGGACGACGACGAGCCCTACGAGTCCCCCGGCGAGTGCTGGGTCTGCGAGGGCCACTGCGACCGCCACGACGAGTGGGCCGAACGGGTCGTCGAGGCGCTTTCCGGAATCGCGTTCGACACCTACCAGGTCGGCACCCGCGTCCCGCCGCTGATCGAGGAGAACGACGCCCTGCTGCACGAGGAGGCCGGCCTCGATCCGGACGCGGGCGAGTCGTTCAAGTCGGCGTTCAACCGCGAGGTGGGCAAGCGCGTCGGCGCGGCGACCGGCGCCGAGGTCGACTTCGAGCGGCCGGACGTGGTCGCGTTGCTGAACCTGGAGCGTGGTGACGTCGATATTCAGGTCAATCCCGCGTTCGTCTACGGGCGCTACCGCAAACTCGCCCGCGACGTCCCCCAGACGGAGTGGCCCTGCCGGGAGTGTGGCGGCTCCGGCAAGCAGTTCGACCCCGAGGGTGGCGAGGTCGCCTGCGAGCACTGCGACGGCACCGGGTACATGTACCCCACCAGCGTCGAGGAGGAGGTCGCCCCGCACGTCAGCGAGGCGATGGACGGGACGGAGGCGGTCTTCCACGGCGCCGGCCGCGAGGACGTCGACGCCCGGATGCTCGGCACCGGCCGG
>CAYTAG010000374.1:0-1714 GCA_964435625.1 uncultured Halobacteriales archaeon | reverse complement strand
AGGTTCTCCTTGCGCTCCATCACCCGCCGGTAGAAGTACGACAGCCACTTGCCGCCGTAGGGGACGTACTGCCAGACCTCGTACTCGCCCGCGAGGTCGAACTGGGCGTCCTCGCGGACGCCCATCAGCATCTGGAACTCGAAGTCGGTGCCGTGCTCGGCGTGCAGGTCCTTCGCCAGGTCGATCATCTCGGGGTCGTGGCTGCCGACGGCCACGCCGTCTTCGAAGTGCTCGAAGGCGTACGCCAGCAACTCGCGGTACCGCCGGTCCACCTCCGCCTTCTCCTGGATGGCGAGGTCGGCGGGTTCGTCGTAGGCGCCTTTCACCAGCCGTACCTTGCCGGGCAGGTCCGCGAGCCGTTCGAGGTCCTCCCGGGTGCGCCGGAGGTTCGCCTGCACGCAGACGCCGACGCCGCCGTCGTACTCGGTCGTGAACCGCTCGAAGGCGTCGAGCGTGGCGTCCGTGGTGGGGTGGTCCTCCATGTCGATCCAGACGAACACGCCGTGGTCGTCGCCCGCCTCGACGATGTGCCCGAGGTTCTCCTCGAAGACCTCGCGGCCGCGCTCGGTCGGGCGCTCGCCCCCGTCGGCGCCGACGTCGAGGCCGATCTGGGAGGGCTTGACCGAGATGCAGGCCCGCGCGTCCGCGGCCGCGACGTCCTCGATCAGTTCGAGGTAGGCCGCCACGTCCTGATCGGCGGGCGCCCGCTCGTGGTAGTGCTCGCCGAGCAGGTTCAGGATGGTGCCGACGTCGCGCCCGTCGAGCGTCCGCGCGCGCTCGATGACCTCCGGCGCGGACTCGCCCGCGACGAACCGGCTCGCGATGGGGGGGATCATGGGGGTGGGTTCGACCCCCCGGACCTTCAACGTTCAAGCTTCTCGACCCGTCCGTCCGAAACCGCCCGAACTTAAGGCGGCCCGGGGAGTCCCGCCCGACATGGTGCTGGAGACGGTCGCGGTCGCGCTGTGGGCGATGTTGCCCGCCTACGTCCCGAACAACGTTGCCGTCCTCGCGGGCGGCGGCCGGCCCATCGACGGGGGACGGACCTGGCGGGGGAGCCGACTGCTCGGCGACGGCAAGACCTGGCGCGGGACCGCCGTCGGCACTGCCATCGGGGCGTTGCTGGCGCTCGGGTTGAACGCCGCGCGACCGGCCGTCGCGGATTCCCTAGGGATCGCGCTCCCGACGTTCCCGGCGGTCGCCGCCGTGAGCCTCCCGCTGGGTGCAATGGCCGGCGACGTCCTGGCGTCGTTTTTCAAGCGCCGCACCGGCCGCGAGCGTGGCGCTCCCTTCCCCGTCGTCGACCAGCTGGACTTCGCCGTCGTCGCCCTGGCGCTGACCGCGCTCGCAGCCCCGGGCTGGTTCTTCGACACGTTCCTGGACCCGCCGGGCGTACTGGTCGCCGTGTTCGTGCTGACGCCCGCGCTGCACGTCGGGACCAACGGCGTCGCCTACGTCCTCGGCCTCAAGGACGAACCCTGGTGAGTGCGGTGCACGAGCGACTGCCGGGGCCGTCGTCCCTCCGCATCGCTCGCCGCGTCCGTCCGCCTACACTCGCCACGTCCCTCCGCCCCGCTTAAGCCGCCCGCCCACGCAGGATCGCGCATGGCCGACCAGGAACTCGTCGACGCGCTGCTCGCGGCCGAGGCGGTCCGGTTCGGGGAGTTCGAACTCTCCCACGGCGGCACCAGCGACTACTACGTCGACAAGTACC
>CAYTAG010000373.1:0-1729 GCA_964435625.1 uncultured Halobacteriales archaeon | reverse complement strand
CACTCGCGGAGACCTCGCGCGCGTTCCTCGCGCGCGCCTCGGAGGCCAGGTCGGACGGCCGGAACACTATCAGTCTCCCCCGAGCCGGGAGCGCCGGCCACCACCATCAGGCGGTCGTTCCGGCCACCACTTCCCTGTGATCGTGCCGGCCACCACCGCTTATCTGAACACTGCCCGGCGTCGGCCCGTCACGACCGGCCGGGGTGGTCCACGGCCAGCCGGCGGCGGCCGAGCAAGTTCTCCCGCAAGGTGGTGCCCTCGTAGGACTCCCGGAGGAGGCCGCGCTCCCGGAGGACCGGCACGACCATGTCCACGAAGTCCCGGGCGGTGGCCGGCCTGACCACCTCCTTGACGTTGAACCCGTCGACGCCGACCTCGCGGAACCAGTACTCCAGTTCGTCGGCGACCTGCTCGGGATTCCCGACGACGACCGGCGAGGTGGTCCCCAGGCCCGCGAACTCGGCCATCTCCCGGACGGTCCAGTCGCTCTCGCCCTGCGCGAAGGCGTCGACCGTCCCCTGGATGGCCTCGGTGTCGATGTGCTCGATCACCTGGTCGGGGTCCAGTTCCGAGAGGTCGACGTCCGTGAACCCCGACAGAAGCGCCAGCGTCCCCTCGACGTCGACGTGCTCCCGGTAGGCCTCGTACTTCTCGCGGGCGACCGCCTCCGTCTCGCCCACGATGGGTACGATGCCCGGGAACACGCGCAACCGGTCCGGGTCCCGGCCGTGGTCGGCCATCCGCGCACCCACGTCGTCGACGTACTCGCGGACGTGCTCCTCGTCGGGCTGGCTGACGAAGACGGCCTCGGCGTGGCGGGCGGCGAACTCCCGGCCGCGCTCGGAGGACCCGGCCTGGAACAGCACGGGCGTCCGCTGGGGCGAGGGCTCGCAACTGTGGGGGCCGGGCACCGAGAAGTACTCGCCCTCGAAGTCGACGGCGTGGACCTTCTCGGGGTCGGTGTAGACGCCGGATTCGCGGTCCCGGACGACGGCGTCGTCCTCCCAGGAGTCCTCCCACAGCCGGTAGCAGACCTCCATGAACTCGTCGGCGCGGTCGTACCGTTCGTCGTGGCCCATCCGCTCGTCCAGGCCGAGGTTCTCGGCGGCCGATTCGAGGTAGGAAGTGACGACGTTGAACGCCAGCCGGCCGTCGGTGACGTGGTCCAGCGTCGACAGTTCGCGGGCGAGCTGGTAGGGGTGGACGTAGGTGGTCGACCGCGTGACCGCGAACCCCAGGTGGTCGGTGACCTCGGCCATCGCCGGGATCACGTAGCTCGGGTCGTTGGCGGGCGTCTGGATGGCGTTGCGGATGGCCGTCTCGCGGTCGTCGCCGTAGACGTCGTAGACGCCGCGCACGTCCGCGAAGAACACCGCGTCGAAGCCTCCGCGCTCGGCCGTGCGCGCGAGGTCGGTCCAGTATTCGCGGTCCGTGTAGCGGTGGGACTGGTCGCCCGGGTTGCGCCAGGACCCGGGCGTCACGTGCTCGACCGAGTTCATCGTGAACAGGTTGAGGTGCATCCGGTCGTCGGCCATGTCCCGAGCAGGGCGCCGAGCGGCTAAGAACGGGTGGTACCGGAGAAATCTGGGGGTATCTCGTCGGTCGCCGGGGGCGTGGCGGCGAATCCCGTACGCTTAACCGTGTTCCGGGACCACCTCCGGGCGACCATGGACGTCGAGGAGTTCTTCGAGACGATGCCGTTCGCGGACCTGCTGGGCGTCGAGGTGAC
>CAYTAG010000372.1:0-1733 GCA_964435625.1 uncultured Halobacteriales archaeon | reverse complement strand
CGGCCCGCGAGAACGTCTCGGTGCCGTACGTCAACGTCACCGGCTACGTCGACCTGGAGAGTCCGGCGGCCGACGGGGTCGACGCCATCCGCGAGGCCATGCAGGCCGCGGAGGGCAACGGGGAGGTCCCCGACGAGGTCGACCTGGAGGTCACCTACGTCGGCGCCCCCGAGTACCGCATCCGCGTGCAGGCGCCCAACTACAAGACCGCCGAGTCCGAACTGGAGGAGGCCGCCGAGCGCGCCCGCGCCAGCATCGAAGCCACCGGCGGCAGCGGCGAATTCCACCGCGAACGACGCTCCGACGAGGAGTGACCGCCGGCAGGCGACGCCCCCATCCCGGCGCCGGGCGACCAATCGGTCAAAAACCTCCCCCGCATGTCGGGGACGCACCTTTCCTCCCTCGACGTAGTACGGGAGAGCAATGAGTGACGCGTCGATGCACCCGGGCGGATTCGCGTTCGAACGACCCTCGCGGCCGACCGTACCCGCCGTCGGGGGGATGGTGAAATGAGCACGACGACGACGGCCGGCGGGGTGTGGGCGTGGCTGGAGGACCGACGCGCCGTGGCGTTCCTGCTCTCGGGGGCGCTGATACTCGCCAGCGGCCTCTCGCCCGTCGTGGTCGGGCCGTTCCTCGATAGACCCTGGGCCGTCGGGCTCCCGCTCGTCGGACTGGCGGTGCTCGCGGTCGCCGCCGGACTGTTCGGACTGTACCCCCAGCTCCGGAGCGGTTCGCCACGTCTCGCGGGCGCGGGCCTGCTCTTCGGCGCGGTCGGCGGCCTCGCCGCGCTCGGCATGATCGCGCTGGCGGTGGCCGGCTTCGTCTCCGAGGCGATCCTGGGGCAGAACCCCGCACCGCCGGTCGACTTTTTCACGAACGTCGCCCTGGCGATGGCGGCCGGGTACGCGTTCGGCCTGCTCGCGTTCGGGATCGCCGGCTGGCGCGCCGAACTCCCCTCCCGCACCGTCAGTCGCCTGCTCGTCGCGGGCGGGCTGGTGTTTTCGGTTCCGGTGGCCCTCGAACTCCTCGGGTTCGTCGCGAACGTCGCGGCGCCGGCCTGGTCGGTGTTTCTCGCCATGCTGCTGGTGGCCATCGACGCGGTCGCGGTCGGGTACAGCCTCCGGTCCGACGCGGCGTCCTGACCGGCGGCGTCGGATCGGCCCCCGCCCCGAGGCGTCGATGACGCGGTGGATTTTTCCCGTCGGCCCGCCCCGTTCCGCACGGTGAAGTCCGACGTCAGGGTCTGTGCCGACTGGCGAGCCAACCACGACCGGCCGGTCTACACGCTCGGCGATTCCTGCCCGGAGTGCGGTGCTGCGGCAATCAACAGCGCGCCGGCGCCGTTCAATCCCGAGGACCCCTACGGCGAATATCGGCGGCGGGCGAAGCGTCGCCGGGGCGAGTTGTAGGTTGCCCGTAGCGCTGACTGGCAGTCAATCGTCCTCCCCGGGCCGGTGGGCCGACTGCCGAGCGACCCGCCGGCTGGCCTCCTCCACGAAGTCGTCCGGCAGCCGGTCCAGTTCGCCCGCCTGCACCCGCCAGAGGTTCGCGTACAGACCGTCCGCTTCCAGCAGTTCGTCGTGAGCCCCCTGTTCGACGATCTCGCCGTCGTCGATCACGAGGATGCGGTCGGCGTCCCGCACCGTCGACAGGCGGTGGGCGACGACGAACGTCGTGCGCTCGGCCGTGAGTTAGTCGATGGCGCGCGGGATGAGCAGTTCGGTCTCGGT
>CAYTAG010000371.1:0-1749 GCA_964435625.1 uncultured Halobacteriales archaeon | reverse complement strand
CCGCGGCAGCCCCCGGCGTCGCCCGACTCACGTCAAAACACTGATGGTGCCCGACCTATTTTTTATCACAGAGAGGTGACGAAATATCTCCGTCGCTAACGACCGGGTGCCGCGCTACCTCCTCGCGGTAGGTACCCTGCTCGGGGTCGTCTTCGCCGTCGAACTCGCCGTACTCTCGATCCACCCGGGCCGGTTCCGGCCCATCTTCTTGGTCGGGGTCGTGACCGCGTTCCCGTCGGTCCTCGGCGTCGCGTACGCCGGGCGGTGGCTGGAGCGTAGCGACGTGGCCGTCCAGCGGTACGGCCGCATCTGGCGGTGGTGTCTGGGCGGCCTGGTCGGCGTCCTCGTGTTCAACGTCGCGTTGATGGCCGTGGCACCGCCGGTAGACCTGTCCGGGTTCCTGGGATGGCTCCGGTGGGCCGCCAGCGTCGGCGCGGGGCTGGGTCTGCTGGTCGGCATCTTCGACGCCCGCGCCATCGAACGTGAGACCGAAGCCCACCGGGCCGCCGTCCGCGCCGAGGAGGCCGAACAGCGGCGGGAACTGCTCGATTACCTCAACAGCGTCCTCAGGCACGAGGTCCTCAACACCGCGAACGTCGTCGACGGGTACGCGGCGCAACTGCTGGAGGACCCCGACGTCGACGGCCGGACCAGAGAGCGCGTGGCCGTCATCCGTCGACAGACCCGCGAAATGGAACGGGTCCTCCGGGACGTCCGGGTGCTGGTCGACGCGACCAGACAGGGCATGGACCGCGAACCGGTCGACCTCGCCGCCGTGTTGGACGACGAGTTGACGAAGCTCCGCGACCGGTACCCCTCGGTCGAGGTCGAGGCGACGGTCCCGGAGGAGGCGTACGTCCTGGCGGACGCCCTGCTCCCGCGGGTGTTCTCGAACCTGTTTACCAACGCGGTCGAACACAACGACAGCCGCCAGCCCCGGGTGTCCGTGACCGTGACCGAGTCGGCCGACGCCGTCGTCGTCCGGATCGCGGACGACGGGCCGGGCATCCCCAAGGACGAGCGCGACACCCTCTTCGAGCGCGAGAGCAGCGGCAGCCCGGACCACGGCCTCGGCCTCGCGCTCGTGGACGCCCTGGTGGACCGTTACGAGGGCTCGCTCGAACTCGTCGAGACCGGCCCCGAGGGCACCGTCTTCGCCGTCGAACTCCAGCGAGCGAGCGACCGGCCCGACGGCCGACCGTCGGACGGCGACGAACCCGAGGCGTCCTCCGAACCGACGCCGGTGTCCGGCGGGTAGCCCCCCGGCGTCGTCGAGCCCTGTGAGCGCCTCGAACGGTTCGCGTTCGAGCTTTGCGGGCGCTTCGCACGCTCAGCGCTTGCAAAACAGCACCCTTTTGAGCCTCCTTCCGGTACGAACGCCTATCATGGGCAGACGCAAGAAGATCGTCGACCAGTGTGTACGGTTGATGGACCAGCCGGAACAGATCCGGAACATCGCCATCGCCGCGCACGTCGACCACGGGAAAACGACCCTGACCGACAACCTCCTGGCCGGCGCCGGCATGATCTCCGAGGACACGGCCGGCGAGCAACTCGCGATGGACACCGAGGAGGACGAACAGGAACGGGGCATCACCATCGACGCCGCGAACGTCTCGATGACCCACGAGTACGAGGACGACGAGCACCTCATCAACCTCATCGACACGCCGGGCCACGTCGACTTCGGCGGTGACGTGACCCGCGCGATGCGCGCCGTCGACGGCGCGCTCGTGGTCGTCGACGCCG
>CAYTAG010000370.1:0-1775 GCA_964435625.1 uncultured Halobacteriales archaeon | reverse complement strand
GGTCCGCGGCGAGCGGATCAACCGCGGCTACGAGGACCGCACCCTCAGCCACTTCGAGCCCAACGACCTGTCGGCGGAGGCCCACGGCTTCGTCGAGCACTCCTACACGGAGGGCCTCGAACCGAAGGAGTTCTTCTTCCACGCGATGGGCGGCCGCGAGGGGCTGGTCGACACGGCGGTCCGGACCTCCAAGTCCGGCTACCTCCAGCGGCGGCTGATCAACGCCCTCTCCGAACTGGAGACCCAGTACGACGGGACGGTCCGGGACACGGGCGACACCATCGTCCAGTTCGAGTTCGGCGAGGACGGCACCTCCCCGGTGAAGGTTTCCTCGGACCAGGAGGGCGGCATCGACGTCGACGACATCGCCGAGCGGGTGATCGAAGCGGAGTTCGACACCGAGGCGGAGAGACGGAAGTTCTTGGGCAAACGCACGGAGCCGACGAATCTCAGCGAACACGTCGACCACTTCGGGGTGAAAAGCGATGACTGAGATCGAATCCGTCGTCGAGGCGAGCGACCTGCCGCGACGGCTCAAAGACGAGGTCGTCGACGCCGTCGACCGCCACGACATGACCGACGAGCAGGAGGAGTACTTCGTCGACGCCGTCGAGACCCGCTACAAGGACACCCGCGTCGACCCGCTGGACCCCGTTGGAACCGTTTCCGCACAGTCCATCGGGGAACCCGGAACCCAGATGAGCGTTCCCTACGACGAGCGGATCGTTCTCAGACGGAACGGCGAGACGAGGGTTGCGGAAATCGGCGCACTGGTCGACGACGTGATCGGTGGCCGCGAGGTGCGGGACTTCGACGGGCACGAGGTCGCACTCGCGCCTGACGGGCTCGAAGTGCTCAGCCTCCGGAGTGACGAGCAGGTCGAGTGGAAGCCGGTCGAGGAGGTGAGTCGCCACGAGACGCCCGACGAACTCCTCCGGTTCGAGCTGGAGTCCGGGCGGGAAATCCGGGCGACGAAGGCCCACTCGTTCGTCATCGAGAAGGACGGCGAAATCGTGCCCGTCCGCGGTGACTCGCTTTGCGAGGGTGACGCACTTCCGGTCGTAGGCGAGTTCGACAGCAAGAGCGATGAAACGGACCTGAGCGGGTTCCTCGAATCCCCGACGAGGCTAACCGATGGCGGGATGCTCACGGAACCAGCCATCCAATCCACGACGGAGTCCATCGTCGGGACTGTATCTTGGGAACGCATCGAATCCATCGAGTCGATTACCGACGACCACGAGTACGTCTACGACGTTTCGGTGGCCGGCCTGGAGACGTTCACGAGGGCCCAGGGCGTCGTGACCCACAACACGATGAACACGTTCCACTACGCCGGGGTCGCGGAGATCGACGTCACCCAGGGGCTGCCGCGACTGATCGAACTGGTCGACGCCCGCAAGGAGCCGGACACCCCGATGATGACCGTGTTCCTGGAGGAGGAGTACGCCGACGACCGGGAGAAGGCTCACGAGGTCGTCTGGAAGCTGGAGGCGACGAAGATCCTCCAGCTAGGCGACGTTTCGACGAACGTCGCGGACATGCGCGTGCGCGTCGACCTCAACGAGGAGACGCTGGCCGAGCGGTGGCCGACCGTCGACGACGTCGAGGAGATCGCCGCCGAGGTCGCCGACACGATCCAGTCGGAACTCGGCGTCGAGACGACCCAGAATGGCACGGTCGTGCAGTTCGGCCCGGACCAGCCGTCATACCGCGAACTGCTGCAACTGGTCGAGGAGCTTCGCGAGGTCGTCTTCAAGGGCATCGAGGACATC
>CAYTAG010000369.1:0-1877 GCA_964435625.1 uncultured Halobacteriales archaeon | reverse complement strand
CGAAGAACTCGCGGACTCCCGCTCGCGGTGCTCGCGGGAGCGTCGTCCGGGCGGGATCGACCGCTCGGCCCCTTTCATCCCCGTGAGCCGTGCGAACGGGGAGTTGAAAGACGAGCAACGCGAGTCTTTCAGAAGTCCCGCCCGGCGTGGATCGTGCCGGGCACCCCCATCCGCCGGCCATGCCGGTCACCGCCGACCTGCGGCTGTGCCGGCCACCTCCGCTTATCTGAACACCGCCGCGCGAGGGAGGAGTAACGCAGGTGGTGCGAACGGACGTGAGCCACCCCGAGTAACGCAGTCGGCTGGGGAGGGGGTGGCTCCCCGGGGCCTTGCATGCCGCCAATCCTCCGTGAAACGAGCTGCTGACCTGCTCCGGAACACTTCCGCACGTCCGCCGCTCGGGCTGACGAAGCCACGACCGCCGACCGTATATGAATATATGTACATCTGTTCATATATCACCCAGCCCGACGTACCCAGGCCCCAAAGACGACTCGCTCCGGAAGCTTTTTGCGGAGTGGCGGGCCAGTATCCCCCATGGCGTCCGAATCCCGCCATGACGGTCGCGTCGCCCGCCAATCAGCCGTCGGTGCGGGGTTCGGCTTCTTCTTCGCGGCGTGAGCGCGGCGGACGCCGCCGGCGGCCGGGGTCCCGGCGACGGGGACCCGGTCACCCGCGGCCGAAACCGCGCTCGCGGCGGCCAGCGGGCCGTCACGGACCGGAACCGCTAACTGACCGACTGCCGCGGTACCAACCAAGCAAATGCAAATCCCGGAAACGCAGGTCGCGGTACTGGAAACCGCGAGCGCATCCGAAGCACAGTCCATCGACCAACTGGCCGACGAACTCGACCGCAAGCCCGAGACCGTCACCGGCGCCGTCTTCGCGCTGGCGGAGGAAGGCCTGGTCGCCGTCGAGGAGCGCGAGAACGAACGACTCCGCCTGACGTCGGAGGGCGAGCGGTACCAGGGCGCCGAACTCCCCGAGGCCGAACTGTACCGGGCCGCGGTCGCGGCCGGCGCCGACGAGGACCCCGTCGACCTCGGCTCCGTGATCGGGGCGTCCGACCTCGATGGGAACGCGGTGGACGTCGCCCTCGCCAACTACGCCCGGAAGGGATACGGGGAGATCGAGAACGGCCAGGTCACCGCCGATCCCGACGCCGACCCGGACACCGACCCGGAGGCCGGCGCCCTCGACGGCATCGCCGGCGGCGCCACCGACTTCTCCCCCGAGATCGTCGACCGACTCGTCTCCCGGGGGCTGGTTTCGCGCCACGAGACCACCGAGCGACTCGTTACCCTGACCGACGACGGCGTCACCGCCCTGATGGAAGGCGTCGAGGCCTACGAGGCGGTCGACCGCCTGACCCCCGCGATGTTGACCAGCGGCGAGTGGCGCGACGTCGAGTTCGCGGATTACAACGTGTCCGCCGAGGCCGCCGAACCTTCGACGGGTCGGCTCCACGTCCTCCGGCAGATGGCCGAGCGCGTCAAGGAGGTGCTGGTCGGGATGGGCTTTTCGGAGATGGAAGGCCCACACGCCGACGCGGACTTCTGGATCAACGACTGCCTGTTCATGCCCCAGGACCACCCCGCGCGCACCCACTGGGACCGCTTCGCCCTGGAGCGGCCCAGCCACGTCGACGAGTTGCCCGAAGACCTCGTCGAGCGGGTCCGGGACGCCCACCTCCACGGCGTCGGCGAGGACAGCGAGGGCTACCACAGCGAGTGGGACGAGGAGTTCGCGAAGGCGGTGGCGCTGCGCGGCCACACCACCTCGCTGTCGACGCGGTACCTCTCGGGCCATCAGGTCGGCGATCTGGAGCCGCCCCAGCGCTTCTTCAGCGTCGAGAAGGCCTACCGCAACGACACGCT
>CAYTAG010000368.1:0-1899 GCA_964435625.1 uncultured Halobacteriales archaeon | reverse complement strand
GGACGTCCTCCTCCCAGTGGAGCATGTCGCCGGGGCTCGGCGCGGGATCGTAGTTGCTGGCCGTTCCCGAGGGGACCCACTCGATGCTCTCGGGCGGATCGTCGCCGTTCTCGTCGGTGGTGCGTCGGCCGAAGACGCTGAGGGCGACCCGGTAGTCGCGGTTGGTCTCCTCGTTGTCGTAGGTCCGGTTGATCCAGCGGACGATGTCCTCCGTCGCGTCGCGGTCCTCGAGTGCCTCGGCCAGCCCGCCGACGTGTTCGGCCATGCGGGTGCAGTGGCGGAGCAGCTTCAGGTGTCGGTGGTCGCTGTACTTGGTCTGGAGCAGGTAAATCTTGGCTCTTCTACGAGCGACGCACCGTCGCGAGCGAGAGCCATCTGTCGGATTCGAAATCGGGAGCAGCCTCAGGGCGACTCCACGTCCTCGGGAAGCAGCGGCCAGGGATCGGTCAACCCCTCCGCGAGCGTCCCGAGGAAGCGGGCGGCGTCGGCACCGTCGATCACCCGGTGATCGAACGTCAGCACCAGCGGGAGGTGACGCCGAAACGTAACCTCGGCGGCCTCGCTCGGCGAGTCACCGTCGGCAGGGACGGCTCGCTGCCGGAACCGGTTGACGGCCAGGATGGCGACCTGCGGGGGGTCGATGATGGGAGCGAAGAAGTCCACGCCGAGCAGGCCGAGGTTCGTGACCGTGAACGTCCCACCCCGGAGGTCGCTCATCGAGTGGTCGCCCGCCAGCACGAGGTCGGTCAGCCGTCGGCGCTCGCGGGCGACCGCCGCCAGGGTCCGCCCGCCGACGTCGGCGATTACGGGTGCGACCAGCCCCGCCTCGACGTCCACCGCAACACCGACGTTGTGTTCCTCGTAGCGGCGGTGAACGCCGTCCTCGAAGGTCGCGTTGAACCCCGGATGCTCGTCGAGGGTCCGCGAGACCGCCACCAGCAGGACGTCGACGGGCGAGACGTCGACGTCCAGGGCGTCGTCGGCCGCCGCCAGTAGTGGCTCCGCATCCACCTCCCGGCCCACCGGCACGTGGACGGCGTTTTGGTAGCTCTCCTGCAGGCGCTCGGCGATGGTCCGCCGCATCGGATCCAGCCGCCCCTCCTCGCTGACGGTCCGCGGCGCCGGCCCGGCCCGGGGCTCGCTCTCCTGTCGTTCGCCAGGGTCGTCGTCGGTCATGTCGGGGTGATCCAGGCGAGCGTGTCCCCGCGCTCGAACTCGTCGTCCTCGCCGAGGGCGATTTCGTCCAGTTCGCCGGCCGCGGGCGTGGGGACGTCGATGCTCACCTTCTCGACCTGGATCTCACAGAGCGTGTCCCCCTCGTCGACGGTCGCGCCCTCGCGGACGAACCAGTTGACCACGACGCCCTCGTCGGCGTCGGCGTCGTCCGGCCAGATGGCGTCGGTGTCGAGGGCGATGCGTTCGTCGCTCATAGCGTCGCGCGGATGGCTTCGGCGACATCGTCGGCGTCCGGGATGACCTCGTCCTCCATCGGGCGCGCGTAGGGGATCGGGACGTCCGGCAGCGCCACCCGCTCGACCGCTTCGAGGTCCGGGCCGAGTTCCTCGACAACCCGGCTGACGACCTCGCCCGAGAGGCCGAACGAGCGGTAGTCCTCGTCGACGACGACGAGTCGGCCGGTGTCCCGCACGGACTCGACGACCGTCTCCGTGTCCATCGGCACCAGCGTCCGGAGGTCGATCACCTCGACGTCGGCGTCGAGTTCCTCGGCGGCCTCCAGCGCGCGGTGGACGTGCAGTCCGAGGGTGACCACCGTGACGTCGCTGCCCTCCCGCTTGACGTCGGCCGACCCGAACGGGATGGTGTAGTCGTCCTCCGGGACGCCGGTCTTCGGGCCGTCGGGGGCCGGCATCCAGCCGATTCCCATCAGGCGCTTGTGGA
>CAYTAG010000367.1:0-1919 GCA_964435625.1 uncultured Halobacteriales archaeon | reverse complement strand
GCCGAACGGACGTGAGGCCGCACGCCCGGACCGTCTGGCTCCGGTTCAAATCCCTCCCGGCCCGCTCCTGCGAGGGTCCCGCGAGCAGCGCGAGCGGGACGCTGCGAGCCGCCGTCTCGCGGAGCGGCTCGAACGAGGAGCATCCGTGGCGATTAAGCCCGTGGGGCTACTGACGCGAGTATGAGCATCCAGGATCGGGTCCGCGAGACGTTCGCCGGCGGCGACGCCGAGAGCCTGCTCCAGGTCGACGACAGGCTCGAACTGCTCGGGGTGGCGGCGGGGCTGTTCGTCGTCCTCGTTGGCCTCGGGACGCTAGTCGGAATGCCGTGGGCCCACTACGACAGCCTCGCCATCACGCTGGGCCGGATCGTCGGGACGCTGGGCACCATCGCCGTGGGCCTCGGCATCGTCTGGTTGACCAGGACCGCGCAGTGAGAACCGGGGAAACCGCCGGAATCGGAGGGTAACTGCCGCTTCCAGGACCGCGTTCACCGACGTCTCGGCAGGTACGACGCCGCGATCACCAGGATCGCGGCCAGGAGGCTGATCGTCCCGGCGTAGTTGATGCCGTCGACCCGTTGCTGGAAGCGTGCCTGTTCGTCGAGGTCGTTCTGGTACGTCTCGAGGTCGGAGGTCATCACGAGCGACGACGAGTCCGGGAAGTGGACGACGTACGTCGTGTTCTCCAGGTTCACCTGGTCGCCCTCGGAAATCGCCATCCGCTGTTGCTCGGTCGCGTTCCAGCCCAGCGTCACGGCGCCGGTGGTGACGTTGTCGACGGTCCGTGACTCGTTCAGGTAGGCGTCGCCCTCGCTGAACTCGTGGGTCTCGGGTTCGCCGAACTCCTGGCGGACGTACTCCCCGCGCTCGACGAGGGTCCGCTCGCCGTCGCGCTCGGCGATGACGTAGGTGACGTTGTCCTCGCGGACGGTCGGCCGGTCAATGGTGTGGTTCTCCACGAGGCGGAACGTCGACGGGTCCTCGCCGTCGCCGATCTCCACCGACCAGTTGGTGTCCTGGACCGCGACGACCTGGCCGGACTCCAGCGTCTCCGTCCGACGGACCTCCTCGGACCAGGTGAGGTTGCCGCTAATGCCACCTTCACCGCCGCCCTCGAGTCCGCCCCCGCCTTCCGACTCGTTGACGTCCGCGACGGTGTACTCGACGCCGTCGACCGTGAAGGACTCCCCGGACGCCGCGGAGACGTCCGGATCGTCAATCGTGATCGTCGGCTCCTCCGCGGCCCCGGTGAAGGCGTACGACCCCGCCGCGATGACGATGAATAACGCGGCGTACGCCGCCACTGCTCGTCGCTGCATGTGCGGAGGGTTGGCCCCCCACGGTAAAACGATTTCTTTCCGGATCGACGCCGGCGGGTGGCCGGCCAGGCCGGCGTTGCGGCTCCCATAACCCCATCGTTTATATCGACAGTTACCGAAAACGGTCCTGACAGAATGAAGCCGCGGGTACTCATCGTCGACGATTCGCAGTATACGGTCGACATGCTTCGGGAGATTCTGGCAGATGACTTCGAGGTGGTCGGTGAGACGGGCGACGGCGACGAGGCGGTCGAACTCTACGCCGAACTGGACCCCGACGTCGTGGTGATGGATCTCGTCATCTCCGGGACCGACGGCGTGACGGCGACGGCGAAGGTGAAAAAGCGCGACCCAGAGGCGACGGTGCTCATCCTGACCAGCGTCGACAACCGGGCCAAAAAGCGGCAGGCGGCCGACGCCGGCGCCGACGAGTACATGAAAAAGCCGTTCGACCCCGAGGAGTTGAAAACGAACCTCGGCGAGTTGACCGGGGAGTGAGCGACGGCCGAAGACCGCTATATTTAAACGCCCGAGGGGAGTACAATTTCCTGCGCCAAGGTGGCAGAGTCCGGCCTAACGCGTCTGCCTGCAGAGCAGATC
>CAYTAG010000366.1:0-1952 GCA_964435625.1 uncultured Halobacteriales archaeon | reverse complement strand
CGCGGGATCGGCCCGACCTACGAGGACAAGGTCGGCCGCCGCGGCGTCCGGATCGGCGACCTGCTGGACCCCGACGTGCTCCGGACGAAACTGGAGTACGTCGTCCCGCAGAAACGCGCGCTGATGGAGGAGGTCTACGGCATCACGCTGGCGGAGGTCGACCTCTCGTTCGACGGGTTCGACGCCGACGAGGCGTTCGACGTCGACGCCCTCCACGAGCGGTACCGCGAGTACGGCCGCCGCCTCCACGAGGAGGACATGACCGTCGACGCGGGGGCGTTCCTGGCAGACCGCATCGACGACGGCGAACACGTCATGTTCGAGGGCGCGCAGGGCACCGCCATCGACGTCGACCACGGCATCTACCCGTACGTGACCTCCTCGAACCCGACGGCCGGGGGCGCCTGCACCGGCACCGGCCTCGGCCCCACGGTCGTCGGCGACGGCGAGGTGATCGGCATCGTGAAGGCGTACCTCTCGCGGGTCGGCACCGGGCCGCTACCCACCGAGATGACCGACGACGAGGAGGCCCTGGCCCAGGAGATCCGCGAGCGCGGCGGCGAGTTCGGAACGGTGACCGGCCGCCCGCGGCGCATCGGCTGGCTGGACGTGCCGATGGTACGCCACGCCGCCCGTGCCTCCGGGTTCACGGGCATCGCCGTCAACCACGTCGACGTGCTCGCGGGCCTGGACGAGGTGAAGGCCTGCCACGCCTACGACCTCGACGGCGAGGTCCTGGAGACGATGCCGACCACCACCGAACGGTGGGGCGAGTGCGAACCCCGCTACCGGACGTTCGAGGGCTGGCCGGACGTCGACTGGAGCGCCGTCGCCGGGGAGGGCTACGACGCCATCCCCGCGAACGCGCGGGACTACCTGGAGTACGTGAGCGAGGAGGTCGGCGCGCCGCTGTACGCGGTCGGCGTCGGTCCCGAGCGCGAGGAGACCGTCGTGGTGGAGTCGCCGCTCGAATAGGCCGGGGGATCGCACCGCCAGCGGCGACTGGCGGACTAGTCGATCGGGAAGACCAGCAGTGCGTCCACGCCGGACGAGGGCCGCCCGGTCCCGTCGCCGGCGATGTCGGCCAGCAACCGCTCGCAGGGCCGCGGGAGCCCCTCGTAGGTCACCCGTCCGCGGTCGCGGTCGTAGGAGACGATCCCGGCGTCGTCGAGTTTCGGGAGGTGGACGTGGTCGAGCGCGACGGTGAGCCGTTCGGTCGACGTCGACGGGCCGGACGCCGTGGCGACCCGTTCGGCGAGGTCCGCCAGCGGCAGCGGCCCGCCGACCTGCCCGAGGACCCGCAGGACCTCGCGCCGGCGGCCGTCGGCCAGCGCTTCGGCCCCCTCGTCCACCGCGGGGTCGGCGGGCGCCGTCCGCGCCCACTCAACGGCGCGGGTGGCCACGTGATCGTAGGCCGGTTCGACCGCCTCGCCGTCGTACGCCACCAGTCCAGCGTCGTCGAGTTTCGGGAGGTGGACGTGCCGGAGCCTCCGCAGCGTCCGGCGGTACTCCCGGTCGGGGACCGCCGCCGGGTCCCGCCCGGTTTCGCGGGCCGAGACGAACCGGGCGAGGTCGGGGACTGCGACCGGGTGGTCGTGCTCGTCGAGGACGGCCAGGACCCGGCGTCGAGCCGCGTCCGCGAGCGCTGTGAACACCGACGACCCATAGATCGGTTCGTCGAACGTCATCGACCGAACGGAACCACCACGGCCGCAAAACCCTGGTTCCAAAACGATTTGGGTCCGCACCCTATCCCGACAGGGAGTCGAACAGTTCCGTGACGACCCGGCGTTCGGCCTCCCGGAGGTGCTGGTGGAAGGTCGCCGGCGAGACGCCCATCGATTCGGCGACGTCCTCGCCGGTGCTCTCCCGGGGCCACTCGAAGAACCCGGAGACGTAGGCCGCCTCCAGGGCGACCCGCTGGCGGTCGGTGAGCCGCTCGTCCAGCACCG
>CAYTAG010000365.1:0-2036 GCA_964435625.1 uncultured Halobacteriales archaeon | reverse complement strand
GGGAGGATGTCGTTGATCGGGCCGCGACTGCTCTGGCTGGGGTCCCCGCCCCGCCGGACGAGCGTGACCCGGGCCTTCTCGACGCCGTACTCCTCCTGAAGCGGCGTCAGCAGGCGACAGAGGCCGGTCGTGTTGCAGGAGACGACCCGGACGGCGTCGGCCCCGACGGCTTCGTCGTAGTTAGCGCGAGCGTTGAAGCTCACCTCCGCGACCTCGGCGTCCTCACCCCCCTGGAACAGCGCGGGCGTGTCGTGCTCCTCGTACAGCGCCTTGTTCTCCGCTCCGATCCCGGAGGGGCAGGCGTCGACGACCACGTCGCTGCCCTCGACCAGTTCGTCGACCGTCCCCGCGAGTTCGATCCCGGCGTCGTCGAACCGCCCGACGCGGTCCTCGACGGCGGCGTACAGCGGGTACCCCTTGCGGACGGCGACCTCCGCCTCGTAGTTGGGGCGGGTCTTGGCGACGCCGACGACCTCCATGTCCGGCTGGGCGCGGACGGCGTCCGCGACCCGCTTGCCGATGGTACCGAATCCGTTGATGCCGACCTGGAGCATGCACGTTATTCTGGCCGGGCGAGGCGGTTAATCGTTTCGAGGGCGCCGACGAGACGGGAACTCGGGGGCGAGTAAGTCAGTGCTCGGCGCTGGCCGGCCACTCGAACCCGGAGCCACGCCAGACCGCGTAGATCGCCCCCAGGATCAGGCCGTAGAGGACGTGGGCGACGCCGCCCCAGACGGCGAGCCAGATGCCCTCGGCGGTCCCCGGTAGCGGGATCAGCGGGAACGGCTGCTGGGTGAGTTCGAGCGCCTGGGCGATCAGCGTCAGGACGACGCCGCCGGAGACCACCGTTAGCAGTCCGCCGTAGACGACGCCGGCGCCGACGCTGCCGCCGAGGGTGCTGACGAAGTCGTCGCGGATGAACGGCAGCGAGACCGTCCAGGCGAAGATCAGCCCGTAGAGGGCGCTAACCGTCAGGTGGACGGCCCAGCCGCCCAGCGCCGACTGGACGCCGACGACGGCGCCGACCAGCGGCATGACGTCCATCGCGAACTGCATGATCAGGCCCATGACGACGCCGCCGGCGAGCCCGCCGACGAGGCCCGCGATCCACTGTACGTCCCGTTCGAAGGGACCACGAGCGGGGTCTTCCTCCGGCTGTGTCTCCCTGGTTCGTTGGTCGGGTTGACTCATGGCTGTAGCTGCCGGCCCCGACCGACGCGCCGCCCACCGTACGCCCGTTTGGGGTGCGCGGGACTTAACGCCAAGGCTGGCTCGTCCGGACCGGCGTCGACCTAAAACGAGCTACGACCGCCGGAAAGACCAACAGTTACGGTCCAGCGGGTTCCAGCGACCCGCATGGACGAACTCCGCGCGCCGGCCGAGACGGCGATCCGGCAGTGTATGAACCTCCAGGCTGGGGAGTCCTGTTGCGTCGTGACCGACGATAAACGGCTTCCCATCGGGGAGGCGCTGTACGAGGTGGCCGGCGAGACCACCGAGAACGCCGTCCTCGTCCGGTACCCGCCGGGCGAGCAGCACGGCGGCGAACCGCCCGAACCCGTCTCGGCCGCGATGGCCGGCGCGGACGTGGTGCTGGCGCCGACCTCCAAGAGCCTGAGCCACACCCGCGCCCGCACCGAGGCCAACGAGGCCGGCGCCCGGGTCGCCACCCTCCCGGGCATCACCGAGGAGGTCTTTACGACGGGGCTGGACGCCGACTACGAGCGCATCGACGAGGAGTGCCAGCGGATGCTCGACCAGGTGGGCGACGCCGAGGAGATCAGGGTGACGACCGAATCGGGAACGGACGTCACTTTCCGGCCTGGCGACCGCGAGTGGTTGGCCGACACCGGCCTGGTCCACGAGGCCGGCGAGATGTCCAACCTCCCCGCGGGCGAGGTGTTCGTCGCCCCCGAGACGGCCGACGGCACCTACGTCGTCGACGGGACGATGATGCCCCACGGCCTGCTCGCGGAGGGCCAGACCCTCGAATTCGAGGTCGAGGACGGCTACGTCACGTCCATCTCCGACGACGA
>CAYTAG010000364.1:0-2096 GCA_964435625.1 uncultured Halobacteriales archaeon | reverse complement strand
ACAACCCCTACACGGAGCCGAGCTTCGAGCTGTTCGGCACCCACCCCGAGACGGGCGAGTTGATCGAGATCGGCAACTCCGGGATGTTCCGCGAGGAGATGCTCGACCCCCTGGGCGTCGACTGCGACGTGATGGCCTGGGGGCTGGCGCTGGAGCGCCTCGCCATGCTGGTGACCGGTGCCGAGGACATCCGGGACCTGCACGGGACGCTGACCGACCTCGACTACCTCCGCAACGAGGAGGTGATCTACTGATGCCCACCGTCGACGTCGACCCCGACGAACTGCGCCGGCTGACCGGCCACGAGGACAAGGACGACGACCAGCTAAAGAGCGACCTGTTCGCCCTCGGCCTGGAGTTCGAGGGCGAGACCGAGGACGGCGAGTTCGAACTCGAATTCGGTCCCGACCGCCTGGACCGCCTGTCGGTGGAGGGCATCGCCCGCTCGCTGCGCTACCAGTACGGCGACGACCGCGGCGTGTACGTCCCGAACACCAACGACGCCGAGTGGGCCATCGAGGTCGAGGAGGTGCCGCCCCAGCGGCCCTACGTCACGGGCGCGGTCGCCCGCGGGGTGGACCTGGACGAGGACGCGCTGGACTCGCTGATCCAGTTGCAGGAGAAACTCCACGCCACGATGGGCCGCGGGCGCGTCAAGGGCGCCATCGGCATCCACGACCTGACGATGCTGAAAGGCGAGGTGCTCGAACCCGGCGACGAGTCGGGCGACGTCGAAACCTCGGGGAGCAAGGCCGTCCGGTATACCGGTATCCCCGCCGACGGCGACCGGTTCGTCCCGCTGGACAGCGACGAGGAGATGACCCCCGGCGAGGTGCTGACCGACCACCCCACCGGCGACGAGTACGCCGACATCGTGGCGGACTACGACTCGATGCCCGCCATCTACGACGAGATCGGCCTGTTCTCGTTCCCGCCGGTGATCAACGGCCGCCGGACGGAGGTCTCGACCGAGTCGCGGGACCTGTTCGTCGAGATGACCGGCACCGACCAGTGGACGGTCGACAAGATGCTCAACGTCGTCTGCTACGCGCTGGATGCCCGCGGCGCCCGCATCGAGGACGTCGAGGTGTCCTACCCCGACTGGGCCATCTACGTCGACAGCGACCGCGTCGCCCCCGGCGTGACGGTCACCCGGCCGGACCTCTCGACGAAGACCAAGACCGTCGCCCACGAGCGGATCGAGACGATGCTGGGGATCGACCTCGAACGCGAGGAAGTCGTCGACCTGCTGGAGCGGTCCGGCCTGGACGCCGAGCGCGTGGCGCGAAGCGCCACGGAAGGCGCGAGCGGCGAGGGGACCGGGCTGCGAGCCGAAGGCGATGACGAAGTCGCCTACGAGGCCACTATTCCGCCCTACCGCGTCGACGTCCTCCATCCGCTGGACGTGATCGACGACGTGGGCCGGGCGTACGGCTTCAACGACCTCGAACCGCGCTACCCGGACGTCTCGACCGTCGGCGGGCGTCACGAGCGCTCCCGACTCGAGGAGGCCGTCCGCCTGCAACTGGTCGGCCAGGGCTTCGAGGACATGCTGAACTTCCACCTCATCGGGGAGGCCGACAACTACGACCGGATGGGCATCTCCCCGGGCACCGACGTCGTGGGCGGCGGCGAGGCCGCGACGATCAAGAACCCCTACAGCGAGGACTTCGCCGTCGTCCGGACATGGGCGCTGCCCTCCCTGTTGATGGTCCTGGAGAACAACACCCACCGGGCGTACCCCCAGGACCTCGCGGAGGTCGGGTTCGCCGCCGGGGTGGACGAGAGCGAGAACACCGGCCTCGCCGAGCGGCGGACGGTCGCGGGTGCGCTCGCGCGCACGGAAGCATCGTACGAGGACGCCCGCGGCCACCTCCAGGCGCTCGCCCGGGCGTTCGACGTCGACCTGAAGACGCCGCCGACCGACCACCCGACGTTCATCGACGGCCGCGCGGCCGAGGTCGTGATGGACGGCGAGTCCGTCGGCGTCGTCGGCGAGGTCCACCCCGAGGTGCTCGTGGAACACGACCTGGAGGTGCCGGTGGCGGCGTTCGAGTTCCGACTGGACGCGTTGCGGTAGCACTGCGAGCGCCGCC
>CAYTAG010000363.1:0-2114 GCA_964435625.1 uncultured Halobacteriales archaeon | reverse complement strand
CGCCCTCCCCGGCGACGACGTCGGCCACCCGGTCCGGGTCGAGGCCGTGCGAGCGCAGGACCTCGCCGACGCGACCCACCGAGAGCAGTTCCCCGACGTCGTCGTGGTACTTGCCCGTCCGGCGGTGGATCAGGTCCTCGACGTTGTGGCTGAACGGGGCGTGGCCGACGTCGTGCAACAGCGCCGCCGCCTTGACGCGCTCGGCCTTCGGGCCGGCGATGCCGAGGTGGTCCAGCGCCTCGCAGGCCAGGTAGTAGACGCCGAGGCTGTGCTCGAAGCGGGTGTGGTTCGCGGAGGGGTACACCAGCGACGCGGTGCCGAGTTGCTTGACGTGGCGGAGTCGCTGGACGGGCGGCGTGTCCAGCAGGTCCGCGGCGACGCCCTCGACCCTGATGTGGTCGTGGACGCTGTCCTTGATCGTCTTCATGCGACGGCGTACGGCGCCTTCGTACAAAAGGAGTCGTGTCGCTGCCAGGTCCGGCGCGATGACCGGCCGTTGAAGTACCTGCACGTCGTAGCCGGCGCCGATGGGTTTGATCGGTGATCTGAAAGGACCGCTCGCCGGGTTCGCCGTCTCGGCCGTACTGTTCGTCGCGGTCGGCCTCTACGGACTGGCCGACGTGCTCGCGGTGACGTCGGGAACGGAACCGACGCTCGCGGCGCTGGTCGCGGCGGCCGTCCCGTACCTCGTCACCCTCCTCGTCGTCGGACTCGTCGGCGTCGGATTCCTCGGGTGGGGGCTCTACCAGGTCACCTCCGGCGCCGTCTCGGGCGACAACCACCTCCTGCAGAACGAGTACGTCGAGACGGCCGCGGAGTACGCCGAACGCGAGAGCGACCTGGCCCGTCGGTTTGACCTCACGGAGAAGGTCCGTCCGGACCCCGACGAGCGGGCGCGGCGGGAACTGGCGGACCTCAAGGAACGGTACGCCGAGGGGGAACTCACCGAGGCGGAGTTCGAGCGACGGGTCGAGCGCCTGTTGGGTGACTCCCGGCTGTCCGAGACCGAGGTTTACCGCGAGACCGAGACCGAGCGACGCTGATCCGCTCGGCGGTAGCAGGCGGTCCAGTGCACGTAGTGGCGACGAAAACGGGACCGCCGGCGCGGTGCCGTCACTCGTCGCCGGGTAACCTGACGACCGAGAGCCAGAATCGCTCGAACGACCGCACGGTCTCGATGAACTCGGACGGGTCGACCGGCTTCGTGAGATAGGCGTTCGCGCAGAGTTCGTAGGACTTGACGACGTCCTCCTCGGCCTCGGAACTGGTCAGCACGATCACCGGCAGGTGTTCGAGGTCGTCGTCGGACCTGATCTCCTCGAGGACCTCCTCGCCGCTTTTCCGCGGTAGGTTGAGGTCGAGAAGCACGATGTCCGGACGGGGGGCATCTTCGTACTCGCCGCGCTGGTGGATGAAATCGAGGGCCTCGGCGCCGTCGTTGGCGACGTGGAGCGTGTTCTCGATCCGGCCCTCGCTGAACGCCTCCCTCGTGAGCCGGACGTCGCCGGGGTTGTCCTCGACGAGCAGGACGTCCGCGGGGTCGCGGTTCGCGCTCTCGTTCATCGGCCCGCCTCCGCTGCCGGCAGCGTGAACGAGAACGTCGACCCCTCGCCAGGCTCCGACTCGACCCATATTTCGCCGCCGTGGCGCTCGACGATCCGTTCACAGAGCGCGAGGCCGATGCCGGTGCCCGTGTCGTCCACGCTGTGAACGCGCTGGAACACCTCGAAGATCTGATCGGCGTCGTCCGGGTCGATGCCGATTCCCTCGTCGCGGACCGAGATGGTCCACTCCTCGCCCGTCCGCTCGGCGCCGACGTGGATGCGGGGCGGCTCGTCGCCGCTGTACTCGATGGCGTTGTCGAGCAGGTTCTGGAACACCTGGCGCAGCTGGTCGGCGTCGCCCTCGACGACGGGGAGCGCTTCGACGTCGAGTTCGGCGTCGGTCTCCGCGAGCCGCATCTGGAGGTTGTCGCGGACGTCGCGGAGGACGCCGTCGAGGTCGACGCGTTCGAAGGGGTCGCCCCGCGTCTCGACCCGGGAGTACGCGAGGAGCCCGTCGATCATGTCGCGCATTCGGTCGGCGCCGTCCACCGCAAACTCGATGAACTCCTG
>CAYTAG010000362.1:0-2152 GCA_964435625.1 uncultured Halobacteriales archaeon | reverse complement strand
GCGGCGGCATGGGCGGCATGGGCGGTATGGGTGGCATGGGCGGCGCGATGTAAGCGAGGCGACGTAGTCACCTCGAACAGTCGAGCGGGCTACGCCCGCGAGACGGAAATCGGGCTACGCCCGATTTCCATAGGCCGTCAGGCTCCGCCTGACTCAGCCGACGCAAGCGCCGGCCAGGCGTAGCCACACCCCACCGCTCGCACACGCATCGCCGTCGACCGCTACCGTTTCCGCACGCCGTATCGCCGACGAGTACCGACCTCGTTTCTTTCCGGGATCTACCAGTTCCGTGGTGAGGGTCGATTCCGTCACCGGAGTCGTGCGATCCTGGCTCGGCGGCCCCGGGGGCCGGTCGGCCCCTCAGAGGACGAACTCGACCATGAGCCCGACCATCATCGCCGCGAAGGCGAACGTCACGAGCATCTGCGAGAACAGGAACCGCCGGCGCAACCGCTCGTCGTCGCTGTCGACGTCCCGGGTGTACTGGATCCCGACCGTCCGGTAGATTTCGGCCTTGACGTCCTGTTCCGGCCGCAGGATCGCACCGATCACGAGCATGGGTCCGACCGCGAAGACGACGATCCCGGGGCTGAGTTCCCGGGCGAGCAGGAGGTACCCCAGGATCGTCGGGCTCCAGCCGATCACGACGCTGAGGTTCCCCCAGCCGGTCATGTACACGCGGTCGTGGAGCCGGCCGTCGAGCCATTCGAAGTCGTAGGCGAACGCGAGGACGACGTTGACCGCGACCAGCGCGAGAACCCACGTGGTCGTCTGCAGGGCCAGCCAGACGCAGAGCACCCCCGCCAGCAGGACCTGCGCGAGTCCGACGCCGAACTGTATCCGGGAGTGCAGCGTGATCGCCAGGTCCTCGGCCGAGAGGTCGATGGACTTGAACCCCTGGTCGAAAAACCACATCGACGCGACCCCGAGCCCCCACAGCTGCCAGTTCCAGCCGTGTTCGATGGAGGCCAGCACCATCCCCAGCGTGATGAACGACACCGGGAGGATCGAGTACAGCCAGTAGGGGGTGATCACCGACCGGAGGAGACTGTCCCGGACGTTCCTGTCGACCCCACGCCCGTCCTGTTCCGTCATTGCTTCGACGTTGTTCGCCATGGTTCGAATTCTGTTAGTTCGTTAAGAAATAGGAGTATTTATATTTGTACCCTATTGACATAAGGAGTTGGTCGACCGCCGCACCGTCGCGGTCGGGGGAGACCGACCGGAGTTCCGTTCACTCGTTCGCGGTCGCCATGTAGCCCCCGAGGCCGCCGAGCACCAGCGGGTAGCCGAGGCCGGCGAACACGAGCGCCCCCACGGGACTCGGCCCGACGCCCCCGGTCGTGAACGCCACGGCGCCGACCAGGGCCAGCGGGAGGTAGCCGGCGACGACGGTCGCGCCCACCAGCGCCCGCCGGGACCGCTCGTCGTCCTCGTCGGCGGTCGCGTGCGCGACGGCGTTGCCGGCGAGGTACAGCGCCGGCGGCGGCACGGCGTAGACCAGCGACGCCGGGACGGTCCCGGACGACCGGAGCGCGTCCACGAGGTTGACGGCCTCGCCGCCGACGATCACGCCGACGAGGTGAGCGTTGTAGAACAGCCACCCGGCCGCGTACAGCGGGTCCCCGGCCAGGCCGTCCGTTTCGGCGGCCAGCCCCGCCAGGTCCCCCGAGAGCGTCCGCTCGACCAGCACCAGCAGTCCGACGCCGACCAGGGCGGCGGCGAACGCCGCGGCGCCACGCGTCGCCCCGCGCCGCCAGGGGAGGTCGCCGAACCGTCCGTCACTCGCTGCTCCGCCCGGGGTGTCCTCGGCCATGCCGGGGCGGTCGCCGCCGTCCCGGTTAAAGGTTCCTCGTCGGCGTCGGGCATTGTTCGGACGAGACGGGACCGCCGTCGGATTCACCGCGAAAGCGTACCGGTCCCCTTCGGAGTGTTTCGCAGGATTCCCCGGGTATTCTCGCGGTCGAGTTAGGCTTCCCGGCGCGCGCGAGCAACGCGTGCGAGGGGCGAGTAACGCAGGTGACGCTCACGTCCGTTCGCGTCACCTGCGTTGCTCATCCACCGGGAGAGCAAGCTCTCCCGAGCCCCCGCTCGTTTCACTCGCGGAGACCTCGCGCGCGTTCCTCGCGCGCGCCTCGGAGGCCAGGTCGGA
>CAYTAG010000361.1:0-2171 GCA_964435625.1 uncultured Halobacteriales archaeon | reverse complement strand
GCGCCCGCCCGGGCCGGGTCGAGCGCGCGGGGGCTTTCTGCGTGTTGCTGACCAAGAGACGGGTCGATGAAAGCACACCGGGAACTCCTATCTGATCGTACCGACGATTCCCGCACGCCCATAACTCCACTTTCCGAAGAATTAAACTTTAGAAAGTGAAGTTTTGGCTGCCCTTTTAAATCCTCTCTGACGAATCCCGGCGCGACCGTCGAATCCGTTCGACCGGCGGGGAGAAAATACATGCCGTTCGATGACAATCGCTCCGGTATGGCCGACCTGTTGCCCTCCAGCCCGGACCTCTCGGCCGCCGAGGAGGCCGAACCGCGGGTCATCGGCGTCGACAGCGACGACGCCGACGACCTCATCTCGGCGCTCTCGGCCGGGACCGCCCGGGAACTCCTCTCCGCCCTGCACGACGAACCCGCCAACCCCGCCGCCCTGGCCGACCGGGTGGACACGTCGCTGCAGAACGCCCAGTACCACCTCTCGAACCTCGAGGACGCCGGCGTGGTCGAGGTCGTCGACACCGTCTACTCCGAGAAAGGACGGGAGATGAACGTCTACGCGCCCAGCGACCGCCCGCTGGTGGTCTACGCCGGCACGGA
This sequence comes from uncultured Halobacteriales archaeon, assembly GCA_964435625.1. Classification (GTDB taxonomy): domain Archaea; phylum Halobacteriota; class Halobacteria; order Halobacteriales; family PXRE01; genus PXRE01. The sequence goes on along the minus strand of CAYTAG010000361.1, from coordinate 1,566 downwards.
GGCGGAGACCTCCGGGCTGAAGGCGGCGCTGTCGCGGCTGATCGGGGCGCTGGGGGTACTGGCGCTGGGGTCAGCGGTCGTCGAACGGCTCGTCGGCGAGCGCGAGGACGGTACCTTCTTCCTCGGCGGTCCCGCGCCGGACGACGCCGAGGCGCCGCCGACCAACGGCACCGAGACGGAGACCCCCGACGAGGTCGTCCCGGACGCCGAGACGCCGACGCCCGACGGTCCGGGGACCGAATCGACGCCGGTGCCGGAGTCGACCCAGTCGCCGATGCCGACCGGCGAACCGACGGGGTCGCCGACGCCGGCCGCTGAACCCGCCGGAACGTCGGCACCCACCGAGACGCCGGCGTCGGACGCGCTGGACACGCCCCAGGAGGCCGTCCCGGCCATCGTGGACGCGGCCGGCGGGTTGCCACCCGGGTTGCTGTTTTTCGCCGGCGGCGCGACGGTGCTGGTGCTGGGGTTCCTGTGGTACTACCGGACCGAGGTGCTGGCGGCCCTGGCGTCGGCGACCCGGTAGCTAAAAGCGCGGTTTGACCCTACGGTGACTACATTATCCGACGTGACGAACCACCGGTTGCAGGGGGTGGGACCGGCCGGCCGCCTGCACCGGCCGCCCCGGGCGGCCGTCGTCCCCGGGACGCTTCGGCTCTCCACCGCGCCGCGACGACCCCGACCGGGCGTCGACGGCACCTGCTCCATTCCCGTTTCGTCCTCGCTTTGCCGCCCCGGTCGCGCTTGTCCCCGTCTCACCACCGGTCGCGTTCCGTCCTCGGCTCCCTGTTCCGGTCGCGTCGCGGTTCCGTTCCGCGACCGTCCCCACCGGGGTCAGGGCACCGAAAACCGTTCGAACGTCGTCCCGTCGACCTCGTGGAGGCGTCCGCGTAGTCCGCCGTCATCGGGTTCGAGTTCGGCGAACGCGGCGCGGTTGCCCCGCGGGTCGGCGTGGCTCCCGGGGTTCAGCAGGACGACCCCGTCCGCGTCGACCACCGCGGGCCGGTGGGTGTGCCCGGAGACGACCAGGTCGGCGTCCCGCGAGCGCCCGAACAGCGACAGGCCGGTCGCCCCGCCGTCGCGGCGGTGGGTGACCGCAATTTTGACGCCGCCGTATTCGAGGACGCGGGCTTCGGGCAACCGCTGGCGGACGGCCGACCCGTCGGCGTTGCCGTGGACGGCGTCGAGGCGTGCGGCCTCCCCGGCGAACGCGTCGACGACCGCCGGGGTCGTGAAGTCGCCGGCGTGGACGACCCGGTCGGCCGACCGGACGGCGTCGAGTACGGCGCTGGAGAGGCCGTGGCCCGACTCGCGATGGGTATCCGAACAGACGACGAGCACGTCCGGACCAGGGCGTCCCGCGGCAAAACCCTTCGGAAAGCCTTTCTGCGCCCGGGTTCACCCCCCGGTAATGGCGGGTCAGAGCACCACGGTCGTGCTGGCGGCGCTGTTCGCCAACGGCGCCATCGCGGTGCTGAAGTTCGTCGGGTACCTGCTCACCGGCAGTCCGGCGATGCTCTCGGAGACGTACCACTCCGTCTCCGACACCGGCAACCAGGTGTTCCT
>CAYTAG010000360.1:0-2176 GCA_964435625.1 uncultured Halobacteriales archaeon | reverse complement strand
CCTCGTCCCAGTCGACGACCTCGAAGAAGTTGTCGATGAAGCTGCCGCGGTCCGGGCCGTAGTCGTAGTAGTAGGAGTGCTCCCAGACGTCCAGCGCCAGGATGGGGTGGCTGCCCCACAGCGCGCCCTGGTCGTGCTTGTCGACGACGAGGTTGCGCAGTTGCTTGGCGACGGGGTCGTAGACGAGCAGCGCCCAGCCGCCGGCCTCCGTGGCGGCGGCCTCGAACTCGCCCTTCCAGCCCTCGTAGGAGCCGAAGTCCTCCTCGATGCGGTCCCGGAGTTCGCCCTCCGGTTCGCCACCGCCGTTCGGGGACATCACGTTCCAGAACAGGGTGTGCAGGTAGTGCCCACAGCCGTTGTGGGTGACGTTGCGGATCGCGGAGCCGCTGCCGCCGAAGTCCCCCGACTCGCGGTTCTCCGCGAGGGTCTCCTCGGCGCTGTTGAGGCCGTTGACGTACCCCTGGTGGTGGGTGTCGTGGTGCCAGGTCAGCACCTGCTCGCTGATGTGCGGCGCCAGCGCGTCGTAGTCGTAGGGCAGATCCGGAAGTTCGGCGTTGGAGTGCTCTCCCATGGTGTAACCTCCAGTTTGAAGTATCATTGCGGTTGCTGATAAAGGTTGAGGACTTCGCCTCGTTTCGGATTCTCGATACGTCGTGGGAACGCGCCGCACGCTCGCGCTTTTGCCGCTTCAGAACGCCGACGGAACCGCGCCAGAACGGCCGAACCCGCGTCGAACGTACTGAATCAGATTTTTGAAACAAATCCGATAGGTCCGCCCGTTCCGGCCCGTCCGACCGTCACCAGTGCCGCCTTCTGGCGTCGTCGTCGGTCGATTAGCCCGTCGATGGCCTTCCAGGCCCAGTGCCCCCAGGGTCGTCGTCCCGGACGAGCCTGCCGTCTCCGACGCTCGCGCGACCGCCTCCCGGGAGCGCGTCCGGGCACGTGCGCGTAGAACTACGACGGGGGGTGGCCGCACAGACCTGCGGGGCGGCCGCACGGACCCCGGGAGGCGACCGCGCGAGTCTGGGAGGCGACCGCGCAGGCCCGGACGGGGCTGCGCGATGGGCGTTCGAAGCGCCGGCGGCCGAGCCGCGTCGAATTCGCCGCCGTCGGGACGATTCCACGGGGGATCCAGAACTTCGATTTCTACATTATTATGCTTTAGTATCCAAAGAATCGGATCTTCGATCCAGTCTAGCGACGCGATGGTGGCCGGCACGACCGGCCGGAAGGGTGCGTTCGGGGGAGACTGCGGACCCGTCGTCCCGGTCCGTACCGTCCATCTGCACGACCACAAGGTTTTACTTGCAAGCCGGTCCGACCTCCGCACGCATGACGCGGAGTTCCCACGCTCCTGGTCGAGAAATTCTCCGGCAGTGACGACCGGGCGACGGCGACCAGCGACGGACGCGAGGTAGTGCTACGACTCGACGGCGAATCCCGCAGGTTGAGTAGAGCCGAGGCCGCCGAGTTGCGCGACGCGCTGGGGGCGGCGCTGACCGAACGCACCGAGTTCCTCCGGACGGCGGGCGAGCACCGCGAGGACGGTTCGTACGTGGTGTCCCGCCGGGGCGCGGACTCCTCCGGCCACCGCAAGGTGTTCGACGGCTTCGAGCACCTGCGGCGGCTGTTCGAGCGACTCCCCGCGGAGTTCACCGCCGAGGACGTCGGGCGCTCGGGACTCACGGGCGGCCGACGCCACATGCTCGTGAGACACTTCGCCGAGCACCCGGCCTTCGAGTGCGAACTGGTCTCCCGCCAGCCCCTGACCGTCCGGAAGACACCACCGGACGGGTGCGAGAAGCCCGAACGCGAGGAGGTGACCGCGCCGAGCGACTGAGGGTCGTCCCGAGCCGCCGGCCGTCCCGCGCGACTGACGGCCGGAGGGTCGCCGTTCGGGGCTGGCCCCAGGGGGCGTCCCACTGGCCGGGACGCTCGAAGGCATTGTTCAGATACGCGGTGGTGGCCGGCACCACTGCAGGCGAAGGTGGCCGGCACAGCCGCCTAACGAAGGCAGCCTACACGTCCGGCAAAGCGATGGTGGCCGGCACGACCCACGTCGGGCGGGACTGAAAGGGGCCGGGCGGTCGATCCCGCCCGGACGACGCTCCCGCGAGCACCGCGAGCGGGAGCCAGCGAGTCGCAGCCCGCGCAGCGAGCGCAGCGAGCGAGCAGG
>CAYTAG010000359.1:0-2199 GCA_964435625.1 uncultured Halobacteriales archaeon | reverse complement strand
CTGCTGCTTGCGGATTCTGGTCCACGCTGTCGCCGAGGTCGAGCACGAACGTTCCGATGACTGCCGCGAGGATGACGGTGATGGCGACCATCAGGATGACGCCGATCACCGGCGACACCGCCCGGTCGTCATCGAATAGTTCGATGCTTCGTTTGGCTCCTGTCATGGTTTCGATCACGCACCGGTTAGGTGCGTCTACTTCCCAGGTTATACTCTACGTACTTTGTATAGCGGCCGTATACGCGCTTCAAGGACCGCTTGTAGATCGTTTCGGCCACAACCATTTTTTAGGGGTTACAATCCGTGAAACTCGGGGTCTAATTCGTTAGTGCGGGGCCAATCGGCCGGCGCACCGCTCGCCAGGGATTGGTGAACGTTCGAAGCCCACGTGTGGGTGCGCGCCGACGCTGGCGTGGGTGGGTGTGCGACGTCCACGGTCCGCGCGCGGCGATGCGCGCATCGCCGCGCGCGTGTGTACTATGCGGTAGGTGTGTAGTCCGTAGTAACATGCAGGAGGTATGTAGTCCGTAGTAACGGGGTGTGTACGGTGCAGCGTAGCGAAGCCACTGGGCGGCGACGGTGCGAGAAGTACGTCCGGAAGACCGGGTTGGCTCCCGTACCCGGTCCGGTCGCCCGTTCAGAACAGCGACGAACTCCAGTCGTCCTCGTCGCTGCCGTCCGCTTTGGCCCACTGGACGGCCTCGGTCCGGTCCTCGGTCGTCAGCGTCTCCAGGCTCCCGACGTCGACCTTGCCCCGCAGCGACAGGGACTTGATCCCCTCGGCGACGACGGCCCAGCGGTCGATTCCCGCCCTGTCCGCGCGCAACGCCGCCTGCTCCCAGAGTTCGAAGACCTCCCGCGTGAACGGGTCTTCCAGCAGAACCACGGTCACCATCCCGTGGAAGTCCTGGCGCTTCAGCAGGTCCTCGTACACCGGGTACGCCTCCTCCTGGAACGTCGATAGCTCCATCCCGGGCAGAAACTCCCAGACCATCACGTCGTCGTTCACGTCGACTGTCCAGCCGGTTCCTTTGTTAGCCACGGCCATAAGACAAATATAACCCGCCGCGACCATAAATGTTCGGACAATAACACGAGGTGTGGCGGGTGGCTCCTGGAAGTAATTCCGCCGGCTCGGCCGCGAATGCGGTGGGTTTCCGGCGTCCCGGCCGAGGCCTCGGGGATCGACTCGCACCCTAAATGGTTTGGGTTCGGCTCTGGATGGGTCGTCTAGAGTCCCGCCTCGAATACGTCGGCTCCCCGATCCCGGAAAGTCGGGATCGGGACGATCGTCTACACGCGAGCGACCGAGCGGTGTGCAGAACGAGGATTTCGGACTTCGTCGACGCGTTACCCGACAGGCACGCGATGTGCGGCTCTGTCCCTAGTTCGAGGGAATCTCGACCAGGTCGAGCCAGAAGTCTTCGATGGTTTGTGCCAGCTGGGAGAACTCGTCGGAGGTCGACGGTTTCTGTACGTAAGCGTTCGCATTGAGGTCGTACGACCGGGCGACGTCTTCTGCTGTAGCGGACGCGGTCATCACGATTACCGGAGTTCGGCGCAACTCCTGTTGCTCGTTGAGTTCGGTGAGGATCTTCTCTCCATCCGTCCCCGAGACGCGAAGATCGAGAAGGATGAGATCCGGACGCGGGGCGGCCGTGAAGTCTCCCCGGCGGTGGATGAAATCGAGGGCATCGTCACTGTCTTCGACGACGTGGACTTCGTTCGTCCGGTCGGTCGATTCGAACGATTCGATGAATGGAGCGATCTCGTCAGGATTCGATTCGACGAGGAGAACGTCTGCTTGCCGATTACCCCCTTGCGGAGAACGACTACTCATTACAGGGGAAAACATGTCCACGCTGATTAGTTGCAGCCCCATATGTTTGGGAGTGTTACTCCGTAACGTAGTTCCCGGGTGGCCTTAGCCACACCCGTAACGAGGAGCTGGACCACCCGGTCGTGTTCACTTCCCCGACGATCCCCCACGGCGGCCCTCTCGACGGCGCGGTCAGTACGACGAGTACAACCCGACCTGTTCTACTGGCCGCTGGATCACGACCGTACTTGAGGAAACAGGCCCCCGAGACGGCGTTGCAACTACCCGCCGGGCGGGCGCCCCCTACCCCGGCGGGGAAGTGGTCGCTACGAGGTCGACAACCATAGCCAGGCGCGGCCCACGGACCCGTCCCCGAACCG
>CAYTAG010000358.1:0-2207 GCA_964435625.1 uncultured Halobacteriales archaeon | reverse complement strand
AATTACCACGGCCCAATGACCAACGAAGCCCATCCGGATTCAGAGCACGCCGACTCCACCAGCGGGGAAAATCTAAGTTCTTTCCCACCCAAAAGTCGACACATGACGACCGAAGTAGACGACCGGGGCCGCCTGTACCTCTCGAAGGACCTCCGGGAGCGCCACGGCGAGCGGTTTCGAATCGTGGACCTCCCGTCCCGCATCGTCCTCGTCCCCGTCGACGATGAACCGCTGGAGGCGGTCCGGGACGCAGTCGGTGACACGTTCGAAGGGAAGTCCCCGGCCGAGTTGAAACGGGAGGCCCGGGAAGGCATCCGGGCCGAGGTCGAGACCGAACGCGAGGAACGTGCGTCGCGCGGCTCGACAGCCGACGCCGGCCAGAGGGACGATCAAGAACCCACGACCGACGGCGGGGCGTAGTCGTGTACGTCGAAACCGACTTCCTGTTCGCCGTCGCCAAACCCGACGACTGGCTCTCCGAACAGGCCGAGCAGGCGCTCGAACGCGAGGAGGTCCACACGTCGTTAATCGCCTACGGCGAGTTCCTCGTCAGCGCCTACGATCCCGACGAGGGGTTCGACTTCGACGTCTCGCCGGCGGTTGCGAACCTGCTGGCTACCGTACCGGTTCGTCCGGAAGCCGACGAAGAGGCCCTGCTCGCGGCCGCGCACTTCCTCGACGAACACGAGTTGACGCCCTTCGACGCACTCCACGCCGGGGTGGCCGCGACGCGGGACGAGTCAATCCTCGGGTCGGACCAGGCGTTCGACGAGGTGGACGTCGAACGAGTGCCGCTGGAGCCGGACGAGTGACGGCCGTGATCTGCGAGCGCCTACGGTAGCGTGACGGCCACTTTTCTCCCTCGTTTCGGCATCCCATCGTCGGACGTCGGCACGCGCGAGGGACGAGTAACGCAGCGAAGCGAGTAACGCAGTCGGTTGGGGAGGGCGTGGAGATCCCTAGTCGCCCGGGTGCCGCGTCACGACCTCCCCGACGATCACACCCTCACGACCGACCCCTAATCTATCACCTCCCGCAACCCCTACCGACTCCACGCAACTGCCGACACCCCAGACCGTTCGGACCCTTATATACTCCGGGAGAGTATATAAGTAGACGAAACGGTCGAAACCACACCCACCGCCCTACAACACTTCCCGCAGGTCCTCGACGGCCCGCAACGCCAGCGCCCCAATCGTCAAGGTCGGATTCGCCGCCCCACACGTCGGGAACACACTGCTACTAACGATCCAGCAGTTCTCCAGATCGTGGGTCCGCAGGCGCGGGTTCACGACGCTCTCGGCCGGATCGGCCCCCATCCGCGTCGTCCCCATGTGGTGCGAGAGGAAGTTCGGGTCCGCGGGGTCCGTCTGGCCGACCACCTCGCCGCCCGCTTCCTCCAGAATCCGCCGCTCCACGTCCAGGGCATGCTCGGCGGTGGCCCGGCCGTAGGACCCGACGCCGAAGGAGACATCCGGGACTGGGTTGCCGAACTCGTCGGTCGCGTCCGCGTCCAGGGCGATGCGGTTGTCCTTCCTCGGGAGCATCTCCAGGTTGCCGCCGATCCAGAGGGTGCGGTTGGCGGCGTCGAAGCCCTCCAGGAGGTCCTCGCCCCAGTCCGCACCGAAGACCGCGTCCGAGACGTCCCCCACGTCGGAGACGTCCCCGCCGGCGAGCGCGTGCTGAGCGGGCGAGGGCGGGTCGGAGTGACTGAACTTCAGGAGGATGCTGCCCGGCGGGGCCTCCCCGGCGTCGTAGAAGTGCTCGCTGATCCGGGTCAGGAAGCTGATCGGTTCCGGGTTGGTCTCCCGATCCAGTCGCGCCGTCGTCCGCACGGCCGGGTGTTCCATGAAGTACCGGCCGACGGCGCCGCTGGAGTTGGCCAGGCCCTCGGGGTACTGCTCGGACTTCGAGAGCAACAGCAACCGCGGCGTCTCGACGCCCCCGGCGGCGACGACGAACTGCCGCGCCTCCTGGCGGTGGCGGGTCCCGTCGGGGGTGACGTACCTGGCCGCAGTCACGGTCGACCCGTCGCCGTCGTGCTCCAGTTGCTCGACGGCCACGCGGTCGATGACCCTGGCGCCCTCCGCCTCGGCCTTTCGGACGTGGACGTCGCCGCTGTACTTCGCGCCGGAGGGACAGACCGGACTGCAGGTGCCGTAGCCGACGCACTGGCTCCGGCCGTCGTAGGCCTCGGAGTTGCGCGC
>CAYTAG010000357.1:0-2213 GCA_964435625.1 uncultured Halobacteriales archaeon | reverse complement strand
GACCTCGCCGTCGAACACGAGCGGTTCGACCAGGACGTTCTCGTGGGCGAGGACCGGTCGTTTCGCCCGGCCGTCCCGTTCGAAGTCCACGACCTCGGCCTCGAACAGCACGTCGAGGTCGCGGCTGACGATGCTGACGTCGCGGTCGACGCGCCGGGCGAGTTCCCGCACCGACGCGACGTCGCCCGACGAAATCTCGTCGAGGAGTTCCGTCCGTTTCTGGGTGAGTACTTCTTCTGCGGTGTCTCGCTGGAGGACGAGTACGTCCTCGAAGCCGGCCTCCGTGAGACGTTTCAGGTACTCGACCCGCGAATCTGGCGAGAGCATGTGTGGTTCTTCCCGGTGTGCCCGGACCGACACGACCGGCTATGATGACTTTTGAAGTCAACGTACTTGAAGCTGAGGGTTTAAACGGGAGAACGAACCATCGAACGTCGCCCGTGGGCACGGGTAATTCACTGGACCCCCCGACGAATGACCGACGAACGAAGCCTCAGTTACGAGTTGGGAACGTACGATGGCCGCCGGTACTTCCTCGGCGGGCGTGCAGAACCAAACAAACGGCAATCGGAGGAGTTCTCGATCCCTGTCTACTACCGCGACCCGAAAACCGAATCGAACGTCGAAGTGGCGAGGGTCGATACGGCCCACGGGTACACCCACTTCGACCAACTCTATCGTCGGGATCGGAACAAGAAACCGGTCGAGTGGTCGTACTGGAAAGCCGTCGAGAACTCACGGAGAACTGGCGTACCTACGCCGAACGTTACGACGAAGTACACGAATGAGCCAGTTACGAACGGATCGCACATCGCCAGAGGGAAACGGGAAGACACCGAAACAGGGGGCCTCCCTCATCCGCTATCACAATCCGGAAGTACCTCCGCCTCGTTGCCACCCCACGGAACTGTCGGGCCGACCGGACCGTCGGCCGACCGCAGTACGCACACTATCGTATCATGACCAGAGAGTACATCGAGGTTCGCGGGGCCGAGGAGCACAACCTCAAGGACCTCGACGTGAAGATTCCGCGCGAGGAGTTGAACGTCGTCACGGGGCTGTCGGGGTCGGGCAAGTCGTCGCTGGCGTTCGAGACCGTCTACGCGGAGGGCCAGCGCCGCTACATCGAGTCGCTGTCCGCCTACGCCAGGAACTTCCTGGGCCAGATGGACAAGCCCCAGGTCGAGAACGTCGAGGGACTGTCGCCCGCCATCAGCATCGACCAGAAGAACGCCGCCAACAATCCCAGATCGACCGTGGGGACCGTCACCGAGTTGCACGACTACCTCCGGCTACTCTATGCCCGGGTCGGGGTCCCTCACTGCCCGGAGTGCGGCCGCGAAGTCGGCGAGCAGTCCGCCCAGCAGATGGTCTCGCGGGTGCTGGAACTCCCCGAGGGCACGAAGGCGAAGATCGCCGCCCCCGTGGTGCGCGACCAGAAGGGTGCCTTCGAGGACCTGTTCGACGAACTCGTGAGCGAAGGCTACGCCCGCGTCGAGGTCGACAGCGAGGAACACGACCTGACGATCGACCGCCCCGACCTGGACGAGAACTACGACCACACCGTCGACGTGATCGTCGACCGGGTCGTGGTCGCACCCGAGAACCGCTCGCGGATCGCCGACTCCGTCGAGACCGCCCTCGAGGAAGCGGACGGTCTCCTGAAGGTCATCTTGCCGGACTCCCCGGAGGGCGTGGCGGACGCGCTGGGCGGCGCCGAATCGCGCTCGGTGGGCGACCTCGGAACGACGACCGACGACGAGGACGAGGCGGACGCCGGGGACGACGCCGAGGACGACCGTCTCGCGGCAGTTCTCTCGGAGGACCTCGCCTGCACCCACTGCGGCATCGACGTCAGCGAGATCGAGACCCGCAGTTTCTCCTTCAACTCGCCGTACGGCGCCTGCCCGGAGTGCGACGGCATCGGCGAGACCAAGGAGGTCAGCGAGGACCTCGTGGTGCAGGACCCCTCCAAACCCCTGAAGCACGTCTTCGAGCCCTGGAGCTACAACCGCTCGTACTATCGTCGGCGCCTCGACTCGGTCGCCGAGCACTTCGGCGTGAGCGTCGAGACCCCCTTCGAGGACCTGGACGAGGACGTGCAGGACGCCTTCCTGTGGGGGACCGACGGGGACGTCGTCTTCGAGTGGACGACCGCCAACGGCGTCCGCCACAAGGAGAAACCGTTCGAGGGCGTCGTCCCGAACCTCGAA
>CAYTAG010000356.1:0-2225 GCA_964435625.1 uncultured Halobacteriales archaeon | reverse complement strand
CGTCCTCGATGGCCTCCATCAGTTCCAACTGCTCGGCGGGGTCGATCTCGTACTCGCGTTCCGGAACGGGCGAGGCGTTGTCGGCCCGCCGGGCGGTCTCGACGACCGAACGCTCCTCGCCGTGTTCGCCGCCCAGCACGCCGCAAGCTTCCTCCGGATCGCTCGCGCGCGCGTGCGTGGTGATCGTATCGTACGCTTCCCGGGAGAGGTCCAGCATGGTCGATCAGGGTTCTGCGGTCGCGACCGGTGCCCGCCGGACTGCGTCCGCCGGCGGGTAGTCGCACTCGTGGGGGACGCCGACCGGATCGATCCCGAGGGCGGCGACGATTTCGGTCGTGGCGGGCGCGAGCGTGACGACGCGCACGTCGGTAACGTCGGGTGCGTCCCGCTTAAATCGCTGGTCTCACCCGACTGGCAGCGGGTGCGCGCGTCCGAGCCTCTTCCCAACGCCTCGGAACCCGTGCTCTCCGTACGCTGCCACTTGGTCACCAACAGCCAGAAAGCCCCCGGGCGCTCGACCCGCCGGGCCTCGCTGCGCTCCTCGGCCTCCGGCCTGCGGTGCTTGCGTCGTCCGGGAGGGTTCGAGCGCCCGGCCCCTTTCAGTCCCGCCCGGTGTGGATTGTGCCGGTCACCCTTCTTTTGCCGGACGTGCCGGCCACCACAGACCGGGCGGCTGTGCCAGCCACCTCGGTTTCGGCGGTCGTGCCGGCCACCTTCGCTCCCCGGACGCTGATCACCCAACTGGGACCACCACGAGCGATAGTTCGGCGGAGGGAACGACCTCTCCCAGCACGTCAGCCAGTTCGTCGTATCCCTCCGGCCGGTACGCGTCGACGCCGAAACTCTCCGCGAACGCGACCAGGTCCGGGTTCACGAGGCCGGTCCCGAACGTCTCCCCGCGGTGCTCCAGTTGCTCCTCCGAGATCATGCTGTACTCGTCGTCCTCGAAGACGACGACGGTGAACCCGCAGTCCAGGCGGGCCGCGGTCGCCAGTTCGGCGCCGTTCATCAGGAACCCCCCGTCCCCGGTCGCGGCGACGACGTTCGCGTCGACGGCCAGGTCCGCCGCCACCGCGCCGGGGACGGCGATGCCCATCGCCGCGAGGCCGTTCGAGACGACGCACGTATTGGGCTCGTACGCCGGGAAGTTCTGTGCGACGGCGAGTTTGTGGCTGCCGACGTCCGAGACCACCACGTCCTCGTCGGCCATCGCGTCCCGGAGGTGAACCAGCGCGCCCCGCACCGAGAGCGGGTCGTCCGGGTCGGGCCGGCGGGTCACGTCCGCGACGACGCGCTCCCTGAGGTCGCCGTACCAGTCGGCGTCCGCCCCGAAGTCGACGTCCCCGCAGCGGTCGACCACCGCCGACAGCGTCGCCGGGATGTCCGCGACCAGTTCCAGGTCGGGGTCGTAGGCCTCGTACACCTCGGCGGGTTCGCTGTCGACGTGGACGACCGACGTGTCGGCGGGTTTCCAGTCCGCGGGATCGTGCTCGGCGATGTCGTACCCGACGGCGACGACCAGGTCGGCCATCTCCACCGCTTCGGCGGCCTGCCGTTCGTCGCCCGAGTTCAGCGTCAAAAGCGAGTGGGGATCCCGGTCGGAGACGGCGCCCTTGCCCATGTACGTCGCCACCGCGGCCGCGCCGGTCACCTCGACCAGTTCCCGCAGTTGCCGGGCTGCGCCCGTCCGGACGGCACCGTTGCCCGTGAGTATCACCGGCCGCTCGGCGTCCGCCAGTCGTTCGACGAGTCCCTCGACGGACGCTTCGTCGGGCGCGGGGCGGGCGACTGCGTCCCTGACCGGCATCGGTTCTGCGTCGGTCCCCTCGCCGGCGACGTCCTCGGGGACTTCGAGGTGGGTCGCGCCCGGTTTCTCCCACTCCGCGACCTTGAACGCCTTCCGGACGGACTCGTGGACGATCTCGGGGTCGCTGACCTGGGCGTTCCACTTGACGACCGGTTCCAGCACGTCGACGACGTCCAGCGCCTGGTGGCTCTCCTTGTGGAGCCGTTCCAGCCCGCCCTGGCCGGTGATCGCCACCAGCGGCGCCTTGTCGAGGGTCGCGTCCGCGACGCCGGTGACGAGGTTCGTCGCGCCGGGGCCGAGGGTCCCCACGCAGACGCCCGCCTCGCCGGTCAGTCGCCCCTGGACGTCGGCCAAGAACTCCGCGCCCTGCTCGTGGCGGACGGGCACGAACTCGATTCGACAGTCCCCGAGCGAGAAC
>CAYTAG010000355.1:0-2232 GCA_964435625.1 uncultured Halobacteriales archaeon | reverse complement strand
TCGTCGGGCTGCTGGCCGTAGCTCTCGAACTGGGCGATGGCCGTCTCCAGTTCCTCGTCGGGGAGGGTCGTCGGCTCGCCGAACGCCCGGGCCTGGCAGTACACGCGCGCCAGGTTCTCGACGTTGACGGTGTTCTCGACGGCGGTGGGGAGGTCCTCGCCGGTCACGACCAGTCCGTGGTTGGCGATGATGGCGGCCGAGGAGTCGGCCTCCTCCATCGCCGCGACGACGTTCTCCGCGAGCGCCTCGGTCCCGTAGGGGGCGTACTCCGTGACCGGGACGCGCTTGCCGACGGCGACGATCATGTAGTGGATCGGTGGTAGCGGCTCCCCCAGCACCGACAGCGTCGTCGCCCACGGCGAGTGCGTGTGGACGATGGCCCCAGGGCGCTCCCGGCGGTAGATGTGGGTGTGCATCGGCACCTCGCTCGTGGGGGCCATCGCGCCGTCGAGTTGCTCGCCGTCCAGGCCGAGGACGGGCACGTCCCCGGCGTCGAAGGCGTCGTAGGGGACGCCGGTCGGCGTGGCCGCGAAGCGGTCGCCGTTGCGGACGCTCAGGTTGCCAGTCCGCCCCGGGGTCAGCGCGGCGAGGTCGGGGGCGTGCTCGACGACCGCCTCGCGCTCCTCGTCGAGCATCACCGGACCACCTCCAGTACCTCGGGCAGCGAATCGAGCCGGTGGTCGGGCCGCCGGAGGCCGTCGAGGTCCGTCCGGTCGCAGTTGAAAAGCGCCGTCTCCATGCCCACCGCGTTGGCGCCCTCGACGTCGGTCTCGGGGTCGTTGCCGACCATCAGGGCCTCGCTGGGTCGCAGGTCCAGTTGCGCCAGCGGGAGCGTGAACATGATCGCGCTGGGTTTCTCCCGGCCGGTCTCCTCGGAGGTGAGCATCCGGTCGAGGTACCCACCGAGACCGAGGCCGGCCACCTTCGTCAGTTGCACGCGGGTCGTCAGATTGCTCACGACGGCGACGGCCAGGCCCTCGTCCTGCAGCGCCTCGAAGGTCCCCTCAACGCCCTCGAACGGCTCCATCGCCGCCAGGAAGGCCGACCAGTAGGCCTCCCCCAGCGCCAGCGCGTCGCCCGCGCGGTGGGTGCCGGCGTACCGCTCGACGGCCCACTTGAAGTAGAGGAACCGCTCGTGGGAGGCCGCCCGGCCCGAGAGTTCGCGTTTGGTCTCCCGGCGGCCCGCCTGGTAGAACGCCTCGAACTCCTCGCGGTCGAACTCGTAGCCGAGGTCCCCCGCGGCTTCCCGGGCCGCCCGCTTGCCCGCCTCGTTGCACGGCGGGTACGGGTACAGCGTGTCGTCGAGGTCGAAAAAGACCGCTCGAACGTCCATACGAGCACCTCCGGCCCGACGCTCTTACCCCTGTCGCTGTGGGGCAGCGACGGCCGGACGACGAGTGGATCAGTCCGCGGCCTGCGCTGGCCCGACCACGTAGTCCCGGGTCGCGTCGACCAGCGCCTTCCGGTAGGTGCTCTCGTCGGTGTCCGGCGAGAGCGTCTCGAAGCGGCGCTTGAACGTCTCCAGGTCGATCTCGGTCGCGTCGCGACCGGCGGCGTGCGCGAGGTCGTAGATGCGGTGGTCGGCCCCGATCAGGTCGTGGCGTTCGACCAGCGCCAGCGCGAACGCGGCGTTGACCGCGGTGATCTCGGGGTCGGCCGCGGGCGACAGCCGGCTGAACCCCCCGTCGCGGACGGCGGTCATCGCGCCGCTGGGCGGTTCGCCGGGCCGGTCGGCGACGGCCGCCGCGAGCTTCGACTCCAGGAACGAGACCAGTTTCCCCGTCGGGCCGACCGCGAGGGTGATGTCGTCGGCGTAGATGTCCTTCATGTGGTTGGCGATCTGGTAGCAGTGCGCGAGCTTCCGGCGCTCGACGCTGCGGCCGGTCAGCGCCAGGTACAGCGCCTCGTCGGTCGACTGCGTGTGGCTGGGGTGGGCCTGTTCGTGGCGGACCATGTGCGCGAACTCGTGGAGGGCGAGTTCGCGGGCCATCGCGCTGGTGGCCGCCTGTCGGGAGATGTTCAGCACGTGCCGGTCGTCGTAGTGGGCGGCCCAGGTCCGCTCGTCGGGGTCGGTCCGGACCCTGACCTCGACGGGCCGGGCGAGGTCGTGCTCGGTCTCGACGAGGTCGCGGGCCGAGAGAAACGGGGTCGGCGGGACCGACCCGCGCACGCGAACGTCCATGCTGTGCGTACTAGGACCGTCGGCCTTTGACTCTTGTCCCCGCGGCAGCC
>CAYTAG010000354.1:0-2287 GCA_964435625.1 uncultured Halobacteriales archaeon | reverse complement strand
GGCATGCACACCCACCTCTCGCTGTTCACCGAGGACGGCGAGAACGCCTTCCACGTCGGCGACGACGAGTTCGACCTCTCGGAGACGGCCAGACAGTTCACCGCGGGCATCCTCGACCACGCCCCGGCGCTGGCCGCCGTCACCAACCCGACGGTCAACAGCTACAAGCGGCTGGTTCCCGGCTACGAGGCGCCCGTCTACGTCGCCTGGTCGGACCGCAACCGCTCCGCGCTGATCCGCAAGCCCGCCGCGCGGGTCCCGGCCGCCAGCCGCATCGAGGCCCGCTTCCCGGATCCGTCGTGTAACCCCTACCTCGCGTTCGCCGCACTGATCCACGCCGGCCTCGACGGCATCGAGCGCGGCCTGGACTGCCCGGACCCGGTGCGGGAGAACATCTACGAGTTCGACGAGGCGACCCGCGAGGAGTACGGCATCGACACGCTGCCGGAGAACCTCGGCGACGCAATCGACGCCCTGGAGGACGACGAAGTCGTCCGGAAGGCGCTCGGGCCGCACGTCTCGAAGAAGTTCCTCGAAGCCAAGCGCGCGGAGTTCGAGGAGTACCTGGTCGAAGTCTCCCAGTGGGAACTGGACCGCTACCTGGAGACGTTCTGAGCGGGCCGGGCCACCCACTGACCCGCGCCATCCGCCGACCCGTGTCCGAGGAATGATCGCTACCCCGGAAAGTTCCGAAGCGGGCGGGGGAGTTGGCCCTCGACCGCGTCGCTGATCCGGGGGAGCGCCACCACGCCGGCGCCAGCGACGGCGTTGGTCACCAGTGCCAGCGGCGCCGCGGGACCCGTGGCCGTCACGGCCCCCCAGAGGCCGCCGAACAGGGCCAGGCCGAGGACGCCGACGAGGAGCGCGACTGCCCGCCCGTCGAGGTCCAGTCCGGTCCACGCAAGGCCGGCGCCGACGGTCGCGCCGACTGACGCCGCGGCGTCGTCGCCGCCGCCGACCGCGACCGCCGCCACCGCGATCACGGCTGCAACCAGGAAGGCCCTGGCCGGGTCGCCCCGGGCCACCCGGAGCGTCCCGGCGAGCAGCGCCAGGCCGACCGCCACGCCGACGACCACGTCGGCGACGTAGTGGACGCCGAGGACGACCCGCGACGCCGAGACGGCGGCGACGACGGCGCCCGCGGTCAACAGGCGCCGTCGGCGGGTCCAGACGTCCGCCAGGACGGCCAGCGCCCCCCAGGCGACGGTCGAGCCGACCGCGTGGCCGCTGGGGAACCCGAAGCCGTCCGCGGCCGTGAGTCGGACCGCCGCCGGCGGTCGCGGGAATGCGAACAGGTTCTTGAGCGCGAGCACGAGCGCGAGGGCGGCCATGACGAGCGCGACCGCCAGCGCGCCCCGGCGCCGGTCGCGGCCGAACAGGTAAAACAGCGCGACGGCGACGAGCACGAACCACGGGTCGCCGAGCTGGGTGAGGAGCACGACGGCGTCGACCAGCACGTCGGGGAGTGCGCCACCGGCGTCCGCGAACCCGAGGTCGCGCCCCGGCAACGATGCGACGCCGCCCGCGGTCACCGCCGCAGCACCTCCCGGAGCCGTCCCGGGACGCCGAGGACCCGGGCGCCGACCCCGAACAGGATCATCAGGACGTACAGGCCGAGCGTCGACAGCCAGACCACCAGCATCGCGAGGATCGCCCACCCGCCCCGGAGGAAGTGGAACGCGCCCAGGGTCATGATGGTGCCGTACAGCAACACCAGATACGGTCCCCAGCCCCTCGCGTGGCCGCGGCGCATCCGCCGGCGGACGTACGCCTTCAACTCCCCCTCGATCCGTTCGCGCTGCACAGTGCGCTCTTCGACGTCCGACTCGAACTCGCCCAGGTCCTCCCGGAGCGCCCGGAGGTCGTCCCGCAACTGGCCGACGTCGGGCGCCGGTTCGGTGTCCTCCCCGTCCGTCATCGGTCGTACTAACGCGGTGGACCCTTGTTGTAGTTGTGCATCGCGTGCAACTGGTGACCCACTCGTTCTCGGACCTGCGGCGCTCGTGAACCCGTACGGCCCACTACAGCGACGGACCCCCTCTCACGCCCCCCGGATCAGGTCGGTGACGCCGGCCGTCTCCGCGACGACCCACGCGACGAACAGGAGGTACGCCGCCAGGAGCACGTACGCCTCGACGTCCGTGAGCGTCAGGTCGGTCCGCAACACGGCAAAGAGGAGGACGGTCGCGAGCGTCAACACGCCCATCATCGGGGCGGCGACGGCGAAGTCGACCGGGGCGGCGCCGACGATGAGCACGCCCAGGGGAATCGCCACCAGCAGGTCGAA
>CAYTAG010000353.1:0-2289 GCA_964435625.1 uncultured Halobacteriales archaeon | reverse complement strand
CACCTCCGCGACGGGTATATCCCGCACCGGACCGACGGGACTGACGTGACGCGAACCGACGCCGAGCGGTCAGCCGACCTCCCGGCCCGGCGCGGTCCGGCCGGCGTACCCGACGGGGGATCGCCGCTCCGCGTCGCCGTCGCCTGGAGCGGCGGCAAGGACGCCGCCATCACGTTCCAGAAGATCCGCGAGCGCGACGACTGCGAGGTCGTCGAACTGTTCACGACCGCCGTCGCGGACGGCCCGACGACGATGCACCGGATTCCCCGGGACCTGATCGAGCGGCAGGCCGATGCTCTCGGGATTCCTGTCAGGTTCGTCGACCTCCCCCGCGGCGAGGGAAACGAGGGCTACCGGACGACGATGAACGACCTGTTCGCGGACTACGAGCGCCGCGGAATCGACCGGGTGGCTTACGGCGACCTCCGGCTGGAGGACGTTCGGTCCTACCGGGAGTCGATCCTGGCGGAGCGGGACCTCGACGGCTGGTGGCCGCTCTGGGGGACGGACTCCGGGGAACTCGCCAGGGAGTTCCTGACCGCCGGGTTCGCGGCTACCGTCGTCTGCGTGGACGGCGACGCCCTCGACCGGTCGTACGTGGGCCGTCGCTATGGCGAGGAGTTCCTCGAATCGCTGCCGGAGGGGGTCGACCCGGCCGGCGAGAACGGCGAGTTCCACACGTTCGTCCACGACGGGCCGCCGTGTGCAGACCCGGTCGCCGTCGAGCGCGGGGAGCGGTACACGAGGGAACGGAAGGTGGACGACGACGTCGTGACGCTGCATTACTGCGACCTGTGGCCGGGGCCGTGAGGGGAAACGGGTCGGCGCCGCCAGCACCGCCTCTCCCCGCGCGGTTCGGTAACGACTCCGCGGCCCGCTGGGGGCTGCCGTTCGCCAGCCCCCTATCTTTCACACATTTTTTGTTGATAACTTTTGGTTAATCATATAAATCGCTGATCTGATGGTCGTGTCGCAATGCCGGTCGATGGACCGAAACTCGGGCAGAAGATCGAGCTAGACGTCGAGTCCCGTCGCCGGTTCCTGAAGATGCTCGGCGCCGGGGCAACCGCCACGGGTGGATTAGGAACGGTGATCGAACGAGCCTACGGCGAGCAACCCGAGGGGGTACCGCTCGTCCATACCTACGACGCGTACGGTAACCCCGACCGGGTCCGAATCGTCGCCGAGGAGCGCTACCAGAAGATCAAGGCCTACGAGAACCTCCCCCCAGCGTTCGACGACCGCGAGGCGATCAACGGGGTGCGCCTGGAGCAGTTGTCCGACGACCCGACGGAGCTGGGCCTAGAGGTGTCGGTCGATCCGGCCCACGAGGACGACGTCTCCGCGGAACGGCTCGAAACGGCCCTCGGGGCCATAGACATGCCCGCCAGTGTCGTTCCGGAGGCAGTCGAATCGGAGCATCACGACTGTCGGACGGCCACCTACGCGACGATGAAAGGTGGCATCGAGGTCGGGGCGGCTCGCGACGACGGGATCCACAAGGGCACGCTCGGCCTGGTGGCCTACGACAGCGTCGACGGGGCTCCCGTGATCGTCACCGCGGACCACCTCACGGTCGGGACCGCGAGCATCTACCAACCGGCCGACCTGACGCGGCCGGTCGGGGACTTCAAGCGACGGAGTAGCTGGGACGACGGCGAGGACGTCACGTCCTACGAACTCCACACCGACGTCGACTACTCGGCGACCGAGATCGTCGACAACCAGAACGCGGTCGGCACCTGGACGTTCTCCGGGCTATCCGACGAGACCTCCTGGTGGGGATCCGTGGCCTGCACACTGTCCGGCAACGAGAGCTGTACCGTCGACAATTCGGCCGTCGGGACGACCAAGAACGCGAAGGTCCAGCACCAGGTCGACATGGAGGGCGACTACTCGGTCGACGGCGACTCCGGGGGTGCCTGGGTCGACGGCGACGGCTACGTCGTGGCCTTCCACAGCGGCGTCTGGGGCAGCCAGGACGTCGGGGCGGCCGGCCAGGAGGCCCTCGACGCCATCGACGTGACCCTCGCCCCGTACTGTTCGTCGACGACCGAGAGCTGTTGACGGCGCCCCTCCGCCGGCAACGGACACTGCCTAGAACCGTCCCTGCTCCCGGAGTTCCGTGACGACTTCCCTGACCCGCTGAGCCTGCTCCTTCGGCACCACGAGCACCCGGTCGTCGAACGCCGCGACCACGAGGTCGTCGGCGCCGACGACCGAGACGTGTGTGCCGTCGCTGGCGATCACGTTGTCGGCGGCGTCGACGGTCAGTGCGTCCCCCAGGAC
>CAYTAG010000352.1:0-2295 GCA_964435625.1 uncultured Halobacteriales archaeon | reverse complement strand
GCGCGCGAGGGACGAGTAACGGAGCGAAGCGAGTAACGCAGTCGGCTGGGGAGGGCGTGGAGATCCCTAGGTCCAGTGGTCGCTAGCGGTGGCGCGTCGGACGTGATTCGACGACCACTGGACTTTGGGGTCAACCTTACACCTCCCAACCGCAGGGGGCGCCACGGAGGGCGCCCCCGGCCACCGTCGGAGACAAGCTCCGACGAGCCCCCGCTCCCGTCCGTTCGCGGGAACACCGTCGGAGACAAGCTCCGACGAACTCCCGCTCATGTCCGTTCGCGGGAACACCGTCGGAGACAAGCTCCGACGAGCCCTCGTTCGCACGCTCACGGGGACCTCGCGTGCGTTGCTCGCGCCCGCCACCGCACGGACTATCAAACTCCTTACTCCCGGACGAACGTCACCGGCGCCGGGGCGTTCAACAGCACGGACTGGGCCGTGCTGCCGAAGACGGCTTTGCCCGACGGCCGGCGCTGGCGGCCGCCGACGAACACCCGGTCGGCGTCGACCGTCGCCGTGGCCTCGACGATGCGCTCGGCGGGCGAACCGACCGCCCCCCGGACCGTCACGTCGAGGCCGTGCTCGGCGAGCGCGTCGCGGAGTTCCCGGACCGTCGAGCGCCGGACCGCGACCTCGTCCGGGCCGTGTTCGTCCTCGGGGTTCAGCCGCAACTGTTCGCGCACCTCCCCGTACTGCTCGTCGGTGAACACGTGCAGGAGGACGACCGCGGCGTCCGCGGGTACCGCGACCTCCGCGACGGTCTCGACCAGCGCGTCCGTCCGTTCGGACTCCCCGGTACCGATGGCGAGCAACACCGTCTCGATCATGTGAACCGGTTCGTCCCCCGACGCTTAGAATTCACTCGATCCCGAAACAATTGCCTGATCGCGGGTTTTAGGTGCTGGCGATCCTCCGTGGAGTCGTGATCGAACCCGACCTGACCGACCGGGTGGCGCTGGTCACCGGCAGCGCCCGGGGGATCGGCCGAGAGCTGCTGCTGGCGCTGGCGGACTGCGGTGCGGACGTGGCGGTCCACTACCGCACCAGCGGGGACGAAGCCCACCAGGTCGTCGAGCGCGCCCGCGAGCGCGGCGTCGAGGTCGCCGTCGTCCGTGGCGACGTGACCGACCCCGACCAGGTGGACGCGCTGTTCTCGGATGCGGAGTCGGAACTCGGGGCGGTGGACGTGCTCGTCAACAACGTCGGCGCGTTCGCGCCGCGGCACTGGGCCGAGATCGAGTACGACACCTGGCGGACGGTGATGGAGACGAACCTCGACGCGACCTACCTCTGTAGCAAGCGCGCGCTCCCGGAGATGCGCGGGCAGGGGTGGGGTCGGATCGTCAACGTCGGCTACGCCAGCGCCGAGAAGGGGCTGGTCAACCCCAAGAACTTCCCGTACTTCGCGGCGAAGGCGGGCGTGCTGATGTTCACGCGGATGCTGGCCGCCGACACGAGCGACGACGGGATCACCGTCAACGCCGTCTCGCCGTACGTGGTCGAGAACTCCGAGGAGTTCCCCGAGGAACTGCCGCGGGGCCGCCCCGCCGGCTTCGAGGACGTGATCCAGGCCGTCCTCTTTTTCCTGGAGGAGGGCAGCGGGTACGTCTCGGGTGAGAACGTCGAAGTGGACGGCGGATGGTTGCCCGAGACGGTGTAGGTCGCTGTCCCCAGCGTACGGATCCGCCCAGTTTCGTAATTAGCCATGAACGTTTTACCAACAGCCGTATAGTGAGCAAACATCCGACCCATGCCGGCGATCCGGACCACGAACCTGACGAAAACGTTCGACGGGGGCGGAGCACTCCCGTTCTCGAATCGAGGCGACGAGGTCGTCGCAATCGAAAATCTCGATCTGGAAGTCGAGGAAGGCGAAATCTTCGGCTTCCTCGGTCCGAACGGAGCCGGCAAGTCCACCACGATCAACGTCCTACTGGACTACGTTCGGCCCACTGAAGGTCGGGCCGAAGTGCTCGGCATGGACGCCCAGGAGAAACAAGCCGGTATCCACGACCGGATCGGCGTCCTCCCGGAGAACACGGGACTCTGGGACCGGCTGACTGCCCGCCAGCACGTCGAACTGGCGATCCGCACGAAGGAGAGCGACGACGATCCCGAAGCCCTGCTGGAGCGCGTCGGCCTGGAAGACGCCGTCGACCGACAGGCCGGGGAGTTCTCCACAGGGATGGCCCAGCGCCTCGGCCTGGCGATGGCGCTGGTCGGCGACCCCGACCTGCTGATTCTGGACGAACCCACCGCTGGACTGGACCCTAACGGCGTGCGTCTCCTACGGGA
>CAYTAG010000351.1:0-2301 GCA_964435625.1 uncultured Halobacteriales archaeon | reverse complement strand
TGCTGGCGTGGCTGGCGGGCCAGGAGTAGCCACCGACGTCACGAACGGTTTTCTACCGGAAACCGCCCGTAAGCGGTGGCTACTGAAACGGATGGCCGGCGACCGTCGACCCATGGACTCGCTGGTCACCGACGCAGGGACCATGGGCGTCGACGAACTGCTGGACGCGCTGGAGCGGGGTCGCCGGGTCGTCGTCCGACTCGACTACCTCGGCGACGCCCACGAGGTGACGCTGCGGTGGGACGGCCGCGCCTTCTTCTGCGACACGCCGACGCGCGGCCACAGGCACGAGAACCGCGAGGAGATGCGAAACTGCATCGAGCAGCAGGGGTACGCCGAGGACCGGGCCTGGGGCCGCAACGCGCCCCGGACTGACTGAGTCGCGAGAATCGGGCGCGTAACGCGGACCGACCGAGTGGCACGGACCGATCGTGAAACGTCGGGAACCGCCCGACGCGGCGCTTATCAGCGTGACAGTCCTACGCTAGCGCATGTCACTCACCCTCGGGTTCACGGGGGACGTGATGCTCGGTCGGGTCGTCGACGTTCGCCAGCGGGAGCGGCCGGCGACGGCGGTGTGGGGCGACGTGCTCGACCGCCTCCTGCGGCTGGACGGCCTGTTCGTCAACCTGGAGTGTTGCCTGTCGACGCGAGGACAGCCGTGGACACGGACCGACCGGCCGTTTCACTTCCGCGCGGACCCGGAGTGGGCCGTGCCGGCGCTCCGCGAGGCGGGCGTCGACTGGGCGACGCTGGCCAACAACCACCTGCTCGACTTCGAGGAACCGGCGTTGCTGGACACGCTGGACGCGCTCGACGAGGCCGGCATCGCGTGGTCGGGGGCGGGGCCGAACGTCTGGGCGGCACGAGCGCCGGCGACCGTCGACGTCGACGGACTGACGGTCGCGTTCGTCTCCCTGACCGACAACACGCCGGAGTACGCTGCCGGGCGGAACTCCCCCGGCGTCGCGCACCTGGAGTTCGACTTCGACGACGCCGACGACCGGGCCGTGGTGCGAGCGATGCTCGACGAGGCACGCGAGGCCGACCCGGACCTGCTGGTGGCGTCGCTCCACCTGGGCCCGAACATAGTCGCGGAGCCGTTCGAGAGCCACGAGCGGTGGTGTCGGTGGCTCTGCGCCGAGGGCGTCGACGTCGTCCACGGCCACAGCGCCCACGTGTTCCAGGCCGTCGAGGCCCGCGACGACGGCCTGATCCTCTACGACTGCGGCGACTTCGTCGACGACTACGCCGTCGATGATGAACTTCGGAACGACCGGAGCTTCCTGTTCGAACTGATCGTCGACGGCGACGGGACGGCGACGACGTTGCGACTGGTTCCAATCGAAATAGCGGGGTGTCGCGTCCGCCGGGCGACGGACGAGGTGGCGCGGTGGTGCCGGGAGACGATGCGGGAGCGGTCGCAGGGCTACGGGACCGCCCACGAGCGCGACGGCGAGTCGCTGGTCGTGGCGCTGTAGGGCGAACAGCCGGCCGACGGCTATCGCGAGACGGCTGGCCGGACTCCCGCGAACCGTCTCGCGGCGGTTCTCAGTTCACGGGAGTCGGTGGTCCCGTCCTCCCGGATAAACCTCCGGCGCGGCTAACCGCCCCACTTTTGGCCGCAGGGAGTCTGGCCCAACGTAATGGCCGAACTGGAACTCACCGACGACGTGCCGTCGGTCGCCGACGACGGCGTCTGGCTGACCTGCATCGAGTGCGGCGAGGCGTTCGCCCCGTTCGACGCGATACGGTACACCTGCGACGAGTGCGACGGACTGCTGGAGGCGCGCTACGACGACCTGCCCACGTGGGACGACTTCGAGGGAGAGGGCGTCTGGCGGTACAACGCTGCCCTCCCGTTCGAGGAGGGCGTCACCTTGCCCGAGGGCCACACGCCGCTGCATCGGGTTCCCCGACTGGAGGAGGAGGTCGGCGTGAACGCGCTGCGGATCAAACACGAGGGGATGAACCCGACGGGGTCGTTCAAGGACCGCGGGATGACCGTCGGCGTGCGCGTGGCCGAGGAATTAGGCGTGGGTCGACTGGCCTGCGCGTCGACCGGGAACACCTCGGCGGCGCTGGCGGCCTACGGCGCTCGCGCGGACCTGGAGACGCTCGTCCTGCTGCCCGCCGGCAAGGTGGCGGCGGGGAAGGTCGCGCAGGCGGCGCTCCACGGGGCCCGCATCCTGGAGGTCGACGGCAACTTCGACCAGTGTCTGGACATCGTGCAGGACCTGGCGAGTCGCGGCGAGGCGTACCTCCTGAACTCGCTGAACCCCTTCCGCCTGGAGGGCCAGA
>CAYTAG010000350.1:0-2390 GCA_964435625.1 uncultured Halobacteriales archaeon | reverse complement strand
GTGCTCATCCCTCGCGCGGTGTCGGCTCGCGGTCGCCGGGGGCGACACGCGAGCCAGCGCGCGCCACGCGGCCAACTTAGGACGCGGCGCGCGCGAGCAACGCGCGCGAGGGCCGGGGAAGGGCCGCCGCCCTCGGCTGTCGGGCGGCGGCCCGAGCCCGCGGTTGGGGAGGGCGAGGAAATCCCTAGGCCAAGTGGCCGTTCCGTTACACCTGAACTGAATAGCGGTACGCTGGCCGGGAGGAGTAGCACGCCAAGCGTTCGCCCCGGAGGCCACACCAGCGCGCACCGTGATGATCGGTCCGACTACCGACGAGTCTTAAAAGCGACCTTAACTGTAGAAGCTAAAGAATTAAACTTTAGAAAGTAAAGATAGGGACGGGCGGCCGATCTCCGGAGCAACCATCCGAGTGCAGATAGATAGACGACTGCCGAAACGGAAATGTAGGAGCCGAGCGTCCGGAGAACCCGTGAGCCGAGGTGACCGATTCGCGCCGGCTGCGCCCGACGAGGAGGTCGTCCACGGCGCCGCCGCGCCGGGGTTCGGGCGGCTCGACCCGACGGTCGCCGTCGAGGGATGGATCGAAACCATGCACGAGCGCGGCGTCGAGCGGGTCTGCTGTCTCCTCCCGGAGCGACAACTGGAGCGCTACGGCGACCTCGTCGGCCAGTACCGGCGGGCGTTCGGCCGCGAGCGGGTCCTGCACGCGCCCGTCCCGGACCACCACCTCGCGGACCGCGAGACGCTGACCGACGAGGTGCTGCCGTTCTTCGAGGCGGCCGACGAGCGCGGGGAACCCGTGGTGGCCCACTGCCTCGCTGGCATCGGACGAACGGGCCACGTCCTCGCCGCGTGGCTCGTGTCCGCACGGGGATACGATCCCGGGGCGGCCCTGGAGACGGTCGAGGCGACCGGACGCTACCCCAGGGACGCCGTCAGGGCCGGCAACGCCACCGAGGCGGAATTGCTGGCGTTGCTAGAATCGCTAGCCTAGGGCCAGTCGGGTCGAGGGGGCGCTGACCACTTCCGCTCCGGTGGGGGAATACACTTACCCCTCGGACTCCAACGCGCGCCCAGATGGGACCGCGGGAACTGCTGGCCGCAGCCGAGACGGGGGTCGACGCCGAGGCGGCGACGATCACCGACGGCGACGTCCTGGAGTTGCTGGAGTCACCGCTCCAGGAGTGGTGGGTCGACCAGTTCGGGGCGTTCGTCAGGGAGAACGAGGGCTTTTTCACCCCGCCACAGGAGGAGGCCATCCCGCTGGTCCACGAGGGGACGAACGCGCTGGTCGCGGCGCCGACGGGGTCGGGCAAGACCCTCGCGAGTTTCACCGCCATCATCAACGAACTGTACCGCCGCGACCGCGAGGAGGGCCTGGAGAACTCGGTGTACTGCCTGTACGTCTCGCCCCTCAAGTCGCTGGCCAACGACATCCACCGCAACCTGGAGCGCCCCCTGGCGGGGATCGACGAACGGGCAGAGGGAGAGGTCGAGATCCGCCACGCGATCCGACACGGCGACACCGACTCCAGCGAACGGCAGGCGATGCTGGAGACGACCCCGCACATCCTCAACACCACGCCGGAGACGCTTGCGATCCTGCTCAACTCCCCGAAGTTCCGCGAGAAGTTGCGGACCGTCGAGTACGTCGTCATCGACGAGATTCACGCCCTCGCGGAGAGCAAGCGCGGCACCCACCTCGCGGTCAGCCTCGAACGCCTCCAGCACCTCGCGGAGGGGTCGCCGACCCGGATCGGCTGTTCCGCGACCGTCGAACCCCTGGAGGGGATGGCCGAGTTCCTGGTCGGCCGTGAGCGACCAGGCGGCGACTCCCGGGACTGTGAAATCGTCGACGCGCGGTTCGTCCGGGAGTTCGACGTGGAACTGGTGACCCCGGCGGCCGACCTCGTGAACACGCCCCACGACGTCATCAACGAGCGGTTCTACGAGACGCTGCACGAGGAGATCCAGGGCCACACGACGACCATCGTGTTCACCAACACCCGCTCGGGCGCCGAGCGGGTCCTGCACAACCTGCGCGAACGGTTCCCCGAGTACGAGGAGGCCAACTCGGCGTGCCACCACGGCAGCCTCTCGAAGGCCGACCGCGAGGACGTGGAGCAGCGGCTCAAGGACGGCACCGTGGACGTGGTCACCACCTCCACGAGCCTGGAACTCGGCATCGACATGCCCACGGTCGACCTGGTGGTCCAGGTCGGGTCCCCCAAATCGGTCGCCGCGCTGCTGCAGCGGGTCGGCCGTGCCGGCCACCAGCTCGGCGAGACCGTGACGGGCCGGGTCTTCGCGCTGGACCGCGACGAACTCGTCGAGTGCGCGGTCATGCTGAAGAAGGCCGAGGAGGGGTTCGTCGACCGGGTGTTCGTCCC
>CAYTAG010000349.1:0-2405 GCA_964435625.1 uncultured Halobacteriales archaeon | reverse complement strand
GGCGCGTCCGCGGGCGCGACGTGGGCCTTGTCGCGGGCGATCTCCTCGACGGTGTCCCCGATGATGCCCGTGTGCTCCAGGGTGACGCTGGTGACGGCGCTGGCGACGGGGTCGACGACGCTGGTGGCGTCGTACTTGCCGCCGATCCCCACCTCCAGCACGGCGACGTCGACGTCCCGGCGGCCGAAGTGCCACAGGGCCATCGCCGTGACGGTTTCGAAGAACGTCGGCGCGACGCCGTCGGCCGCGCGGTCGGTGACGTGTCCGCGGACCGCCTCGACGAACTCGGCGACGGCCGCCTTCGGGATCTTGCGGCCGTCGACCCGCACCCGCTCCCGGAGGTCGTCGAGGTGCGGCGAGGTGTACAGCCCGACCGAACAGCCGGCTTCCCGGAGGGTCGCCTCGACCACGCGGGCGGTGCTGCCCTTGCCGTTGGACCCGGCCACCTGGACGCAGGTGACCCCCCCGTGGGGGTCGCCGAGCGACGAGAGGACCTCGGCGGTCGACTCCGTCCCGGGTTTCGGCCGGAACCGCCGCAGGTCCAGCAGGAAGTTCGCGGCGTCGCTGTAGTCCATGTGTCGGTCCACTGGTGCCCGCCGCATTAGCCTGTCGGAGACTGCACCGGGCGGCCGCGAACACCGACGGAGGGCTGCGGGGGAGGTCGCGGACGGGCGGCGCCCTCACGCGATCTTCCGGTCGCCCAGCGACGGGTGAAACTGCTCGTACTTCCGCTCGGCCCACCGTCTGACTTCCGGGTCGGTCGTCTCAAGCAGCGCCCGGACGATCCCGTCGTCGTTCTGGGCGCCGATCTGGACGACGTTCTCGGTCCGGCCGAGGTAACAGGGAATCTCGGCGTCGGCGACGTACGTCTCGCAGTGCTCGGAGGACTGCAGTTCCTCGAACAGGTCCCGGTAGCTGGGATTGGACTCCAGGGTGTCCGCGACCGCGGGATCGAGGACGATCTCGTGTTTCTCGGTGCGGTCGAGGTCCGGGATGGCTCAGTCCGCGGCCCGCTCCTCCAGTCGGCGGATGCGCTCGGGGACCGGCGGGTGGGTGTGGTGGAACCGCTCGTACAGCGGGTGCGAGAAGGGGTTCATCAGGTTCTCGCCGGTGATCCGTTCGAGCGCGTCGATCATCGGCTCCGGGCCGGTCACCTCGGCCGCGAAGTCGTCGGCCTCCCGCTCGAACCGCAACGAGAGCCGGTTGACGGCCGGCGCCGACAGCTGGAACAGCGGGACCGTCCACAGCAGCGCCAGCACCAGGCCGGCCTCGGTCGTGCCCGCGGGAACGCCGAACATCGTCAGCAGCCACTCCTGGCCCAGCAGGAACCAGGCCACCAGCAGGCCCGCCCCGACCTGGAGGACGTTCCCGACCATCCCCTTCCAGATGTGGGCCTTCTTCCAGTGGGCGAGTTCGTGCGCCAGGATGCTCCGGACCTGGGGGAGTTCCAGCTGGTCGATCAGGGTGTCGAACAGGACGACCCGCTTGGTCCGGCCGAACCCGACGAAGTAGGCGTTCGAGTGGCTCGACCGGCGGGAGGCGTCCATCTCGTAGATCTCGTCGCACTCGAAGCCCGCGCGGTCGAAGACGTCCTCGACCGCCGAGCGCAGTTCGCCCTCCTCGATGGGCTCGAAGTCGTTGAACAGCGGCGCGATGACCCGCGGGTACAGCACCTGGGCGACCAGCACGAACGCGACGTAGACGCCGACGCCGCCGAGCCACCACCACGAGGGAAACGACAGGACGACCCACAGCAGCGCGGCCCCGACCGCGACCGTCAGGACCGTCGAGACGACCAGTTCCAGCGCGACGTCCCGCAGCCAGAGGGTTACCGTCTGCTCGTTGAAGTCGAACAGTTCCTCGACGACGAACGTCTCGACGGCCTCGAACGGCAACGACGCCAGGACCAGGGCCACGCTGATCCCGCCGTAGAGGACCGCTCCTCGTCCGAGCGGGCCGAGGCCCGTCGCCTCCAGGGCTCGCACGGCGTCGGCGAACAGCCCCGAGTACAGGACCAGCAGCATCAGCACCAGCAGGACCCACGACTGCAGTGCCCCGAGGCCGGTCCTCGCGCGGTCGTACTCGGCCATCCGGCCGGGGTCCTCGACGTCGAAGCGGTCCCGGACCCAGTCGGCGCGCTCGGCCAGCACCCGCTCGGCGTACCGCAGGTTGACCACGTCCAGCCAGGTGAAAAACGCGGTCGACCCCACGAGCAGCGCCAGAAGCAGGGCGTGGTACTCGATCATCGTTCGTTCCCGGTTCGAATTCACGACAATTATAGCCGTCGGGTTCACGCCGTCGGCCGCGCCGGCACCCAGGCCGGCGCGGCCGCTCCAGGAGCAGGTGTCCGGCATGGCCGTCCCGGCCGGCGGTGTCCAGCATGGCCGTCCCGGCCGGCGGTGTCC
>CAYTAG010000348.1:0-2413 GCA_964435625.1 uncultured Halobacteriales archaeon | reverse complement strand
GATGCAACCGTTCCCGTCGCTCCCGCCGGCCGCAGAGACGCCCGAGTTGTTCGAGTCCGGCCACCTCTGGATTCAGGAACTCGTCGTCGGCGCGCCGTTGCGGTTCCGCCTCCAGTCGTCGGGCCGGATCACCTTCGCAAGCCGTGAACGCCGCTTCGAGGACCCGCCACCGTCCCTCCGGGTGGCGGTCCGGCACGTCCGCGAGCGTCTGGACCGCGAGGCCCTGCTCGCGGTAGCCGACGACCCTGCAGCGGTGACCTTCTACGGCGTGGCGACCCGCTACGAGGGAGTCGACTACGACTGGGACCGGTTGCCCCCATTCCTCGGAACCGACGTCTACTCGACCGAGCGCGGGGGATTCCTCCCGCCGGACGTGGTCGAGCGATCCTTCAGGCAGGTCGGTCTCGACCCGGTGAACGCCATCGAGAAGGAGGTGAACGCCGCCTACTTCGATCCCGGGGACTACGACCTCCCGGAGTCGGCCTGGTACGACGGGCCGGCCGCCGGCGTCGTGATCCGGAACAAGACCGGCGGCCGGGCGTCGATCCGGGGCGACGTTCGCGGAGAACCGGACGAGTTAGAGAGCGACCCCGCGGACCTGGCCGAGGCGGTCGTGACGCCGGAGCGCGTCGCACGGGTGGCGGAAGCGGGGTCCGAGGACCGTTTCGAGCGGGTGCTAGACGCGGTGCATCGCGAGGAGTTCCGTCGGTTGCCGCCGGTCGACGAGCGGGCGTTCCGGAGTGCGGTCGTCGAGCGGGTTCGGGAACTGGAGGGGTGAGTTACTCGATCCGCTCGCGCGCGCCCGCGACCACCAGCGGCAGCGTGATCGTCGCGTCGGCGTACACCGAGACGTTCCGCGCGGCCTTCTCCAGTTTCCCCCAGGAACGGGCCTCCTCCAGGGTGGCGCCCGAGAGCCCCCCGGTCTGGGGCGGATCCATCGTCAGTTGCACGGCGTAGTCGTAGGATTTGGGCGCGACCAGCATCGTCTGGAGGACGTAGTTCTTCGGCACGCCGCCGCCGACGACCATCGCGCCGGCCTCCTCGGCCTCGAACGCCAGGTCGTTCAGGTCGCTCATGTCCGCCAGCGCGTCCAGCCCGAAGTCGCTGGTCTGGTTGTACATCCACGCCTGCAACCCGAGCACCGAATCCTGCACCGCGGGACAGTAGATCGGCACGTCGTGCTCGTAGGCCGCCGCGGCGATGCCCGGCCCCTCCTCGATCCCCTCGCGCTCGTTGACCTCGCCGTTCGCGCGTCCCAGTTCCTCGGTGAACCGCGCGATGCTGACCGTTCCCGTCTCGCGGTTACCACCGCTCGACTCTCCCGAGGCGCTTCGCGCCTCGCATTCCTCCTCCAGCACGGGGAAGATCTCCGAGCGGAGGTGATCCTCGAACAGCGCGAAGTGCTCCTGGGGGAGGTAGACGTCGTAGATGCGGTCGACCTCCTCGTCGCGGAGGGTCTCGTCGTGCTCGCGGAGCGTCCGGCCCTCGGCACCCTCCCGTCCGTGGTGGTGCTTGCCGCCGATTGCCTCGATGGCGTCGTGGGTGAGGTTCGCCCCGGTCGTGACCAGCGCGTCGACGTGGCCGTCCCGGATCAGGTCGGCGACGATCCGGCGCATCCCGGCGGGGACCATCGCGCCCGCGAGGCCGAAGAGGTTGGTGACGTCCTCGCTGTCTAGCATCTCGGCGTAGACGTCCACGGCCTCGTGGAGGGCGCCCGCGCCGATGCCGGCGTTGCCGTACTCCGCGACCAGTTCGCCGACGGTCATCCCCGCGCGCGTCTCGGCGTGGCCGACGGGGTCGTGGCTGAACTTCTCGCGCTCCGGTGGGTGGTGGGCACCGTGGCGGTCCGCGTCGGATTCGTCGTCGGTCATGGACGGAGGTCCGGCGCCCGCGGCTTTCAACGCCCCGGTTCGTGAAGCGGTCCGGCCACCGGACACGGGACTGGCGACTTCCCTGGGACGACCCCGTCTCCCTGCCAAAGGATATGAACGAGGACGGTCACACTGGAGCTATGGATCCCCCGCTTGGCGTGAAGCTCGTCTCGATTCTCACCGGTCTCTACGGCGGCGTGTGGCTGTTGGTCGGCCTGCTCTGGGCGAACTACCCCGAGCCGAGCGTGTGGGCGGCCCTCGGACCGCCGGTGGGCGTCGCGCTCGTCCTGCTGGCGGCCGGCCTGTGGCAGTTACGGCCGGTCGCGTGGGGCCTCGCGCTCGCGCTGTACGTGGCCGGCCTGGTCTGGACGACCAGCGAAGTGCTGGCAGGCAACACGAGTCGGTTGCTCGGTGTGTTCACGGGCGTCCTGATCCTCGGCTACCTGATCGCCGCGCGGGGTCGGTTCTCGGGGTCGCGCCGTTCGGATTCTGGGGCCGAGTGAGGTATCGAGCCGTGACGGCAGGCTGTTGGCGCGCGCGAG
>CAYTAG010000347.1:0-2425 GCA_964435625.1 uncultured Halobacteriales archaeon | reverse complement strand
AGACCGAGACCGAGTTGCGGATCCCGGAGTGGCGGGCGCTGGTCCTGCAACTGGGACTGACCGAGAATCTGGAGCGCACCTGGGAGGACCTCCCGGCGTCGGCCCGCGAGTGGGACGACGGCGACAACGCCGTGAAGGCCGCGAACGAGGTGGCCCCGTTCGCCGTCCGCGAGCGGGCACCGACCCGGATCGGCAACCGGATGGGCCGCCCGGAGAAGTCCGAGGAGCGGGAACTCTCGCCGGCGGTCCACGCGCTGTTCCCGCTGGGGGAGGCCGGTGGCGACCAGCGCGACGTCGCCGAGGCCGCGGCCCACAGCGAGTCGATGTCCGACACCCCCGGCGAGGTCGAACTGGAAATCGGCCGTCGGGAGTGTACCGCCTGTGGGACCCGCACCTGGCGCACCGCCTGCGAAGAGTGTGGCGGCCACACCGAACCGCACTACCAGTGCCCGAGTTGCGAGCAGGACCTCCAGCCGGACGAGGCCGGCCGCGTCCACTGCGACCGCTGCGAGGTCGACGGTACCAGCGTCGAGACCCGGACCGTCGACGTCCGCGCGGAGTACCGCGACGCCCTCCAGCGGGTCGGCGAGCGCGAGAACGCCTTCGACGTCCTGAAGGGCGTCAAGGGGCTGACCTCGGCGCACAAGACGCCCGAACCCATCGAGAAGGGCGTCCTCCGGGCCAAACACGGCGTCTCGGCGTTCAAGGACGGCACCGTCCGCTACGACATGACGGACCTCCCGGTCACGGCCGTCCGACCCGTTGAACTCGACGTGACCGTCGACCAGTTGCGGGCGCTGGGCTACGAGACGGACCGTAACGGCGACCCGCTCGAACACGACGACCAGCTGGTCCCGCTGAAGGTGCAGGACGTCGTCCTCTCGGACGGCGCCGCCGAGCACATGCTCAAGACC
Source organism: uncultured Halobacteriales archaeon (assembly GCA_964435625.1). GTDB lineage: Archaea > Halobacteriota > Halobacteria > Halobacteriales > PXRE01 > PXRE01. The sequence goes on along the minus strand of CAYTAG010000347.1, from coordinate 1,511 downwards.
GCGGACTTCGTCGACGACCTGCTGGAATCGTACTACGGCCTGGACCCCTTCTACGAGGTCGAGGAGCGCGACGACCTCGTGGGGAAACTCGTGTTCGGGATGGCGCCGCACACCTCGGCGGCGGTCGTCGGGCGGGTCGTCGGCTTTACGAGCGCCGCGGTGGGGTACGCGCATCCGTACTTCCACGCGTCGAAGCGGCGGAATTGCTTCCACCCGGATACGAAGGTCTGGTACCGGGACGAAACGGACGAGTGGCACTACGAGCGTATCGAAACGCTGGTCGAAGAACGCCTAGAGAACCCTCGGGAGGACGACTTCGGGACGCTGATCGAAGAACTCGATGGTGAGCTACGGGTACCGTCCATCGACGATGACGGCAAGACCGTCCTCAAACCGGTCGAAGCGGTGTCGAAGCACCCGGCTCCGGATCACCTCGTCCGGATCGAAACCCAGGGCGGTCGTTCGCTGGCGGTGACGCCGGACCACGAGATGTTACGGTGGACCGGTGACGGCGTCGAATCGCTCGTCGCTCCGGAACTAGAACCTGGCGACGAGGTGCCGATCCGTCCAACTGAAGACGCCACGGCGGCCTCAACCGAACGCGCTATCGCTCCCGACGGCGGAACCGTCATCGATACCGTCGAGAAGGTCGAGTACGTCGCCTCGGACGTCGCCCACACCTACTGTCTCACGGTCGCGGAGACGCACTCGCTGTTCGCGAACGGCATCGGGGCGAAGCAGTGCGACGGCGACGAGGACTGCGTGATGCTCCTCATGGACGGCCTGCTGAACTTCAGCGAGGAGTACCTCCCATCGGCCAGGGGCGGCAGAATGGATGCACCGCTGGTGATGACCACCCGCATCGACCCCACGGAGATCGACGACGAGGCCCACAACGTCGACGTCGTGGACCAGTACCCCCGGGAGTTCTACGAGGCGACGCGGGAGATGGCCGACCCCGGGTCGGTCGACGTCACCATCGCGGAGGAGACGCTGGGCACCGACCGCGAGTACGCCGCCTTCGGCCACACCCACGACACCAGCGACGTCGCGCTGGGGCCGGACCTGTCGGCGTACAAGACCCTGGGGTCGATGATGGAGAAGATGGAGGCCCAGCTGGAGCTGGCGCGAAAGCTCCGGGCGGTCGACGAGACGGACGTGGCCGAGCGGGTGATCGAGTACCACTTCCTGCCGGACCTGCTGGGGAACCTGCGGGCGTTCGCCAGCCAGGAGACCCGCTGTCTGGACTGCGGCGAGAAGTACCGGCGGATGCCGCTGTCCGGGGACTGCCGGGAGTGCGGCGGCGACGTGAACCTCACCGTCCACCGGGGGTCCGTCGACAAGTACATGGACGTCGCGTTGCGGATTGCCCGGGAGTACGACGCGGGGGCGTACACGATCCAGCGCCTGGAGGTCCTGGAGAAGTCCCTGGAGTCGATCTTCGAGGACGACACCAACAAGCAGTCGGGGATCGCGGATTTCATGTAACCGCGAGCGAGCAGGGGCGAGCG
>CAYTAG010000346.1:0-2448 GCA_964435625.1 uncultured Halobacteriales archaeon | reverse complement strand
GACCTGGTCGCGCTGTCGGTCGAGCACGGCACCTGCCCGCACTCGATGATGGGGGCACTTCTGGCGAACGTCGAGGTCGTCGTCGGCAACTACTACCACGCCTTCGACCCCGTGACGACCGCGTCGTTCACCGCGCCGCTGCTGGACGACTCGACGTTCGTGGTCTGTGACGAGGCGCACATGCTGGAGCCGCGGGTCCGGGAACTCGTCAGCGACGGCGTGGCCGACGCGACCCTCCGGGACGCCGAGACGGAACTGACCCGGGTCATCCAGCCGCTGGAGGCCGCCGAACGCGGGACGGGAAACGACGTACGGACGGGGCCGGACGCGGTCACCCCGGACCTGGCGGCCGGCGAACTGGCGGACACGGACCTCGGCCTCGCGGACCTCAAGCGCGTCCGGGCGTTCGTCCGGGATCTGAGAGAGGAACTGGACCGCCGGGTCACGGCCCACCTCGACCGCGAGTCCCCGGGCTGGCGGTCGAATCTCTCCGACCTGCGCGACGAGGAACTGCCGCTACGGGACCCGGAGACGCCCGAACCCGACGCGCTCACCGAGTGGGGCCACCGGGAGGGCTACGAGGACGTCTGGATGATCGCGGAACCGGTCGGAGCCGTCGTGGGCCGCATCCTCGACGAGGCCGAGGACGAGCAGAAGGACCGCGCGGTCGCCGCGGCGGGCCGGGTGCTGGCGGCCTGGCGCCGCCACGGCCACGAGCGGTACTTCCGGGAGATCGAACTCGAACGGACCTGGGATGACTCCCACCCGGCGGACTCCTGGCGACGGGCCTACAACGCCCGGCTGTCGCTGCAGGACTGCGTGCCGGGGGAAGCCATCGCTGCCGTCCTCGACGAGTTCGGCGGCGGCGTGCTGATGAGCGCCACCCTGCGACCCTTCGACGCCTTCGAGACGGTGACCGGCCTCACCCACCTGGCGGACGCCGACCGCCCCGTGGTCGAACGGACCTACGGGCTGGCGTTCCCCGAAAACAACCGCGCGAGTTTCGCGGTCGACGTCCCGAAGTTCACCTACGACCAGCGGGGCGACCCCGGCGAACACCTCGACGGCACCGGCGGGGACGGCGGCAACAACCGCGTCCGGGAGGTGTACGCCGACCGCCTGGCCGAGGTGGCCCGCTCGCCGGGCAACGTCCTCGTGGGGATGCCCAGTTACCGGGAAGCCGAGTGGGCCGCCGCCGTCCTGCGCGAGCGCGTCGAAAAGCCCGTCCTGCTGGACGAGAGCAGCGACGACGCGACGACCGAGGAACTGAAAGACGACTTCTTCGCCGGCGAGCCGAAGGTGCTGGTGACGAGCCTCCGGGGCACGCTCACAGAGGGCGTCGACTACCGGGGCGACCGGCTGTCGGCGGCGGTCGTCTGCGGGGTCCCCATCGTCAACACGGCCAGCCCGCGGACCCGGGCCGTCAGGGCGGCCTACGACCGGGAGTTCGGGGACGGCTTCCGGCACGCTCTCCTCGTTCCGGCGGTCCGGAAGGCCCGGCAGGCGCTCGGCCGGGTGATCCGCGGACCGGACGAACGGGGCGTCCGCGTGCTGCTGGACGGCCGGTACGCCCGCGACGGGTGGGACAGCGTCCGCGGATTGTTGCCGCCGGCCGAACGCGAGGAGTTCCAGCCGGTTAGCCCCGACATGCTGTCGCTGGGGCTGGAGCGGTTCTGGGGCGGCTGAGCGGGGAGGGGACGGACGGTGGTACGGTCCCCGGACGTCGAGGAGAAGCTCTTTACTGCCCGGGGGCGATAGTCACCCCCCTGCTGGAGGCGCTGTCGCTTTTGGCCGCCGAGACCGACGTCGAACCGGCGACGCCGCTCGTCGAGGGGTCGCCCGGAGAGCCGGCAACACCTGCCGCTACCCGCGTCGACCACCAGGGCGATGCCGGGGATGGACCCCAGGGAGGGTCGACCGGCCGGGACAGCAACCGGCAATAATTTCTGGAACGTGTCGGGTGGGGCGGCTTCTGCCGGGAGTCGTGCCGGTTTGTGGGTGGCGTGCCACGTTCCGGCCGCATGTCAGAGAACGCCCCCGACGCGCTCGTCTCGGCCGACTGGGTCGAGGACCACCTCGACGAGTTCCGGTCCGACGACCCGGCGTACCGACTGATCGAAGTGAACAACCCGACGGTCACCGACGAGTCGGACTACGTGCCCTACGACGAGGGCCACGTTCCGGGCGCGCAGTTCTTCGACTGGGCCGAGGACCTCAGCGACACGACCACCCGCGACGTTCTGGACAGGGAAGCGTTCGGGGAGGTCAACGGCCAGGCCGGCATCACCGAGGACTCGACGGTCGTCGTCTACGGCGGCGGCCGCATCCCCAACTGGTTCGCGCTGTTCGCCTACTGGGAGTACAAGTACTACGGCCACGAGGACGTCCGGGTACTCGACGGCGGCAAGCCCTACTGGGTGAACAACGACTACCCGCTGACCACCGAGG
>CAYTAG010000345.1:0-2486 GCA_964435625.1 uncultured Halobacteriales archaeon | reverse complement strand
CGTCCGCGACGCCGGTGACGAGGTTCGTCGCGGCGGGGCCGTGGGTCCCCACGCAGACGCCCGCCTCTCCGGTCAGTCGCCCGTGGACGTCGGCCATGAACGCCGCGCCCTGCTCGTGGCGGACGGGCACGAACTCGATTGGAGAGTCCCGGAGCGAGAACAGCAGGTCCTCAAGTTCCTCGCCGGGGATGCCGAACACGCGCTCGACGCCCTCCCGGTGAAGGCACTCGACCAGCAGGTCAGAAGCCTTCATTCGACCCACACCGTCTTGCGGTTGACGAACTCCGTGATGCCCGGTTTCCCCAGTTCCCGGCCGTAGCCCGACTCCTTGACGCCGCCGAAGGGCACTCGCGGGTCGGACTTGACCAGCTGGTTCACGTAGGTACACCCGGCCTCGATTTCGCGGGCCACCCGCTCGCCGCGTTCGCGGTCCTCGGTCCAGACGCTCGCCCCCAGGCCGAACTGCGTGTCGTTGGCCTTCTCGACGGCCGCCTCCTCGTCGCCGACCCGGTAGACCGCCGCGACGGGGCCGAACACCTCCTCGCTGTCGACGGGACAGCCCTCGGGAACGTCGGTCAGGACCGTCGGCGGGTAGAAGTTGCCTTCCCGGTCCATCGGTTCGCCGCCGTTGACCACCTCGGCGCCGGCCTCGACGCTATCCTGGACCTGCTCGTGGAGGTCCTCCAGCAGGTCCTCGCGGGCCTGCGGGCCGACGTCGGTGTCCCCGTCCATCGGGTCCCCGACCGTCAGGGCCTCCACCTCGTCGACGAAGGTCTCCAGGAACTCGTCGTAGACCTCCTCGACGACGACGAACCGCTTCGCGGCGATGCAGGACTGGCCGCCGTTCTGGTTGCGCGCCCACGCCCCCGTCTCGGCGGCGGCCTCGACGTCGGCGTCGTCCAGGACTACGAACGGATCGCTGCCACCGAGTTCCAGCACCGTCTTCTTGAGGTGCTGGCCAGCCGTCGAGGCGACCGCCCGGCCCGCCCGCCCGCTGCCCGTGACAGTGGCGGCCCGCAGGCGGTCGTCCTCGACGATGTCCTCGACCAAATCTGAGGGAATCAGCAGCGACTGGAAGACCCCCTCCGGATAACCGGCCTCCCGGAAGATCTCCTCGATGGCGATTGCACAGCCGGGGACGTTGGAGGCGTGCTTGAGCAGGCCGACGTTGCCCGCCGTGAGGTACGGCGCGGCGAACCGGAACACCTGCCAGAACGGGAAGTTCCAGGGCATCACCGCCAGCACCGGCCCCAGGGGTTCGTGGACGGTTTTCACCTCGGCGCCGGGCGGACCCGGGTGGTGGTCGGCGGCGAGGTAGGCGGCGGCGTTCTCGGCGTAGTGGTCGCAGGCCCACGCGCACTTCTCGACCTCGCTTTCGGCCTGGGTGATCGGCTTGCCCACCTCGCGGACCATCAGTTCGGCGTACTCCCGCTGGTTCTCGCGGAGCAGTTCGCCGACGCGTTCGAGCAACTGCTCGCGCTCGCGCAGCGGTCGCTGCCGCCAGTCCTCGAAGGCATCGGTCGCCCGGTCGAGGGCAGCGTCGACGTCGTCGCCGCTGGCCTCCTCGTAGGAGTCGATTCGCTCGCCGGTAGCGGGGTTGACGGCCTCCATGTCACCGGTTCGCACCCGACGGGGTTAACGCTGGCGCGGCTCGACCCACCTACCTGGAGATTTGCTATAGCGGTATTTGATTTAAGGGTCGGTGCGACGACGCCCTTCGGCGGCGGTCGCGGGCAGAACGTCGGCCCCACGACCGGGATTTCCGGCGATCCCTCACCGGCGTCGGTGCTGCCGGCCGGCGGCAGGACGAATCACGGCGACGTCGACCGGCATTCGGATGTCGCGCCCCGGTACGGCTCCACCAGTCGGAGACGTCAGCAGAACTGCCGTCTTCTGGGGACGAAAGGAAGCGACGCCGGTCCACCAGGGCAGTTCGGTCAGGTCCCCGTGCGGTTGCTGATCGGTCGTGGGGAACCGACGTTCACGTGTGGACACCGAACCGTAACCGTATCCTAACGGAGACAAGGGGGCCAACGCGCGCGCGCACGCGTAAGAAGTCAAGGGGCGTCATTGGACGCCACCGCTGCCGAGATCACGCCGGTCGCACGATCTTTCATTCGGCGTGGTCGCGGACAGACTCGAACTCGCCCGCCCTGATCGCCCCCGCGAGGTCGGACGCGTCGACCTCGTCGGGGACCTCGTTGGGGTACTTCCGTCGGAAGTACCCGACCACGTTGCGGACGTCCCGTTCGAGGAACTCGCCGGCGTTCCGGTGGTCGACGGAAACGGCCTGTGGCCAGTCGAAGACGGTGACGCCCCCGCTGGCAACGAAGACGTTGTACTCGCTCATGTCTGCGTGGACGTAGCCGATCTCGTGGGCGGCCGCGACCTCGCCGAGGACGAGGTCCAGGACGCCCAGCACCTGCCCGGGGTCGAGTTTCGTCCGGGCGAGTTCGACGCCCTCCATCTTTTCCATCACGATGGCG
>CAYTAG010000344.1:0-2493 GCA_964435625.1 uncultured Halobacteriales archaeon | reverse complement strand
GCCTCCCATCGGGGCGCGAACTCCTCCTCGACGTCGGCCGCGAACTCGGGGTCCTTGAGGTCGATCATGGCGAACGCCTGGTCGGGGTCCAGCGGGTTGGGCACCTGGACGACCACCTCGACGTCGTCGATGACGGTGAAGTTGCTGTGGACGTCCTCGGTGGTCTTGACCGTGCAGTCGGGGTGGCTCTGGAAGGAGGCGGTGTACAACTGGCCGACCGACCGCGGCAGCGAGTCGACCAGGGCCGGCGTCATCAACAGCGAGACCTGGACGTCGCGGTCCAGCGCGTTCTGGATGTGCTCGGCGACCAGATCCCCGACCTCCCCGACGTCGAACTGCCGGGAGGGGTCCGCGGCCATCATGACGATCCGGTCCTCGGCGGCCGCCAACCGCTCCAGCAGCAGGTCGATGGACTCGTCTTTGCCGACCGAGGCCGTCCAGAACTGTTCCTCGACGGGTTCGGCGGCCTCCAGTTCGTCGGCCAGGTCGTCGACGATGGTCTCGTACTGCTCGGCCTTCTCCTGGAGTTCCCGCTTCTTGTCGTCCAGCAGCCGTTCCAGCGCCGTATCCGGCTCGACCGCGATGTACTTCTTCGGCCGGCTGGCGGTCTGGCTCCGCACGAGGTTGTACTGCTCGATGGTGTTGAGCACGTCGTAGATCCGCCCCATCGGTACGTCGCTGGCGCGGGACAGCTCCTTGGCCGTCGTCGGCCCCGTGTTGAGCAACGCCCGGTAGGCCCGCGCCTCGTACTCCGATAGCCCGAGGTCTCGCAGACTGGCCATGCGGGACGGATCGCGCCCGCCGGTTATAAACGCATCGACAGTTGTTTGCTAGAGAAGTGGCTAGCACCACGATATTCCGGCCTGCTGTCGGGGAATCGCCAGACGCGGATAAACTGCTGGGGTGTGGCCGACGCAGTCGGGCGGTTGCGCGAATCTGCCGGTCGGTCGCCGACGAAAAGGATTATGGCCTCAGGCGGGGTAGGACGGTGCATGAAGTGGCTGCTCGTCGGCCTGCTTTTGATCCCGCTGGTCGACGCGCTCCTGCTGGTGGTCGTCGCGGACTTCCTGGGCTGGATGGCCACCGTCCTGCTGGTCGTGTTGACGGCGCTGCTGGGGACCCTGCTGGTCCGGGCGGAGGGCCGGCACACGCTCCGGAAACTCTCGCGAAAGGTCCAGCGCGGCGAGGTGCCGACCGACGAGTTGATCGACGGGGGGTTGTTGATCGCGGCCGGCGCGTTCCTGCTGACGCCCGGGCTCGTGACCGACGCCGTCGGGTTCCTGCTGGCGGTCCCGGTGACGCGGTACCCCTTCCGCGTGCTCGTGAAGCGACTGGTCGGTGATCGCCTGGACGAGCGGACCGGCGGCTTCGTGTCGGGGCGGGTCTACACGGGCGGGTTCCCGCACTCGGGCGAGAACGAATGGTCCGGTGGGGAGCAGGCCGGTGAGCGACGGTCGCGGGAGGCCGGCGATACCTACGACATCAGCGAGGACGGGTACTCGGTGGAGTTCGAGGACGAGGAGTGAGGGATCGGGCTGTTTATACTTCCGGCTTTTACGCGTTCTTGGAAGCCAGCGCCTGCGCCACTAACAGCCAGAAAGCTCCCGCACGCTCGACTCCCGGGGTGGGCGAGAGCAAGCTCTCGCTGGGTCCCCCTCGTTGTACTCGCGGGACCCTCGTTGCGGTCCTCACTCACTCTTTCGCGTTGCTCAGTCGCTCGTTGCGGTGCTTCCGTCGGCCGGGTTCATCGAGCGCGCGGCCCCTTTCAGTCCCACCCCGCAAGCCGCAACCACACCCCTCCCCAGCCGATTCGCTCGTTCGCGCCGTAGGCGCTCACTCGTTCATCCACCGTCAGAGCAAGCGCTGACGAGCCCCCGTTCGCACGGCTCACGGGGACACCGGGAGAGCACGCTCTCCCGAGCCTCCGGCTCGCACGGCTCGCCGGAGACACCGTCAGAGACGAGCTCTGACGAGTCCCCGTTCGCACGCTCACGGGGACACCAGCGTGCGCCACGGAGCCAAGTTAGGGTCACGGCGCGCGCGAGCAACGCGCGCGAGGTCCACCGCGAACGGACGTGAGCGGGGGCTCGTCAGAGCTTGCCTCTGACGGTGGCCGGGGGCGGGCCGGCGCCCTCGGCGGGCGGGCGCCGGCCCAACCCCGCGGCTGGGGAGGCGTGAGGTTGATCCCTAGTTGTCGGATGCCGTCGACTCACCTCGATCATACCCGTTCCACGTCGACCGGTCGATTCACCTCGATCACGCAGCACTGCTCGAGAACCCCACGGAACTCCGGTCGACGTTAGCGCGCCACCGCCAGAGGTTATATGAACATATGTGCATATGTTCATATATCCTCGACAGTCCCAGTAGTTCGACTCCTTCCCGCGACTGCAGAACAGAAATCCTTAAAGGCAGCAAGGGGCAACCTCGTAGTGCAGTGCGGGCCAGTAGCTCAACCAGGTAGAGCGCCACTCTGATAAGGTGGAAGTTGGC
>CAYTAG010000343.1:0-2520 GCA_964435625.1 uncultured Halobacteriales archaeon | reverse complement strand
GGATCGAGGCCGGTGGGAGTAGGATCGAGGCCGGTGGGGGAGAGATGGGCAACGACTAAGACCGTCGCCCGTGCGGTTTGTTGCGATGCACGCGATCACGAACAGTGGGTGGATCGAGGTCATCACGGGGAGCATGTTCTCCGGGAAGACCGAGGAGCTGTTGCGTCGCATGCGCCGGGCGGAGATCGCGGGCCAGGACGTCGCCGCGTTCAAGCCCGCGGTCGACGACCGCTACGGCCAGGCGGTCGTCGGCTCGCACGCGGGCCGCGAGTGGGAGGCGACGGTCGTCGACCCCGACGACGTCGGCGCCATCCACGGACACCTCGACGGCGAGGCGGTCGTCGCCATCGACGAGGCGAACTTCTTCTCGCCGGGGCTGGTCGAGGTCTGCCTGGATCTGGCGGCCGACGACCGGCGGGTCCTGATCAGCGGGCTCGACAAGACGTTCACCGGCGAACCGTTCGAGCCGGTTCCCCGGCTGCTGGCCCACGCCGACTACGTCGACAAGCTCCAGGCCATCTGCGTGAACTGCGGCGATCCCGCGACGATGTCACAGCGACTCGTCGACGGCGAACCGGCCCACGTCGACGATCCGACGATCCTCGTCGGCGCGGAGGAGTCCTACGAGGCGCGTTGCCGGGACTGCCACGAACTGAGGGCCGGGTGACCCATGGCCGAGTTGCTCCAGCCCGCGGTCGGCCGCCCGCGCGGCGCGGCCGGCTTCGCCCGGGCCTGGCTGTCCGTGCTCGTCCGCCCGCGGCGGTTCTTCCGGGAGGCCGTCGTCCCCGGCGAGCAGGCCCCCGGCCTGCTGTTCGCGATGGCCGTCGTCGCCGTCGCGGAGACGAGCCGGCTCCTGCTGGTCGCGGACGCAGTCCCGCTGGACTTCGGGCCGCCGGCGCTGTCGGCGGCCTTCTGGCTCGGCGCCGCCGTCCTCCTGGTGACGCCGGCCGTCCTCCACCTCGTCGCGGCGCTACAGACGGTCCTGCTGGTCCCGTTCGTCGACGAGCGCGGCGGCGTCAGCGAGACCGTCCAGGTGCTCGGGTACGCGACCGCACCGTGTGCCCTCGCGGGCGTGCCGAGCCCCGAACTGCGGGCGCTGGTCGCCATCTGGGGGTTCGTGCTCCTCGCGTTCGGCGTCCGGGAGGTCCACGGCCCCCGTTTCGAGCCGTCGGTCGCGCTGGCGGCGATCCCCGGCGCCATCGTCTTCGGGTACGGCTTCCGCGGGTTCGCCGCCGTCGAGACGGTCCTGCGGCAGTGGTACGTGATCTGACTACTCGGTCGTTCTGTGGCGGTCGCTTCGTGCTCAGGGCCGCGCCAGCAACACGGGGACGTCGGTCGACCGCACGACGCGGTCGGCCGTACTGCCGAGGAGGTGCTCTTTCAGCCCGGAGCGGCCGCTAGCCCCCATCACGACGAGGTCGACGTCGTGGTCGCCGGCGTACTCGTGGATCGCCTCGTGTGGGACCCCCTCGAGGACCGTTCGCTCGACGTCGACGCCGGCCTCGTCGGCCCGTTCGGCGGCGGCGTCGAGGGCGTCGTCGGCCTCCTGCTGGAGGGTTTCCTCGAGCTGGGACGCAATCGTCCCGACGCCGGATGCGGACATCTCCGTCCCCACGTCGACGACGTGCAGGAGGTGGACCGTCGCCCCGTGGGGAGCGGCGATCTCGACGCCGTGTGCGACGGCGGCCTCGCTCGGGTCGCTGCCGTCCGTCGGGACCAGGATAGCGTCGTACACGGCCGTGGTTGGGTTGCCACGCGGAAAAAGGACGTGCCGGACGGCGGGCGCCTACTTCGCCGCGAGCTGTTCCCGGTCGATGGGGTCCTCGACGTCGCCCATGACCGACTCCAGCAGGTCGGTCACGGTCACCATGCCGACGACCTCGCCGTCCTCGATGACGAACGCGAGTTCCTGGTTTTCCGTCTGGAACTGGTCGATTGCGTCGCTGACGTCGGCGTCCGGCGACAGCGTCATCGGCGGGGCCGCCAGTTCGGCGAAGTCGACCTCCCCCTCGGCGAGTTCGTCGCGGTACCTGGTGACGGTGGGGACGTACACGATTCCCCGGAAGTCGGTCAACTCCTCGCCGACCAGGGGATACCGCGTGTGGGGGTGCTCCGCCATCCGCTGGAGGTTCTCCTCCGGATCGTCCGCCGTCGACAGCGTGACGATACCCTCCGGCTGGATCATCACCTCGCGCACCGGCGTCTCGCCGATGGTCAGGGCGTTCATCACCTCCTCGCGTCGTTCCTCCGGGAGGCCGCCCCGCTCCAGCACCGTCCCGAGGCGGTTCCGGAGGTCGGCGCGGGACTCGATGCGGTCCTCCTCGGTTTCGAGCCACGCGCCGGTCATCTCGACGCCGAACAGCCGGAGCGTCCACTTCGCGACCCCGTCGCCGAGCGTGATGATCGGCGAGATCAACCAGTGGAACCAGTACAGCGGCGTGGCCCCGTACCGGCAGACGAACCGCGACCGCTCGACGCCGAGGTAGGTCGGCGTCTGCTCGCCGTGGGTCAGGTGGACGA
>CAYTAG010000342.1:0-2581 GCA_964435625.1 uncultured Halobacteriales archaeon | reverse complement strand
CGATCGTGAAGTAGTAGTCGTCGGTGTCGAACTCCTGGTGGGCGATGTCGATGGTTACCCCGCGCTCGCGCTCCTCGGCGAGGTTGTCCATGACGTAGGCGAACTCGAAGCCGCCCTTGCCCTTCTCCTCGGCCTCTTCCTTGTGCTGTTCGATCACGTGCTCGGGGACGCTTCCCGTCTCGTACAGGAGGCGTCCGACGAGCGTGCTCTTGCCGTGGTCGACGTGGCCGATGATGGCCAGGTTCTGGTGCGGTTTGTCGCTCATGAGTGTCTCACGCCTAGAGGCGCTGTATCGGACTCTTTCGCCGGTTGTTCTTAAAACGATTTCGAAACGGCCCGTCGCGTCCCCCGACGCTTTCCTTCGATTTAGTAGACCGGGACACGGACAGCGAGGGCGAACTCGAACGACCGGGGGACCTCTCACGCGGGAACGGACGAGACGAGCGCCAGGGTCGCCGACTGCGCATCCGAGTTGGGGACGTCGGCGACGGTGATCTCGGGACCGAGCAGGAACCCGACCCAGAGCAACGCCAGGACGACGAGCGCGACCGTCAGATAGCCAGTGACGCCCGGGCTCGGATAGTTCGTCACCCGGGGCGGGAGCGGCAATCGCCGTCTGACCGGCGGAAGGGCGTACAGGCCCGCCGACGTGACGAACAGGGCGTACGCCAGTCTGGGAACGAGGGGAGCCGGAAACGTCAGGATACCGAGTCCCGATACGGCGAGCAGCCCACCGACGAGATAGGCGGGATAGCGAACGAGCACCTGGACGACAGTGGGGTCCTCGGACTGGCTCCCGTCGCTCATCGGACGGCCCGACCCCCGTCAGAGGCATAAGCGTTTCGACAACGGGGACGCCGTCGACGGTCACGGACGGCCGGGCGTCCGGTCCGGAAGCCGCCCCACGTCCGCCAGCACCGCGCTGGCGGTCTCCGGGCCGCCGGCGCCCCGGCCCGAGAGGTTCAGCCGGCCGGCGTCCCGGGTCTCGACCTGGACGATGTTCCGTGTGCCGGTCACCGCTAGCGTCCCGTTCTCGGGGACCAGTCGCGGGCCGACGCGGACGCCCTCCCGCGTCGCCTCCCCGACCAGCCGGACGGTCCGGCCGTCCTCGGCGGCCAGGTCGAGCGCGCTCCCCGGCAGGTCCCGGATGCCGGTCACCTCGGCGTCGTCGAGGGCGAACTCGTCCAGCCGGGCCGACGGATCGCGAGACGATCCGTCGGCCAGGACGTTCGCCAGGATGGTACACTTCAGGGCCGCGTCGGTCCCCTCGACGTCGAAGGAGGGGTCGGCCTCCGCGACGCCGAGGTCCTGGGCCTCCGCGAGGACGTGCTCGAAGCCCAGGCCCTCCGCGGCCATCCGCGAGAGGACGAAGTTGGCCGTCCCGTTGAGGACGCCACGGACCGCGGTCACCCGTTCCGGGCCGAGGTCCTCGACGGTCGACAGCACCGGGATGGCGCCACCCACCGTCGCCTCGAAGCGCACCTCGCCCTCGCTCCGGTCGGCCAGCGCCATCAGCTCCTCGTACCGCTCGGCCACCGGCCCCTTGTTGGCGAGGACGACGTGCCGGTCACGCTCCAGGGCGGCCCGGACGTGATCGAACCCCGGCTGGGCGTCGCCCAGGGTCGTCGGCGTCGCCTCGACCAGCGCGTCGTAGTCGGCGGTGAGCGCTCGATCCGGGTCGTCCTCGCCCACCCGTTCCGACTCGGTCTTGCGCGAGAGCGCCGCCGCCACGTCGATCCCGTCGGGGTCGACCGCCGCACTGGTCGAGTCCGCCAGCGCCGTCACCACGTGGCCGTGCGACCCCGCGAGGTCCGCGACGGCCCGCCCGACGGCGCCGGCGCCCATTATTGCAAGTCTCACGACCGGCCACCCCCGCCGGGCGCCAGCGGTTCGATCACCCGGAGGTCCTTCTCGTCGGCCACGTCGCGCACCGTCGCCAGTGCGTCCGCGATGCTCCCCGATTCGGCGGCCAGTCGCAGGCGGGCGCTGGCCACGTCGTCGGTCCCCCCGGGCGCGGACAGCGAGAGGTCGACCACCGAGGCGCCGGCGCAGTTCCGGACGCGGTCGAGGGTGTCCGAGAGGTCCGACTCGACGAGGTGACCGGTCAACAGCACCGTCACCTCCTCGCCGTAGCGCTGCTGGCCGGCCCGGACGACGTTGATGCCGTCCGCCCGCAGTGCGGCGACGACGTCCTCGAACCGATCCGGGTGGCACTCCAGGTCCACCTCGACGGGGACGTGGCCCCGTGGCGTGAGGTTGCCCCGCTCGTGGAAGATCGACAGCAAGTTGGCGCCCCGCTCGGCGACCGGTTCCAGCGCCCGCAGGAGTTCGCCCGGTTCGTCCTCCAGTTCCAGCCGGACGGTGTAGGAATCGGTCCGGGTGCGCTCCTCGCCACTCACGGTCGATCCACCCCCGGACGCGGCCCGGTCGGCGCGACCCGCGGCGCTGTCGTCCGCGACGGCCGTGGCTGGGTCGGCTTCGTCGCGGTACACCGGCCGGGAATCGCGTCCGTCGGCATGACTGGCCCGTTTCCGCCAGGCGGGTAAAAGCCTTCCCGGTCCGACAGTGTTTGCCGGTCGCG
>CAYTAG010000341.1:0-2618 GCA_964435625.1 uncultured Halobacteriales archaeon | reverse complement strand
ACCTCTATTAGGCTCACGGCGCGCGCGAGGAACGCGCGCGAGGGCCGGGGGCGGGCCGGCGACCTCGGCGGGCGGGCGCCGGCCCAACCCCGCGGCTGGGGAGGGTGAGGACATCCCTAGTTGTCGGCTGCCGTCGAGTCATGATGGAAGACATCGAGTCACGATGGAAGACGGGAGTCCTGCTGGGAAACATCGAGTCACGATGGAAGACGTGGAATCACGATGGATTCGATAGAAAACGCCCAACGGGACGAAACCCGATTCACTGCCGGAGTTCGGACACGAGCACGACGGCGTCCTCGTCGTCGTCGTAGTACTCGGCGATGCGGTGGACGGGTTCGAACCCGAACTGCCGGTACAGCGAGCGAGCGGCCCCGTTGTCCTCGCGGACCTCCAGTTTCACGGAGGCAACGCCGGACCCCGCCAGCACCATCAGCGAGCGTTCCAGCAACGTCGTCCCCACGCCCTCGCCCCGTCGCTCGGGGTGGACCGCCAGGTCCTTGACGTGGCCGACGGGGCGCTCGTTGTCCGGGACGACGTCGGCGACGACGAACCCCACGACGTTGCCGTCCTCGACCGCGACGAGAAAGCCCGGATCGCCCACGAACCGCTCGAAGGCCCCGTACGGCCACGGGTCCGTGAACGCCTCCCGCTCGATTCTGTGGATGGCCAGCAGGTCCTCCTCCCCCGCCCGACGAACCCTGACTCCCTCCGTCCGGATGGCTGGCGACGAGGTCACACCCCCGTCTACGACCGGCCGCCTATAAGGTTTCACGGCCATTGCTTTTTTGATTGACCAGAATATAGAATTTAACTGCATCCTCCACGTGAGGATGTCTCCACCGACCCCCCCACACCTCGCCCCTTGAGGATGCGTCTCGGACTCGGCTCCGGTTTCCGGGGCCGACGGACGCTCCCCCACTCCATCACACGATCCGGCGGAGCCCCTTCCCCCACCACACCGCCGGACCACGAACGGCCCGGTCCAGAACGGTCGATTCCCCGTTCCCTTTCGATCCCCCGGTCTATTCCCAGTCTGACCCTGTCGATTCCCGGACCCGGCGCCGCGGCCGATTCTCCGGTCCGACTCCCGGTCAGGTCCCCGGTTCGGACGCCCTCGACCGTCGGTCGTCGGCGCGAAGCGAAGCCGGCCGGGAGAACGGATCCGGCCCGGGGAAAAGCAGTGGGTGGGCTCAGCAGGACTGGACCGGTTCGAAGTAGTCCGGCGAGGTCTCCTTCAGCCGCGAGGTCTCGTAGGTGTTGTACAGGCCCAGGTTCTCGTCGGACCCCTCGGCGTAGGCGTACGAGCCGTCGGTCCAGGCGCGGCCCGCCTGGACGTGAGAGTAGTTGTCGTCGGTGCCGCAGTAGCCGTCGAAGCCGTCCTCGTTGACCTCGACGGTGACGGCGTCGGTGGCGGTCGCGCCGTCGTCGTCGGTGACTGTCAACTCCACGACCGTCTCACCCGTCGAGTCGTAGCTGTGGGTGACGGTCTCGCCGGTGGCGGTCGCGCCGTCGCCGAAGTCCCACTCGTACTGTTCGATGGTCCCGTCCGCGTCCGAGGAGTTCGACGCGTCGAAGGTGATCGTCTCCCCCGGCGACGCGGGGTTCGGATCCGCGTGGGCCTCCGCGACGGGCACCTCGTTGTCCGGCGGGTCGCCCGGGTCCGAGGAGTCGGCGGCGAAGAAGTTCCACATGATCTGGGCGGCGTGGGGGCCGTCGGGGTCGGTGTACGAGCCGGCGCTGTCGCCGCCGGACCAGGCGTGGCCCATGCCGTCGACCGCCCAGTACTCGACGACGCTTTCCCCCTCGGGGTCGTGGTACTCCGAGACGTCGACGCACCTGGGGTTGCTACAGTCGGAGTACGTCCGGTCGGCGGAGTAGTCGACGGTGCCGTCGTCGGCGCCGTTGGCCGCCAGGTCGTTGGTCTGGGTGGCCTGCTCGGTCGCCTGCTCGCCGTTGCAGGGGTAGACCGTGGTGTCGTCGGCGCCGTGGAAGACGATGGTCGGCACCGCCGCCGTGATGCCGTACTCGTCCATCGACTCGTACGCCTGGGTCCCGGCGGTCTGGGGGTCCTTCGCGCTACACTGGGTCATCGCAAGCGTCCCCTCGGTCTCGCTCTCGACGGCGTCGTACTCAAGCCCCGAGTGGACGCCCGCGGCCGAGAAGACGTCGGCGTACTCCGCGACGAGGTTCGGGACCATCGCGCCCCCGGCCGAGAGGCCGGCGGCGTAGACCTCCTCGTCGTCGACGTTGTGGTCGGCCTTCACCTCGTCGACCATGCCCTTGATGATCGCCAGTTCGCCCTGGCCGCGCGTGGTGTTCTCGTCGTTGAACCACTGCCAGCAGGTGTTGTAGTGGCGGCTGGAGGACTGCTCGGGGTAGACGACGATGAACCCGTGGTCGTCGGCCACCTCGTTCATCCGCGTGCCCGTCGAGAAGTCGTCGGCGTCCTGGGTGCAGCCGTGCAACATCACCACCAGCGGGACCGCGGTGGACCCGTCGACGCCGTCCGGGACGTACTTGGTGTACTCCAGGCCGCCGTAGGAGTGGCGGGTGTACGACCCCGCGGCGACCGGCGTCGCGGTCGCGCCCAGGGCCGCCAGGCCGCCCGTCGCCGC
>CAYTAG010000340.1:0-2619 GCA_964435625.1 uncultured Halobacteriales archaeon | reverse complement strand
GGCTTCACACTATATTGGCAAGCATTCGGCAAAGATATTTCGGCGTTGTCAATGGACTGTTTGGTATCTACCAGCGACTTCGATAAGAGATATGATAGAGATTAGAACAGATAGGGTTAGTCCTGAGTGGACTGCTCAGGTCCCGGGTCTACTGAACGCTTGTAGAAGACGAACCAACGAGTCTCGATTGTGTTCTTTTTCGTTGTGGTCCCGAAGAGCGGGTCGACCGGGGCGAGATCTAGGACCTCGCGGAAATCGACATCGTTATCGGCGAACTTGAAGACGAGTGTCCCGCCGGGTTTCAGAACGCGCCAGAGTTCTTCGAAACCGGCCTTTAGGTCCGACTGCCAGGTTTCAGCGCGGAGCGCTCCGTATTTCTTGATGACGTGGCCGGAGAGTTGCGCCATCCCGTCCTCGCGGAGCACATGGGGAGGATCGAACACAACGAGGTTGAACTCCGCGTCCTCGAACGGCAGGTCTCGGAAGTCCTGCACCTCGTCGGGGTCGATCCCGTAGGTCCGCCCTTCTTGACCGTGGAATCCCGGCGGTTCCTCGCGCTTGTCGATGTAGAGTGTCGCGTCGTCGTCCTTGTGACCAGGAAACCAGATTGTACGTCCGCCACAGGTCGCGTCGAGGATCTCCTCTGGAACCTGTCGCCCGGCGCTGGCCTGCTCACTCATCACCGACCACCACACTGCGAAGCGTCATCTGCTCGTCCTCGAGGTAGGCCGCTCGGCGCTGGCGGAAGGCCTCGCGCGCCTCATGTTCACTGTCGATGGCGACCCACTCGCGGCCCAACTGCTCGGACGCGATGGCGGCCGGAGCGGTGCCGGCGCACGGAACGACGACCGTCTCGCCGGGCTCAGTGAGCCCGCCAATCCAGGCTCGATACGGCCCCACTGGCTTCAGGCTCCCCCAGCCGTAAGGATACCCGTCCTCGACCCGCCGCGGGTGGCGGGCAATTTGCCGAGCGCTGACGGGCGTCCGGAGGTCAGTTTCAGCCTTGTGAGCGAACACTACGGGGTAGCCACCGTTCGACAGTAACTGTCCGGGGGTGCTCGTGTCGGGGTCGCCACCTACGTCGACGTAGGTCACGCCGCCCAAGCGTCGGTAGCCGCCGCCCTCGTACCATGGGGTCACGTCGCCGAACTGCTCGCAGAGGTAGGTTAGGATACGCGGCAACAGCCAGTCGTCGGCGTCGGCAATCAGCCACCCGCCGGGTTCGAGCACGTCCCAGACGATGTCGACGAGTTCGGCCGTCGTTTCGAACTCGTGGGTCGGGTACTCGACTCCAAACGCCCCCTGACGGCCCGGCCGCGCCCAGGCGTCGTCGAGCGCGACGACCGCGGCGGATTCGTTCGGCAGTTTCGCCAGCTCGTCGAGCGCGTCGCCAATCCGGTACTCGCCGTGGTCAATCTGCTCACTCATCGCCGGACTCCTCGGGAGGAATCACCACGATCTGGCCGAAGTACGGCCGGATGAATCCCCGCGACCGAAGCGGCTCCAGAACGTTCTCCCGGACCACCCTGGACTTGACGCCGGACGCCTCGGCAGCAACCGACTCCGCGATCCTGGTGTTCAGGAGGTTGCTGTCGGGGTTGGCGTTCTTTCGGAGCGCCCGATAGGCGTCCGCGAGGGCGGGATCGTCGGGAAGCGGGTCGCCCGAGCCAGCGCCTAGCTCAGCCTCGACCACTTCGATCATCTTCGACTTGATAACGTCCGTCATGGTCTCACCGCGCTGCTCGGAAGCTTCTCTGAAGTCCTCTTTCAGCGACTCCGGGACCTTCGCGGAAAGCTGGGTCGATCCGGCGGACGACTGCTGCCAGCGCTCGCCCCGGCTCATTCTACCCGCTCCGTTGATAAATCGTCTAGACGCGAGGGGTGAGCGTAATACGGGGACGGTGACGGGAAACTCCGTTTAGCTACACGCCCCAACGTGGTTGGCTGAGAGGGGGTACACGCGCGCCCCCGCGTACCCGCGCGTGAGCCGTCCCGCTGGTCACCGGCACCCCGACAGAACTCGGTGTTGAGGTTGCCCTGCATGGTCACACCTCGATACCGAGTTTGTCCCGAGCGCGAGAGAGATGCGTCCGGGCGGTCGACCCGTCGATGCCCAGCTCGTCCGCGGCCTCAGTCGGCGCGAGGTCGCGCTCGTGGACCGCCAGGAACACCTCGCGCTGGCGGGGCGAGAGGTCGTCGAGGCGGCCGTGATCGTCGTCGCTGGCGGCCTGGTCGGCGTCGGCGCCCTCGAACACCTCGCCGGTCCGCTGGGCGGCCGTTTGCTCGGCGGTCACCATGTCGTCAACCTCTGCGACCCGGTAGATGGTGACAACATCCTGAAGGCGGTCGTCGGTCAGGTCGCCAAACTCGGCCTTGCGGACGGCGCAGAGATGGGCGCAGGGCGACTCGTGGTAGCGAAAGCCCTTGCACTTGCACCAGCCCGTGTAGCGGCCGTCTGGGAGGGTTCCGAGCGCGCAGAAATGCGGGTCACCGTCGGGCAGCATCACCAGGAAGCCGTACCGACCCCAGCGTTCGAGCAGGGCGGCCCGCGGATCGGCTCGTTCCCAGCTCGTCGAACCATCCTCGCGGACGGCTTCGAAGTCAAGCACCTGCTGGTCG
>CAYTAG010000339.1:0-2632 GCA_964435625.1 uncultured Halobacteriales archaeon | reverse complement strand
AAGGTCGAGCGCCCGGGCGTCGGCGACGACATCCGCCACTCCGGGCCGCCGTTCGTCGACGGCGAGTCCCCGTACTTCTGGACGGTCAACTACGACAAACGCAGCGTCGAGTTGAACCTCAAGAGCGACGCCGGAACGGAGGCGCTGTACGACCTCGCGGCGGAGGCGGACGTCTTCCTGCAGAACTACCGCCCGGGTACCGCCGAGCGACTGGGCGTCGACGAGGCGACCATCCGCGAGCACAACGACGAAATCGTCTACTGCGCCATCTCGGCGTTCGGCCAGACCGGCCCCTGGAGCCAGCGACCCGGCTACGACCTGCTGGTCCAGGGCATGAGCGGCATCATGAGCGTCACGGGGGAGGCCGACCGCCCGCCCGTCAAGGTGGGCCTCCCCGCGACCGACCTGATCACGGCGATGTGGGCCGCCTTCGGCGTCTCCTCGGCGCTGTACCGCCGCGAGCGCACGGGCGAAGGGGAGTACGTCGACCTCGGGATGCTGGAGGCGACCCTGCCGTGGCTCACCAAGCAGGCGGGCAAGGTCTTCGCCGGCGAGCATCCCGAGCGCATGGGCACGAAAGACCCCGTGCTCGCGCCGTACCAGACGTTCGAGACGGCCGACGGCTACCTCAACGTCGCCTGTCTCAACGACCGCCTGTTCGAGCGGTTCTGCGCGGCCGTCGACCGCCCGGGCCTGGCCACCGACGAGCGCTTCGAGACCAACGCCGACCGCGTCGAGCACATGGACGCCCTCGCGGCCGAAATCGAGTCGACGCTGACCGAGCGCCCGACCGACGAGTGGATGGACGTGCTCGTCGAGGACGCCGGCGTCCCGGCCGGTCCCGTGCTGGAGGTCGAGGACGCACTCTACAACGAGCAGACGGAGGCCCGCGGTGCCGTCACGGAAGTCGGGGAGGGCGACCGCGCCGTTCCCGCGGTCGAACACCCGCTGCACTTCGGGAACGCCGACAGCGGCTTCGAGTCTCCCCCGCCGAAACTGGGCGAGCACACCCGCGAAGTATTCTCCGAACTGGGCTACTCCACGGACGAACTGGACGACCTCGAAGCCCGGGGCGTGTTCGGCGGGGACTGACGGCGGCGGCGGTCGTCGGGGGGCATCTATCGACTTGCGAACGCCAGCGCGTTCGCAAGTCGATCTCCGGCCATCGTTGCCGGGAGGTCCACACCGAAGCGGCCGGGGCCCCACCAGCGACCATGCCGACCGACCTCACCATCGACGACGTCCTCGACGTCGAGTACCCCGCGGCGCCCTCGTGGTCGGCCGACGGCCGGTTCGTCGCCGTCCCCGTCTACGAGGACGACGGACGGTCGCTCCGGATCGCGGACGTGAACGACGACGCCCCGGACCACCCCGACGCCCAGGACCGTCCCGACGCCGCCGCGGACGCGTCCGATTCCTGGCGGCTCTCCCCCGGCGAGGGCTACGTCGCCACCGTGGCCTGGGCGCCCGCGGCGACCCCCGAGCGCCTGGCGCTGGTGACCGACGATGGGGAACTGTTCCTCGTGAACGTCGCTCTGGAGACGACCGAACTACTCACCGACCACGCCGCGGCCGACGACCTCGCCTGGACCGACGACGGCCGCTCTCTGGCGTTCTACCGCGACGGCCGCCCCTGCGTAATCGACCTCGACGGGGCGACCCGCCGCTTCGACGTCCCCGAGCGCGGCCCGTTCCTCGGCGAGGACCGGATGCTCGCCTGGGGACCGGACGACCTGCTCGCGTACCGCTTCGTCGAATACGACACCAAACAGGTCGGCGTCGTCGACGCCGGGACCGGCGACCTCGCCTGGCGGACCCGCGAGCACGCCTACTCGACGAGCGACCCTGGCTGGCTGGGTGACGGCCGCCTGCTCCTCGACAGAGTCGGCGAACAGGGGACCGTCCGGGAGTTCGTCGCCGTCGACGTGAGCGACGGCGAGGAGTCGGTCCTCTTCCGCGAGGAGGACCACGAGGAGGGAATCGCCTCGCGGGGCAGCCCCGTCGTCTCCCCGGACGGCGAGCGCGTCGCCGCGGCGTTGCCGCTCGACGGCTGGGAACACGTCCACGTGCTCGATCCCGAGACGGGCGACCGGACACAGTTGACCAGCGGCGCCTTCGAGGACAAGGGCCTCGCGAGTTCCCGACCGCGGTGGCTGGACGACGAGACCCTCGTGTTCGCCTCGAACCGCCGGGGCCTCGGCCGACGGGACCTGTTCGCCATCCGGCCCGTCCGCGTCGGTGCCGACCCGGGGGTCCACCCGCTGGTGACCGGCGCAGGGACCACAGTCTACCCCCGACCCTCGCCCGACGGCGAGCGCCTCGCGTTCGTCCACGCGGACGCATCGGTCTCGCCGGAGGTCCGGGTGATCGACCTCCCGGACGCCGTCGGCGCCGCGGAGACCGACGCCGACGAGACCGACCCCGACGACGCCCGCACCCTCACCCGTTCGGCGGTCCGCGAGTGGTCGGTCGACCCCGTCGCGCCCGAACACGTCACCTACGAGAGCGTCGGCGACCGGGAGATTCACGCCTACCTGCTCGATCCGCGGGAGACGGAAGCCGTCGACGACGACGCGACCGACCTCCCGGCGGTCGTCTGGGTCCACGGCGGGCCGATGCGCCAGATGCGCGA
>CAYTAG010000338.1:0-2657 GCA_964435625.1 uncultured Halobacteriales archaeon | reverse complement strand
TGTTGCCGGAGTCCGCCGTGACGACGGTGTCCTCGTCGACGACGCGCTGGACCTCCCTGGCGGCGCGCTGGGGCATGATCGGGCTGGCGTCGGACTCGCACGCGGGCGCGGTGAAGTCCTCGCGGGCCTCGCTCGCGCGGTCGAGCGCCCAGTCGTTCCCCCCGGCGTCTACCCCCGGCCGCTCGGCTGCGTCCGCCAGCGCGGCCAGCGACTCCGCCGCGTCGCCGATCAACCCCACGTCGGCGGGGTAGACCCAGCCCGCGTTCCGGGTGGTCACGTCGGCGTGGACGATGGTCTGCTCCCCGGGGCGGACGAACGACTCCGCCTGCCAGTTGGTGTCCATGGGATTCAGGCGACAGCCGACGACCAGCAGCGCGTCGGCCTCGCTGACCACCTGGTTGGCGCCCTCGTGGCCGAACGAGCCGACGACCCCCGCCGCGCGCTCGTGGGTCTCGGGGATCGTCGACTTGCCGAGGTAGGAGGTGGTGACGATGGCGTCGTAGGCCTCTGCGACGGCCTGGAGTTCGTCGTAGGCGTCGGCGGCATGAACACCATTACCGGCGAGTATCACTGGCCGGTCCGCGTCGGCCAGCGCCTCGGCGGCGGCCTCGACGTCGCGCTCGGTCGGCCGGGACTCCCAGTTGCGGATCTGCTCGTCGGTGTCCCAGACGGGCGGAATCGAATCGTCGGGGACCTCCTCGGCGACCGCGCCGCCGTCGAGGATCACGGCGCAGGGGCCGGGCCGCTCCGCGGTGGCGTGCTTGAACGCCAGCTGGACGCTCCGGAGCGTCTCGGTCGGGGTGCGGGGGAACCAGTGCTCTTTGGTGATTCCTTCCAGGATCGAGGGGAGGTCGAGGCCGCCGTAGTCGCCGCGGGCCTGTTGGTACGGTGCCAGCGTCGAGTACTCCCCGCGCTCGCTGGCCTCCGTGATCACGACCATCGGGGTCGACCCCAGGCGGGCCTCCATCTGGCCGAGCGCGCCCAGGCTCCCGATCCAGGGCCCCTGGCCCGCGAGCACCTGTGGTTCGCCGGTGATCCGGCCGTAGGCTTCGGCCATCACGCTGGCCTCGCGTTCGTCGCGCGGGCGGACGATCGAGACGTCGGTGTCCGCGAGATGCTCGAACACCTCGATGACCCGGCCGCCGGGGTACCCGAAGACGCGTTCGACGCCGGCCTCCTCGATCAGTTCGGCCACGCGCGCGGCGGTGGACTCCTCGCTCATCGCTCGACGTGGACCGTCTCGTCGACCACGAGGGTCTCGTTTTGCTGGACCTGCATGAACTCCGCGGCGTCGGCCTGGACGCGCTCGCCGGCCTCGGAATCGAACGCCTCGCCCATCGCGGCGGGGTCCTCGAAGTACAGTTCCGAGATGCCGTCGTAGGCCGCCCGTTCGGGGTCGCTGGGGACCGAGGTCCGGTACTCGACGAGGCCGGGGAGGTCCTCCGCGATGGGGACGTGTTCCTCCCGCAGGCGCCAGACGAACTCCTCGTGGCTCAGTTCCTCGTCGGCGACGAGCAGTATGACTATCTTCGCCATGGTACGAGGTGCTCCCGACGCGGCCTTAACGGTTGGTACTCCGGGTTGGGCGGATCACTCCGAGGGTCGCGCCTCGATTGCCGTGACGACGCCGGCCAGCCAGGACCGCGTTTCGGTGATTGTCAACCCCGCCCGCCTGACGTTCGCTTCCGGGTCCTGGTTCCACCGGCAGACGTCCCCGGCCCACGTCGCGTTCACGCGCCAGTCCTGGATCCGGCCGAGCGGTTCGACGTGGCTCCGGCCGTGTTCGAGCAGGAGGACCCGGCCGCCGGGGGCACAGACCCGGCCCATCTCCCGGACGGCCTCAATCGGGTCCGGGAAGGCGCAGGTCGAGAACGAGGTGACGACGGTGTCGAAGGCGTCGTCGGGGAACGCCAGCGCCGCGGCGTCCATCTGGAGGAGCGGGTCGCCGTCTGCCGGCCCGTCGAACCGGTCCCGCGTCGTTTCGAGCATCCCCCGCGTGGCGTCGACGCCGACGTACTCGACGGACTCAGGGAGGTACCGGTAGTTCGTTCCCATCCCGCAGGCGACATCGAGAACTCGTCCTTCCGCTCGGGCGAAGTGCCGGCGGCGGTACCGTCCCTTGAGGAGTCGGTCGAGCAGACGGGGGCGGGATCGTCGCTCGGCCGTCGTTGCGTACGCCTCGCGGAGGTCGTCGAGGGTAGGTCCGTCCGTCGAGTCGTCGGTCTGATCGGCGTCGGTGGTCGGCTCTGCCACGGGCGACTCCGCCATCGGTCAGGTGCTGGTGGGTCGGGAGGAAGTCGGTTCCCCCCGGTATGCTGGGGAGGTTTACGTCGCTGTCAGGGGGTGGTATTGGCTTTCGATTCCGGATGGTCCAACGTCACGCTCTACGGGCGTTGTCTCCACTGCGAACAGCCTGAAAGCCCCCGCGCGCTCTCTGGAAACGGTATCTTGGCCGGCAATACTCAGAAAGCCCCCGCGGGCTCGACTCCCGGGCCTCGCTGCGGTCCTCGGCCTTCGGCCTGCGGTCCTTACGTCGGCCGGGTGCGTCGAGCCCGCGGCCCCTTTCAGTCCCGCCCAGCCGTTCGTCGCCACACACCTCCCCAGCCGATTGCGCTCCTCACTTCGTTGCGGTGCTCATCCCTCGCGCGCATAGAGGC
>CAYTAG010000337.1:0-2672 GCA_964435625.1 uncultured Halobacteriales archaeon | reverse complement strand
CCGCGAACGGACGTGAGCGGGGGCTCGTCGGAGCGTGTCTCCGACGGTGTCTCCGGCGAGCCTGCGAGCCGGAGGCTCGGGAGAGCTCGTCTCTCCCGGTGCCCCCGCGAACGGACGTGAGCGGGGGCTCCTCGGAGCGTGTCTCTGACGGCGAGCGTGTCGCCGGAGGCGACCGCGAGGACGAACCCGCCAATCAGGACACCGACTGCGCCGAGGGAGAGCTGCACGGCGAAGATGGCGGTGAGGAGATGCTCCTCGAAGTGACCAGCGGAGAACCGGAGTTTAGTGTCTGATACGCCTGCTTGATCGGTGCCATCGTTCACTCCTCCGTGTCGTCCCACTCCCACAGGAGGTGGAGGACGCCGGCGATCAGCGCCATGCCCAGGACGGGGGAGAGGACGCCGAGGTACCAGTCGACGGAGAGGTACTCGAGGATGCCGCCGTGGCGGAGCATCCAGGGGTGGTACAGCGAGCCGAGGACGCTGCCGACCCACCAGACCGCGCCGATGGCGGTGAACAGCAGGAGGATGCCCTCGGTGAGGACGATCATCATGCCGAGGAAGTCCTCGAAGCGACCAGCGGGGAACTGGAGCGTCACGAACGGCCCCTCCTCATCCCCCTGGTCGGCGGACAGTGATTCCGTGGGAGCTGCCTGATCGGTGTTCATGCATGAACCACGGAGATAAACCGTATTAAGTATTGTCGAGAAATCAAGTCTGAAGACGGTTAAACCTCTACGCGCGCGAGGTCCCCGCGAGCGGGGGCTCGTCGGAGCGTGCCTCCGACGGCGGATGAGTAACGCAGAGAGCGCCCACCGGGCGCGACTGAGTAACGCAGTCGGCTGGGGAGGCTGGTGGTTTGGCCGAGTTGTCGGGCGGGACTGAAAGGGGCCGCGCGCTCGACGCACCCGGCCGACGGAAGCACCGGAGACCGAAGGCCGAGGAGCGCAGCGAGGGTCCCGCGAGTGCAACGAGCGACCCAGCGAGAGCTTGCTCTCGCCCACCCCGGGAGTCGAGCGCGCGGGGGCTTTCTGGCTGTTGATGACCAAGCCCCCGGAGAGCGCGCAGTTTCCGTCGAAAACACGGCCGCTGAAGGCAGATGAACGATAACCTCTAGCCCAACCGATCACTCCTGCGACCGTATACTCAACCTTTTTGCGCCCGGGCGTCGTGTTCGCGTCCATGCACTACCGGGAGGTCGAGGGGACCCGCGAGTTCGTCTGCCGCCTGGAGACGGGCCGGGACTGGCGCGGCGAGATCGAACGCCTCGCCGACGAGGAGGAGGTCGACGCCGCCTTCTTCCTCGGGCTCGGCGCCGTCATGGACGCCGAAGTGTGGTTCTACGACCAGGACGACAAGGAGTACCGCGAGGTCGTCTTCGACGAACCGCTGGAGGTGGCCGCCAGCGTCGGCAACGTCTCCTGGCTGGACGGCAAGCGGTTCGCGCACACCCACGCGGTGCTGTCGCGCCCGTCCGGACAGGCGGTGGCGGGCCACCTGAACGCTGGCACCGTCTTCGCCGGCGAACTGTACGTCCGCGCGTTCGACGCCGACCTCCGGCGGGAGTACGACGACACGACCGAACTCGACCTCTGGTTCGAGCACTGAGGCAGATGAGGGAACAGGACGAACGTTACTTCGAGACGCTGGAGGGCCGCCTGGCGGAGGCCATGGAGGTGGCCGACCGCGCGCGCTCGGCGGGCAGAGACCCCAGCGAGGAGGTCGAGATTCCCATCGCCAAGGACATGGCCGACCGCGTCGAGAAGGTGCTGGACATCGACGGGGTGGCCGAGCGAGTCCGCGATCTGGAGGGCGAGATGAGCCGCGAGGAGGCCGCCCTCGACCTCGCTGCGGACGTCGCGGAGGGCCGGGTCGGCGAGTACGAGACCCAGGCCGGCAAGATCGAGGGCGCCGTCCGCACCGCGGTCGCGTTGCTCACGGAGGGGGTCGTCGCGGCCCCAATCGAGGGAATCGACCGCGTCGAACTGGTCGAGAACGACGACGGCAGCGAGTGCGTCGCCATCTACTACGCCGGGCCGATCCGCTCGGCCGGCGGGACCGCCCAGGCGCTGTCCGTGCTGGTGGCGGACTACGTCCGCACCCTCGTGGGCGTCGACGAGTACAAACCCCGGGACAAGGAAGTCGGCCGCTACGCCGAGGAGGTCGCCCTCTACGACTCCGAGACGGGCCTGCAGTACTCCCCGAAGGACGAGGAGACGAAGTTCATCGCCGAGCACGTCCCCATCCTGCTGGACGGGGAGGCGACCGGCGACGAGGAGGTCGACTCCTACCGCGACCTCGAACGGGTCGACACCAACAGCCCTCGCGGCGGCATGTGCCTGGTGCTGGCGGAGGGCATCGCGCTGAAGGCCCCCAAGATCCAGCGGTACACCCGCAACCTCGACGAGGTGGAGTGGCCCTGGCTCCAGGACCTCATCGACGGCACCATCGGCGACGAGGGCGACGCCGACGAGGAGGCCGAGAGCGACGAGGGCGAGGCTGACGACGAGGCCGACGACGACGGCGACGGCGCCGAGGAAAGCGGTCCCGACGGGCCGCCGCGCGCGGACCCGAGCAAGAAGTTCCTGCGGGACATCATCGCCGGCCGGCCCGTGTTTTCGCTCCCCAGCGAACCCGGCGGTTTCCGGTTGCGCTACGGCCGCGCCCGCAACC
>CAYTAG010000336.1:0-2672 GCA_964435625.1 uncultured Halobacteriales archaeon | reverse complement strand
TCTCGATCCCCGCGAGCGTCTCGTCGGCCGCGTCGGAGTCGACGGCCACCGTCTCCATGTGGAGGTTGTCGGTCCCGGTCGTCATCTCCCGGACGTTGATGACGCCGGGAAGTTCCAGGGCCTCCCTGGCCAACTCGGCGCGTCTGGCAGTCGGCGCCCGGCACACGACGAACATGTGGAGTTCGAACCCCGCTTGCTCGTAGTCGATTTCGGGATAGTACCCGCGGATCACCCCCGCGTCTTCGAGGTGGTCCATGCGGTTGCGAACCGTGCTCGCCGCGACGCCGACCATCTCGCCCATGTCCGCTGCGGTCGCGTCCCGGGCGTTTTTCTGGAGCGCGTGGAGAATCCCCCGGTCGACGTCGTCGAGGTTGCGGACCATACCTGGTGTAACGGGGTACCGGCAAAGAAGCTACTGTCGTGGACGGTCGTCGGGTAGTTCGAACCTCCCTCGACGGCCGTTGGGACCCCCTCGCCCGAAGGAGGCTCGCCGGCCAGTAGTCGGTTGCTACCGCAGGAACGCCACCACGTCCCCCGGGTCGGCGCCGATGCCGCCGCCCTGGGCGGCCTCGGGGCTGCCGCCGCCCCCGCCGCCGAACTCGTCGGTCACCTCCTCGACGACGGCCGCGGCGTCGAAGCCGTCGGCGGCGGCCGTCGCCACGAACGTCCGGCCGTCTTCCCCCACGAGCGCGACCACGTCGGCGTCCTCGCCGGCCAGTTCCTTCGCCTGCTCCTGGAGGTCGTTCGGGCCGAGGCCGCCGAGGCTCCCGACGAGCCAGGTGCCGCCGTCGCGCTCGACGGTCTCCTCGCGGAGTTCCTCGACGCGGGCGCCCGCCAGTCGCTCCTGGAGGTCCGCCACCTCGGCCTCCAGCCGCCCGACCTCGTCCTGGAGGCGTTCGACCTCGCCGGGGAGGTCGTCGAGGTTGGTGCCGATGGCCGCGGCGGCCTCGTAGGCGGCCGCCTTCTCCCCGGTCCGCCTGCGGATGGCCGACGGGCCGACCGCGAACTCCACGCGGGTCAGCCCCTCGCCGGGGTTCGACCGCTCCAGGACGGTGACGGGACCGATCTCGCGGGTGTTGTCGACGTGGGTCCCGCCGCAGGCCGCGACGTCCCACGGCTCCGCCGTGGGGCCAGCCGAGTTCCGCTCGGCGCTGTCCCAGGGCTCGGCGTCGTCCTCGACGGTGTCACCTTCGCCGCCGATGGTGACGACTCGTACCGTGTCGCCGCCGACGCCCTCCTCGGTCTTGGTGTTGAACGCGATGCGGTCCATCTCCAGGGCCTCCTCCTTCGGGTAGGTCTCCCAGGTGACCGGGCGGGACTCCCAGACGACGCGGTTGGTGAGCCGTTCCAGTTCCAGCAGGACGTCGTCGTCGATCTCGGTCGGCGTGGTGAAGTCCACGCGGATCTTCCCCTCGCCGATGTCGAACCCGCCGTACCCCAGGTCCTCCAGCAGTCGCCGGCCGGCGCCGTAGAGGGCGTGGCTGGCGGTGTGCGCCCGCATGCAGTAGGTGCGGAACTGCTCGTCGACCTTGCCGGCGACCGTCTCGCCGGCCTCGAAGGCGGGCGGGTCGGCGAGCACGTGGACGACCTCGTCGTTGCGGTGGGTTACGTCGACGACCTGTCGGTCGCCGAGGGTGCCGCGGTCGGCCGGTTGGCCGCCGCTCTCGGCGTAGAAGTAGGTGCGGTCCAGCACCACCTCGCGGTCGTCGATGCGCTCGACGGTGGCCTCGAAACTCGTGGTGTAGGGCTCGGCTGGCGCGCGCTCGTCGGTCATCACCGCGTTTCCAGCGGGGCGGCGCGCTTAAGGGTCACGTTCCTGCCGTGGGCCACTACCGTTCGGCCAGTTCGACGTCCAGCGCTTCCTCGATGGCCTCGACGAGGCTGCCGCCGACGCCGGCCCGGGCGGCCCGGCCCTGTTCGACGGCCAGCAGGTCCTCCTCGGGGACGCCCAGCTCCTCGGCCAGTTCGTCGCGCTGGAGGCCGGCCTCCTGGCGGGCCGCCACGAGGCGGTCGCCGTAGTTCGTGACGAGGTACGGCAGGGGGTCGGACTCGTAGTCGGTGCCCTCCTCCTCCCAGTGGGAGGAGTCCCGGTCCCACAGTTCGCTGGAGCCCATCTTCGGGCCGTCGTCGCCGTCGTCGGTCGTCCCCGTCGACCGGTCGTCGGCCGTCCCCGTCGACCGGTCGTCGTCGTCGGGTTCGGGATCGGCGTGGGGCGCACAGGACGAACAGACGAGCAATTCGGCGCCTTCGACGCTGGCCTGGCGGAGGGCGTCCGTCGAGGCGCCACAGAGTTCGCAGGCGTCGCCGTCGTCGCCCCCCGAGGCGCCGCCCGTCGAGTACTTCGGCATGGGTCTCTCTAGGCGCAACCACCTAATGAATGCCTTGGCTCGGGGTCGGTCGTGGGCAGTCCCGCGAAGGTGACCGGCACCGCCGCCCCGGTGACCCCGGCACCGTCGCCCCCGGTGACCCCGACGGGCTCAGGAGGCGGACTGACGACGTACGGGTGTAACTGGAGACCCCGGACCGGCCGCCCGCGTCCGGGGCGTTTCGCCGCCGGGAGGCGACAAATGAAAGGGCTTTTATCCGGCGACGGGGTACCGTCGAACGCGTCTGACACGCGTGCGTGGGTAGCCAAGCTAGGCCAACGGCGCAGCGTTGAGGGCGCTGTCCCG
>CAYTAG010000335.1:0-2732 GCA_964435625.1 uncultured Halobacteriales archaeon | reverse complement strand
ACGGCGTAGGTGAGACAGCTCTTGACCCCCTCGCCGTCCATCAGGACGGTGCAGGCGCCACAGACGCCGTGCTCGCACCCGACCCGGACGCCCCGACAGCCACACTCCCGCCGGAGGAAGTCCGAGAGCTTCAGGCGGGGTTCGACCTCCCGGGTCACCTCCTCGCCGTTGACCGTGACGGTCACTTCCCGCGTCGGCAACTCGCCCGACTGGGCAGTGTTATCGGTGCTCATATGGATACCTCACTCTTTCTGGCGATTCCCTCTTAAGAGTTGTTGGTGGCGCGGTTTATTCCGACTCGTCAGTGGTGGATTATCCGATGTCAGCCACCGTCCGTTCGGCCCTGGCCGGTTCGCCCGAGCGCGTACGTCGTGGCCCCACCTGCGGCCTGCAGGAGGTGGACCGACGCCGAGAACGTCGGCGCACCGAAGACGAGTTCGGGCGTCCGGACGCCGAACACCGTCGACATCTCGCTCGCCAGTACCAGGTCGAGGGTGATCGGCTGGAACGGCGGCGTCCCCAGTAGTCCCGAACCGACGCGTGGGAACGCACCGAACAGGAGCGCGAGTCCGAGTCCGGCGACCACCAGCGACAGTTCGGTCCGCCGCGGAACCTCCGGGGCGGTTGCGACGACTGCCCCACCGGCGAGCAGAACAACGAGCGCTGGACCGCGGAGGCCGTCGGTCCCGACGGAGACGCCCGCGAGGGCTAATCCCGCAGGGACCAGGACCGCCGAAACGGCCACCGCAGTCGCCGTCGAACGGCACGTCGTGACCGCGACGCCGACCACGGTTCCCACGAACAGCGCGGGATAGACGACCGGCAGGAACACGCCGGCCAGGCCACTGAGGACGTACAGGTACGTGAGGACGAACAGCGCGAGGGCGACGATCCCGGCCTCGGTGAGGGTTGTGGCCGTCCTGCGGGGCAGGGCGGTTTTCGTCGGGTCGGTCATATAGGCGGACGAACGGCCCTGGTCGAAATCATCGTTCCGGCCGGCCACACCGTGAACGAATGGGGGTAGCCGGCATAGCCGCCAAGCGAAGGTGGCCGGCACAACTGGACTCGACCGTAGCCGGAACAACCACCCCGGGTGGGACTGAAAGGGGCCGGGCGGTCGACCCCGCCCGGACGATGCAAGCACCGCAGGCCGACGGCCGAGGAGCGCAGCGAGGCCCGGCGGGTCGAGCGCCCGGGGGCTTTCTGGCCGGTGGTGGCGGAAGGGCAGTTCACAGAGAGCGCCCGGGGGCTTTCTGGGCGTTGCTGGACAAGTGACCGTCGACAAAGAGTGCCCAGGCGCTTTCAAATTGGTTCGACCGGCGGAACTGGCTAATCTGAACACTGTCGGTCTCCGCGCCCTCAACCTCTAAGTCCCCGGAGGTGAACGGTGGTACCATGGCTCAGGCCGATCTCTGCGTACGAAATGCGCGCGTCGTGACCCCGAGCGGGACCATCGACGGCGGCGTGGCCGCCCGAGACGGAACCATCGTCGCCGTCGGGAGCGACCCGAACCTGCCCGAGGCCGAACGGACAATCGACGCCGAGGGCAACTACCTGCTGCCGGGGTTCATCGACCCGCACGTCCACTGGGGCCTCTCGCGGTACGAATTCGAGTACCACGAGGGCCTGGAACACGACTTCGAGACCGAGACCCGCGGGGCAGTCCACGGCGGCGTGACGACGGTGGTGAACTTCCTGCTGCAACCCGACCCCTACCTGCCGGACATGGACTTCTTCGTGGAGGCGGGCGAGCAGAACTCCTACATCGACTTCGCGTACCACGCCATCATCCACAAGGACCACCACTTCGACGAGATCCAGGGACTCGCGGCGGAGGGCGTGCGGTCGTTCAAGATCTTCTTCAACTGGTACAAGCACGCCGCCCCCGAGTTGGGTATCGAGCACTCTCACGCCGGCCGGGTGTACGACCTGCTCTCGCAGGTGGCCGACATCCCCAACGGCGTCGTGATGTTCCACGCCGAGAACGAGGACATCGCCTACGAGCGCCGCCAGGAACTTCAAGAGGAGGGACGCAACGATCTGGAAGCCTGGAGCGAATCCGCTCCCAACATCTGCGAGGCGATGCAGATCGAGCAGATCGGCCGGATGACCGAGATGACCGACTCCCGCTCCTATATCGTCCACATGTCCACGGGCGAGGGCGTCGACATCTGCAAGCGCTTCCAGGAGAAGGGCGTCAACCTCCACGCCGAGACGCTGCCCGCGTTCCTCACCCACACCAAAGACGAGGAGGACCTCGGCGTGTGGGGCAAGATTTCGCCACCCCTGCGCGGCGAGTGGTCGAAAAAGCGCCTCTGGCAGGGCCTGCGCGAGGGCACCGTCGACTACGTCGGCACCGACCACTGCCCGCACAAGCGGCCGTTCAAGGAGAAGGAGGAGGGCAAGTTCGGGGACGTCTGGGACGCGATTCCGGGCGACAACAACGGCATCGAGTACATGCTCCCCGTCATGATGAGCGAAGGGGTGAACAAGAACCGCCTCAGCATCGAGCGCCTGGTCGAGGTCTGCGCCGAGAACAACGCCAGGCGGTGGGGCCTGTACCCCCGGAAGGGCGCGCTGCAGGAAGGCTCGGACGCCGACATGGTGATCGTCGACCCCGAGAAGTCCACCGTCGTCGACGACGACTTCTACCACACGATGGAACCTGGCTACTCGACCATGCACGGCATGGAACTGACCGGCCTGCCGACCCACACCATCGTCGGCGGCGA
>CAYTAG010000334.1:0-2777 GCA_964435625.1 uncultured Halobacteriales archaeon | reverse complement strand
CCCGGGAACTGCTGGAGAAGGTCGGGCTGGACCCCCAGCACTACAACCGCTACCCCCACGCCTTCTCCGGCGGCCAGCGCCAGCGGGTCAACCTCGCGCGGGCGCTGTCGGTGAACCCGGACTTCATCGTCTGTGACGAGCCGACCAGCGCGCTGGACGCCTCCATCCAGGCGCAGGTCCTGAACACGATGAACGACCTCCAGGAGGAGTTCGGGCTGACGTACCTGTTCATCAGCCACGACCTCTCGGTGATCCGGCACATCTCCGACCGCGTGGCGGTGATGTACCTGGGCCACATCGTCGAACTCGCCGACAAGGAGGAGCTGTTCGAGAACCCCCAGCACCCCTACACGGAGTCGCTACTGGGTGCCATCCCGGTGCCGGACCCCCGGAAGGCCGGCCAGCGGCAGATCCTCTCGGGCGACGTCCCCAGCCCCATCGATCCGCCCTCGGGGTGTCGGTTCCACACCCGGTGTCCGAAGCTCATCGCCCCCGAGCGGTACGACCTGACCGACGGGGAGTGGGACGCCGTGCGGTCGTTCGCGCGGGCCGTCGACCGCCGTACCTTCGAGGCGGCCAGCGAGGAGGGGGTCCGCGAGCAGTTCTTCGGCGGGGACTCCCCCGGCGGCGAGGCCGGCGACGTCGTCGACGAGGCCATCTCGCGGGTCGTCCTCGACGAGTGGGACACCGCCGACGAACTCCTCCAGGAGTCGTTCGTCGACCCCAGCATCTGTGCCACCGAGCGGCCCTCCTACTTCCTGGAACCGGAACACGGCACCAACGAGCACTTCGCGGCCTGTCACCTCCACCGCGAGGAACCCCAGACTTTCTGACCGGACGGCTCTCACTGCCGGGGGTTCAGGTCCAGCGATCCGTCGATGAGGTTGCCGGCTTTCCCGCCGAGCCAGCGGACCAGCGGGCCGACGACCAGCCCTTCGATGCCGTACAGCGGGAGGAGCATCACCGCCATGGCGAAACTGGTGAACAGGAACACGTCGACGGCGAACAGCGGGCCCAGCACGGAGGTCATCCTGGCGGCGGCGACCAGCCCCGTCAGCGAGACGAACAGGAGGCCGCCGAGCGCGCCGGCCTTCCCGCCGCGGACGACGGCGTCGGCGTAGGAGGGGCTTCCGACCGCGGCCAACCCCGCAAGGAAGCCGACCGGGATGAGGCTCGTCTGGGCCGGGTGCAGGCCGGCCAGGCCGGCTCCCGCACAGACCAGGGCGGCGCCGGCGAGTTCGGACCTGGCGAACATCGCGTTGGCGCGACTTCGGTGAGTGACGGAAAAAACGTTGGGATGCGGTCGGGCGGGGCGTCGACGGTCGTGCGGCGAGCGGGTTTCGGCGTCATTTTGGTAGGCGGATCGTCGGGTGGTGGCGCGTGCGAGCAACGCGCGCGAGGTCTCCGCGAGTGAAACGAGCGGAGGCTCGTCAGAGTTCGTCTCTGACGGTGTCTCCGGCGAGCCCTGCGAGCCGGAGATTCGGGAGAGCGAAGCTCTCCCGGTGTTCCCGTGAGCCGTGCGAACGGGGGCTCGGGAGAGCTTGCTCTCCCGGTGGATGAGTAACGCAGGCGCGACCGAGCGCAGCGAGGGAGACGAGTAACGCAGTCGGCTGGGGAGGGTATGGTCATCCCTAGTTGTCGAGTGTCGCTAGCGTCGCTGTATTCACACGCATGTCGACGGCACCCGACAACTAGGGGTCAACCTCACACCTCCCCAGCCTCCTCGCTCGGCCTGGGTTCGCGGCTCCGCCGCTCACCCGGACGCTCACGTCGTCCCTCGCGCGCGTAGAGGTTCGCGGTCGCCCACGGGGCGACACGCTCACCAGCGCGCGCCACCGCCGGAGGTGGGGGTTATATGAACATATGAACATATATTCATATAACTCGTGACGTCAACCGATGCGGATCGTGGTGCGATCCTCGGGGCGGTCGGGGCCGTCTAGCGCGAGGAACGCGGCGAGTTCGTGCTCGCCGGACGCGGGATCCTCCCAGCGGGTGGTGCCGTCGGTGCGCTTGAACCGGCCGTCCCAGCGGTGGGTGACCCGCTTGCGCTCGCGGGCGCGGAAGTCGACGACCGCGGGGGAGTCGCTCATGTACCGGCGCTCGTCGCTGGCCTCGACCTCGCCGTCGACCGACCAGCCCCACAGCCGCCGGGTCGGCGTCGTCACCGACACGGGAACCGGCAACCGATTGTGGAACTCGACGGTGATCTCGACCGGGCCGCCCACCTCGTAGACCTCCCGATCCGTGTCGACGGTCACCTCGACCGCCCGCCGGGCCACCGCCTGGGGCACCAGTCGCCCGACGGTCGAGCCGAGGACGTCGCTCGTGTCCTCGAACCCGAACCGGTCGTCCTCGTCGGCCGACATCGTCCGGAGGTCGGTGCGTCGATCCCTTCGGTCTGTCGGTCTCACGGATCCGTAGTATTCAGATTAGCCAACTCCGCTAACGAGACTCCCTCGAAAGCCTCCGGGCGCTCTCGGATGACGGCCCACTTGGCCGCAAACGACCAGAAAGCCCCCGGGCGCTCGTGACGCCGCGCCTCGCTGCGCGCTTCCCTCAGTCGCTCGCTTCGCTCGCTCCCTCAGTCCAGTGCTTGCGTCGTCGGGGCGCCGTCGGAGGCAAGCTCCGACGAGCCGCCGCTCGCAGGGCTCGCGGCGACGCCGACGAGCGCCCGGCCCCTTTCAGTCCCACCCGTGGTGGGACGTGCCGGCTACCACCGCGTTGGCGGATGCGCCGGCCACCTTCGCTCGCCGGATGCGCCGGTCACCTTCGCT
>CAYTAG010000333.1:0-2834 GCA_964435625.1 uncultured Halobacteriales archaeon | reverse complement strand
CGGGCCAGGCGTACTCCGGATTGACGTGGTCGTCGGTCACCGGCGAGACGCCGCCCAGGTCGTCGATGCCGCAGTCGACCACATCGCAGGCCGGGGCCAGGTTCGGCGGGACCTGCACGGACACCTCCTCGGGGAGGGCGGAACGGGCCATCGCCACCGCGCGGCGCAGGTCCGCGACGGACGGCGACCCGCCGGACCAGCGCTCGTTGTCGACGACGGGCTGGACGATCACCTCCTGGACGTGGCCGTAGCGGTCGTGCATCTCCGCGATGGCCAGCAGGCTCTCGGCGCGGTCCCGCCAGGTCTCGCCGATCCCCACGAGGATGCCGGTCGTGAACGGCACGCCGAGTTCGCCCGCCGTCCGGATGGTGTTGAGCCGCTGGCCCGGCTCCTTCCGGCGGGGGCCGGCGTGGGCGTCGACGTCGGCCGTGGTCTCCAGCATCACGCCCATGCTGGCGTTGACGTCCGCGACCGATTCCATCTGCTCGCGGGTCTGGTCGCCCGGGTTCGCGTGCGGGAGCAGCCCCTCCGCAAGCGCGATCTCACAGACCTCCCGCAGGTACGAGTGGATGGAGTCGTGACCCCACTCGCGGAGTTGCCCGTGAACGCGCTCGTAGCGGTCGTCCGGGTCGTCGCCGAACGTGAAGAGTGCCTCCGTACAGCCGGCCGCCGCGCCCTCCCGGACGATCTCGCGGACCTCCGCCGGGGACAGCAGGCTCGCCTCGCCCGGCGGGTCGAAGTACGTGCAGTAGGTGCAGGTGTACCGGCAGGCGGTCGTCAGCGGGACGAAGACGTTCCGGGCGAACGACAGTTCCGCCGCCGGGTCGACGTCCGCCGGCCGCACCGACAGCAGGTTCCGGACGGCGTCGTCGTCGAGGTCCACCTCGACGTCGTACGCCTCGGCGCCGGGGAGCATCACTACACCGTCCCCGGGCCAGAGTGAAAAAGGTGGCAGGTACAGGGATGGGAGACGCCCACTGACGCCGCCGCGCCGTGGCGGATTGCCGTCCGAAAGCGGGCGACGGCCGGGAGCGCCACTGCGTCGCGGGCGGGGCCAGCAGGGTGGCGGGGACGACGGCGGATCGGCGAGCGGGTCTCCGCCGCAGGGCCAGGACGGCGGCGCGCCGCCACGACCGGACGTCGGCCCCGGGCACGCGGTCCTGTTCCGGACCGCACGCCGTGCTGGCCGCGGAGCCGTCAAAAGGGTTGTCCGAATTCCGGCCCAATTTCGGCCGTAGTTCAGTCCTCCCGGGTCACCCCGACCCGGCCGCCCTCGACGGCCAGCCGGAAGCCCGCTCCCCGGAGCCACTCGCGGGCGCTGCCCTCGCCGTGCAACAGCACCTCCGGGAGGTCCGCGGGTTCGTCGACGTCCGTCGACAGGCGGTGGGAGTCGAACTCCGCGACCGTCGCACCGACCTCGCGGGCCGCGGCGAGGTGGTCCAGGTAGGAGGCGCCGTGGTAGTCCACCCGGAAGCCGTCGTGGCGGACGACCAGCGCGTTGGTGCCGCCGCCCCGGCCCGGGGCCACGACGACGTCGCCGGCAGTTCCGAACAGCCGCCGGAGGACTCGCCCGGTCGCCAGCGCCAGGTCGGCCATCACGACCGCGACCGGGCCCTCGGTCTCCGCGAGGACGGCGTTGACCGCGTCGGTGAGCGAGCGCTCGTCGACGGTCACGCGGACGTCGACGTCGACCGGTGCGGTCGCCAGCACTTCCGGTTGCCGGCCGGCGGCCTCGACTGCGTCCAGGACGTCGGCCAGCATCGCGCGGGCGAACGACGCACGGTCGTCGGCGTCCAGCACGTCGGCCAGGCGAGTCTTCGGTCGGCCGGCAGCGAACGGGACCACGACGCGCATGGCGGCCGTTGGCGCGGCGCGGGAAAAAGGATCGGCCTTCAGCCGAGTTTGTCGTAGTCGTCCTGTTGCTGGCGGTAGTACCAGAACCCGCCCGCGATCAGCAGGACGACCACGAGGCCGACGCCGCCGAACAGCACCATCTGGCTCTGCTGTTGGCTCTGTTGGGCACTCTCGGCCTCGTCTTTGGCGTCCTCGGCCAGCGACACCGCGTTCTGGAAGTTGCCGTTCTCGTAGGCCGAGATGGCGTTCTCCAGGGTCTCCTCGGCCGCGGAGACGTCGCTGCCGGCCTCGTCGGCGTCGTCGATGGCGTTCCGGGCGCCGTCGAGGGCCTCTCTGGCGTCCTTCGACCCGGGCGTGGCGTCGGGGTTACCCGCTTCCGCCACCGTATAGTGGTGGGTCTCCCAGGTGTCGATCTCGTTGTGAGCGCCCTCGTCGCCGCTGATCTGGGTCAGCGTCGCCAGGGTGAACGTCTCGTTGTCGGGGTAGGTGTACTGTTCGGGCGCGGGGACGTCACCGGTGATCTCGACGCGGATCTCGGTGACCGTTCCCTGCTCGTGGTTCGTACTGATCCCCGCCTGGCTGAACGACTGGCCGTTGTACGTCTCGGTGTGGAACTCGTTGCCCTGCGGGTCGATGAACGTCAGCGTCCAGGTGACGTTCGAGAGTTCGGTCTCGCCCTCGAGGGTCCAGGGCTCCCACTGGGGGTCCTGGTAGAGGTCGGTCAGCGTGAACGAGGCCGAGATCTGGCTCCCGGCTTCGGCCTCCTGGGGGACGTCCGTCTGGGCGACGGTGACGGCCGTGGCTGGGGCTGCCAGGAGGACCGACACCGCGAGCAGTACTGCGAGTACGGTCAGTTTAGAAGAGCGGTTCGAGGTCATCAGTTCCTTCGTCGACGAGTTGCTTCAAGTTTTCTTCGGATTCGTCCCGGATCTCCTCGATGTTGTCCTGGGCCTCGATGGCCACCTGCTGGAGCTCCTTGA
>CAYTAG010000332.1:0-2847 GCA_964435625.1 uncultured Halobacteriales archaeon | reverse complement strand
GCCGCCTCGACGTCGAGCAGGCCCGAGCCCTGTTCGTCGCTGGTGAGGCCGATGTCCTCGGCGGTGTCCTTCAGCGTCTGGCGCGCCTGCGAGTTGCTCGCGCCGTCGGCCATCAGCTGGCCGGCCGCCCCGGAGACGTGCGGCGTCGCCATCGAGGTCCCCGAGAGGGTGTTGTAGCCGCCGTCGTTGTACGTCGAGTTGACGTCGGTCCCGGGCGCGGCGATCTCGACTTCGGGGCCGACGTTGGAGAACGACGAGAGGTTGTCGCTGCTGTCGGTCGAGGAGACCGCCATGACCTCGGAGTACGTCGCCGGGTAGCCGACGGCGCCACCGTAGTCGTTGCCGGCCGCCGCGATCAACAACACGCCGTTGCTCTGGGCGTACTGGACCGCGTCCTGCAGGGCCGAACTCCCGGAAGAGGCCCCGAGGGACAGTGATCCGACGTCGTAACCCTGGTCGGCGACCCACTCGATGCCGGCCGCGACGTCCGAGAACGTACCGCCGCCGCCGCTGTCGAGCACCTTCGCGGCGTGCAGGGTCGCTTCCGTGGAGACGCCGACGACGCCGGTGCTGTTGTCGAGAGCGTCGGCGATGCCGGCGCAGTGGGTCCCGTGGCCGTTGTCGTCGTCCCAGTGGCCGGTACCCGTGAAGTCCGACCCTTCACCGACGTTGGCCTGGAGGTCCTCGTGGTCCTCGTCGATGCCGGTGTCGATGATGGCGATGTCCGCGCCGTTGCCGGTGTCGCCGTTGCCGTGGACGACGTCGGCGTCCACGCGGTCGATGCCCCACGGCAGGGTCTGGGCGTACGCCTGGACCAGGCCGTCGTCCTCGGTGTACCGGACGTTGGGGTTGTTCTCCAGCGCTTCCAGCGCCTGGTCGGAGAACTTGCCCGCGACCGCCTTGCCGACGTCGCCGAAGTCCAGTTCGCGGTGGACGCCCTTAGCGTGCTGCCGTGCGACGTCGAAGCCGGCCCCTGGTTCGATCCCGACGATGCTTCGGTCGGGAGCCTCTGCGATTGCCTTGCCCGCCATACCCGTTGCCGCCGCGCCCGCGGCCACTCCACGGAGCAAACGACGACGTGTGATATTTGCTGACATGACGCGTTACAACAATCGTGTGGCCACAACTTATATATTTCCATTCCGGAAGTTCCAATTTAACTCCTTTATCCCGTATCAAAGCCTGCAGCGACCCCGGTAAGCCGGCGGTTTCGACCCGATCCGGGAGCACGGAGGCGCTACGCGCGCGAACGTCCGTACGACGCGACGCCCGGAACGCGACGAGATGCCAAACTCGAGAGCCGACTTCCGGGCGCCTCAGGGGAGCAACCCTTCCTCTCTCGCCAGCAGGAGGCCGCTCACCGTCGCGTCGTTGGTCGGTTCCGACCGGGCGGCCTCGACGGCGTCCTCGACCGGGACGGTGCGGACCGAGAGGAATTCGCTGCCCTCCAGTTTCCGGCCGACGGGGTCCAGTCCCTCCGCGAACACGTAGCCCCGGCGGTGCCGGAGCAGGCCGGTAGCGACCCAGTACTCCTCCAGCAGCGAGACCCCGGCCGGGTCGTAGCCGGTCTCCTCGCGCAACTCGCGGGCGCCCGCCGTCGTGAACGACTCGCCCGGTTCGAC
This sequence comes from uncultured Halobacteriales archaeon, assembly GCA_964435625.1. Taxonomy (GTDB): domain Archaea; phylum Halobacteriota; class Halobacteria; order Halobacteriales; family PXRE01; genus PXRE01. The sequence goes on along the minus strand of CAYTAG010000332.1, from coordinate 1,225 downwards.
GATGCCGGCGGGCAATTCCAGGTGGCGCTGGCGGACCGCCGGGCGGTACTGTTCGACGAAGACCACCTGCCCGCGCGCGGCGGCCACGATCACGACCGCGGGCGGGAGTTCGGCCCAGTAGTACCGCTTCGTCGAGCCGTCGGGGTGTTCGACCAGGTCGTAGCCGCCGACGTACCAGGGGGTGTCGTACTCCACGACGGACTCCAGGACGGGCCACTCGGGATCCGGCGGACCGTAGCGGTCCGTCGGCGATCCAACCTCGCTCTCCGATGAGTCACCTGGTCGGTCGTCACGGTCCGGATCGGACCCGCCCGCTCCTTCGTCGGTCACAGTACCTCCCGGTAGATTCGACCGTACGCCTGCCGGCGCAGCGTCGCCACCGCGGCGTCACGCTCGTCCTGGAAGGTCGCCGCGACCGCCTGGTCGGCGAACGGGGCCGCGTGCCAGACGACATCGTCGACGTTCTCGCTGCCGGCGAGGGTGACCTCGTGGTCGTGGTCGGCGCGCCAGTCCTCGAACTCCCCGGCCGTTCCGACCTGCACCTCCAGCAGGGACGCGAACAGCGCGTCGTGGGCGGTCGCCATCACCTCGCCGGTCACCCGCTCGTCGAACTCCTCGGGGCCGAAGTCCATCGCTTTGGCGGTCTCGCTGACCGTGGTCCTGGCGGCGCCGACGAGGTCGTCGTACGCCGCTCGCGCTTCTTCGACGGTCGTCGGCGCCAGGAATCCCTCCGTCTCCATCGACCGACCCTGGGACCCGCTGTCACTTGCCGCTTTCGTCCTCGTCGTCCCGGCGGCGCCTGGTCAACTCCCTGGCCTCCTCGATCACTCGCTGGGTCTCCGGGCCGGGTTCGACGGGGCCGGCGTGCCCGCCCGACTGAAGCAGATCCTCGGAGACGTCGGGCGCGGCACCCTCGGTCGTGTCCTCGAAGACCTCGGGGTACTCGACCTCGTCCGCGTGGGGGGTGACGCGCTCGGCGAGTTCGTCCGGCCCGTCGTCGTCCCAGCCGGGCGCGTGCTCGTCGAGCCACGCGGCGTGGTCCTCGTGGCCCAGCAGTGCCGAGAACGCGAGGTGGTTCGCCAGATGTTCGCCGTCGGCCTGGGGCGCGTGACAGACCGGACAGGCGTATCCCATGACCCCCCGTTGTGCGCCCAGCGTGAAAAGCGCGGTCCCCGAGTTCGCGCTCATCGGTTGCCGTCATCGGCCAGAAAGCCCCCGCGCGCTC
>CAYTAG010000331.1:0-2875 GCA_964435625.1 uncultured Halobacteriales archaeon | reverse complement strand
GACTTCGCCGACCGCTTCGAGAACGAGTTCGTCCAGCAGGGCTACGACACCGACCGGTCCATCGAGGAGACCCTGGGGACCGGATGGGACCTGCTCGGGATGCTCCCGAAGGAGGAACTGCACCGCATCGACGAGGAGTTCATCGAGGAGTACTACCCCGAGGACCGCGAGGCCGTCGAGGCGCCCGCCGACGACTGACCGTCGGCTCGTTTTCTCGTTCTGTTCCGCCGGCTACTGGTTCGCATTCGCGGTGGGGACGTCAGTTTTCGTCGAGGAAGGTAGCTGGACTGACGACGTCGATGTCACGGTATGTATCGAGGTCCCGGAGGTGAGAGTCGCCGGATACCACGTAGTCGGCATCGCTGGCGACCGCACACTCCAGGATGGCGTCGTCGTCTGGATCGTCCTCGACGACTTCGAGGCCGACGCCCGGTTCGACGACGTGGAACGAAGCGAGAACGATTTCGACGAACGACTGCGTTTCCTCCTCCGAGAATTCGAACCGTGGGTACTCCATTACCCGCCGCAACTCGTCGAGCATGTCGGGGGAGATGAAGCCCTCGACCCGACCCTCGAACACTCGCTCCAAACAGGCCTCGGGTTTCGCGTCCCAGCCAAGTGCAGAAATCAGGACGTTGGTGTCGAAAACTACTCGCGCGCCCATTCGACAGCATCCTCCACTTCGTCTTCGTCGATTCCCATGCGGTCGAACCGCTCCTGGACCTGGCGGCTCAACTTCTCGTACTCTTCCTCGACGTCGATGTCGATTTTCTTGAAGATCACGCCGTCCTCGACCGGCATCGCGATGAACCGGTCGGACGGTTCGAACCCGGCCTTCCGTCGGATCGCCTTCGGGACGACCAGTTGTCCCTTCGGCGACATCTTGACGATTTCCTCGGTCATCGTTCTATTTTACAGTTGCACGGTAAAACGGTTAAACGCTGTGGGGTACGTCGGACGAGCAATTAGAAGGATCGATGACAGACTTGAGCCGTGGTGTCCCGACTTCGAAGTGATCTTATCCGCTCCAGTCGCTCGGCACGTACTGCTCGAAATCGGCCCCGGCGGCCGTCCGGAAGGCGCGCTGGCCGTCGAGCCGGAAGTCCTCGACCTGCGACTGTCCGGGACCGGTGACGTACCCGGCGAACGCCATCGCGAGCGGGTAGGCGACGTCGTGTCGCGCCGGGTTCGTTGGGATCAGGGCGTACTCGTTGCGGAGCAGCGGCGGCGGGTCCGCCACCCCGCGGTCGACGTGGGCCGCGAGGCCGTCGCCGGCCACCGCGAGGTAGGTGCCGCGGTCGGTCAGCGCGTACGCGCCGGACTGTTCGGCGATGGTCAGCGTGTTGCCCATCCCCTGGCCCGTCTCGCTGTACCAGTCGCCGCCGGGGTCGACGCCCGCTTCCGCCCAGATGCGGCGCTCCCGAATGTGGGTCCCCGAGCGGTCGCCCCGGGAGAGGAACGTCGCCTCCGCATCGGCGATGGCGCGGAACGCCGCGACCGGGTCGCGGCCGGCCGCGCCGGCCGGGTCCTCGGGCGGCCCGACCACGAGGAAGTCGTTGACCGCGACCGTCCGGCGGTTGACGCCGTGGCCCGCCCGCAGGTGGTCGTCCTCAAGCGTCCGGGCGTGGACGAGCACGGCGTCGCAGTCCCCGTTCCGTGCGGTCCGGAGGGCGCCGCCAGTCCCGCGGACGACCGCGTCCACGGTCGCCCCGAATAGTCGTTCGAACCCGGGGGCGAGTTCGTCGACCAGGCCGCTATCGTGGGCGGTCGTGGCGGTCGCCAGCGTCAGGGCCGCTCCCTGTACCTCGCCGGCAGCGGCCGGCGCGGAGTCGCCGACACAACCTGCTACCGACGCCACGCCGCCGAGTCCGAACGCCTGGATGTACCGCCGACGGTCCACGCACGACGTAACCGACTCAAGTTACAAAACAATGGCGAGTAACCACTAGAAGTTACATCGTCCGCCCCCCGTCAGTCGCTCCCGCCGCTCTCGCCGTGGCGGGGCGGGTGAGACGGACGGCGGCGGTCGGGTCGGGTCGGGCCGGGCCGGGCCGGGCCGGGCCGGGCCGGGCCTAAGGCCCTGGAGGCCGTAGCAGGTTTCGATGCCCGACGGTCGCCCCTACCGCGTCATGTCGTTCAACGTCCGGACGGTCGCTGCCGAGGACGGTCCCGACGACTGGGAGCACCGCAAGGACCTGGTCGCGGCCGCCCTGCGGTTCCACCGGCCCGACGTGGCCGGCCTCCAGGAGGCGTTCGCCCGCCAGGTGGACTACCTCGACGGGGCGCTGGCCGGTTACGAGTGGGTCGGCCGGAGTCGCGAGGCCGGGACTCGCGAAGGGGAGTTCGTCCCCATATTCTACCGGACCGACAGGTTCGAACTGATCGACGCCGGGACGTTCTGGCTGTCGGAGGTACCCGACGACTCCGGCAGCGTCGGCTGGGACGCCGAACACCCCCGGATCGCGACCCGCGCGGACCTGCGGGACCGCGAGACCGGCGCGACGGTGACCCACGTCAACACTCACCTCTCGCACGTCGACGGGCGTGCCCGCGTGGAGTCTGCGCGACTGCTCCGCGAGCGGCTCGCTGCGGTCGACGGGCCGGCCGTGCTCACCGGCGACTTCAACTGCGGGCCGGGGTCGGAGCCGTACCGCGTGCTGGTCGGCGACGGGACGGGAGTGGCCGACGGGACGGCGACGACCGACGACCTGCCGGGCGAACCGCTGGCGGACGCCCGGCAGGTCACTGCCCACACGCCGCTTGGACCGACCGCGACCAAACACGAGTTCGACGGCCGACTGGGCGAGCGCATCGACTTCGCGTTCGTGCGGGGGCTGGCGGTCGCCCAGTACGGCGCGCTGGCGGACCACTGGGA
>CAYTAG010000330.1:0-2883 GCA_964435625.1 uncultured Halobacteriales archaeon | reverse complement strand
GTCCTCGCCGTCCATCGCCTGCTTGACCTGCAACGCAGCCGTCGCGGCCAGGCCGCGGGCCACCTCGCTGGCGTCGACGTCCAGGTCCTCGATATCACTCAGTTCCGGCGAGAGGCCGGCGCTGACGGGGTGGCCGACCGGCGGTTCGACGGCGACGGTCGCTTCGGGGCCGGTCGCGCCGCGGCGGACCTCGGCGCCGATGGCGTACTCGTCGGGCAGGTACTCGCGGGTCATCGACGCGATCTCGGAGACGTGCTCGCGGAGGGCGCGGTGTTGCTCGGGGGTCACCTCTGGAACGTCCTCGGGCGCGCGCTCGCCCGGCGGGGTAACGCCCGGCAGCCCTGCGTACGGGGTGTTGGCGTTCATCGGATAGGCTACATAGAGAAGTTCGAGGGTTAAAAAGGTGCGGTCGGGAAGCGACTACGTTACACCGGTCGTGGGCACAACCGTAATGATCGATGCGTATTTTTCCGTAACGCCGGATTAGCCGTCACGTAAATCGAACCCGTGGCGAAAACATTATACTTGCAAAACTGTGCATTATAAATAATCGTGGTAGTAACGTCAGCTTTGATTACCACTAGGTGATCGCAGATAGCCGCCCGGATCGAACACGTATGCTTCCCACTACTCGCCGCCGGTTCCTCGGTTCGACGGTCGTGACCGCTGGCACAGCACTTGCTGGCTGTACGTCGATGCTCAGCGACGAAACGACACCCTCCGACCCCGTCTACCCGGACGGCTGGCCGCTGGTCGGCCAGAACAGCCGCAATACCGGGTTCAATCCGAACGCCTCCCCGCCCACGAGCAGTCCGACCGTCGCCTGGCGGGTCTCCTTCGACGACGGCGACGTCACGGCAGGCTATGGCCTGTTTCCCAGACCTGCCGTCGCCGACGGCGAGGTGTACCTCGGCGGACGGGAACTCACGGCATTCGACCTGCGGGACGGCAGCGCTTCGTGGCGACGGAACGCCGAGAAACCGGTGCTCGGGGCCGCCGTTGACGACGAGCGGATCTACTGCCAGTCCTGGGCGGACAACACCAGCGCCGAACTGGCCGCATTCGACGTCTCGTCCGGCGAGGAAGTCTGGCGGACGGGCGGGTCCTGGGAGTACCTCAGTCCGCCGGTCGTACGGGACGAGACGGTGGTCGTTTCGACCTGGAACTCGCTGGTCACCGTCGACGAGGACGGCACTGAACGCTGGTCGAAGACGCTGGGGAACAACCTCACGGTCGTCCCGACGATCGCGGGCGATCACGTGTACCAGCTGGACGATAGCCGGCGGCTCGGGAAGTACCCGTTATCCGGCGACCTGCTTGGTGGGTCGCCCGACGCGACCTGGACCGCGGACAACCGGCGAAGCGTCTCAGAGGCGCCGGCCGTCTCGGACGGCTCCGTGTACGTCGGCGAGTTCATCAGCTGGTACCCGGACGAGGACCGCAACGACGCGCGCGTGGTCTCGTTCGGGACCGACGGCACCGAACGGTGGTCGCGGGAGGTCGGGGCCATGGCCGCGTCGCCGGCCGTCGCCGACGGAACGGTGTATGCGTTGACGGGCGTCCATCAGGAAATCGTCAACCAGGGCGGCTACGTCGAGATGCGCCGCGACGGCGTCGTCCGGGCGTTCGACGCCGACGACGGCACCGAACGCTGGAAACTGACCTACCCCGACTTCGGGAACTGGCGGATCGCGCCCGTCGTGGCCGACGGCGTCTGCTACGTCGCGCTCCGGGACGACGTATCCGACGACCAGAAACTCGTCGCCGTCCGGGATGGCACCGAACTGTGGTCCCGGCCGCTGCCCGCCCCGGCCTACCACCTCGCCGCCGTCGGTGACACCTTGCTCGCGTCGCTGGCCGACGGCAACGTCCTCGCGTTGCGGTGACGGTTCGTCGACCGAACGTCGGTCACGGGAGTCGTTCGCTCTCGCCGAAGACCGCGAGCACGACCGCAGCCGTGGCCAGTCCCGGTTCGCCCGCGGCCGAGACGACGCGGTAGGCCCGCTCGTCCAGCCGGCGCTCGCGCAACTCGCTGCCGGCCGCGAGTCCGGCCTCCAGGTCCGCCCGGACCGCGTCCTCGGACTCCCCCGTTGCCTCGTAGACGAGTCCGGCGCCCTCGCCGGTCGCCCACCCCAGGCCGGCGGCGACCTCGCCCGCCCCGTCGACGGCCGCGCAGGCCTGGACGACGTACAGGCGGTCGCCCGCCGGTCCGAGGTCCGGGGCGGTCCCGACCGCTTCGACGTCGGCCCCCGCCGGGACGACCGACGAGACTGTCACGAGGTTGTAGTCGTGGACGTTCGCGTCGGCCAGCGCCGCGTCGTAGGCGGCCAGTTCCGTCGGTCCCGCCCCGGTCCCCCAGACGATTCGCACCGTGTCCATGCCCGGCCGTGGGCGGCCCGGCCGGTAAGCGGTTGCGGTCCCGGGCTGGCGGTTCGTGACCTGCGGCAGGAGCCCGACGGGTCAGTAAAAGCCCGCTGAGGGGACGACGTCCCCGGTGTCGTCGTCCTCCAGTTTCGCCATGGCGTCCTCGAAGTCCACGGCGCGGACCTCGGTGCGGTCGTTCCGGATCGCGAACATCCCCGATTCGGTCGCCAGGCTCTCCAGTTCGGCGCCGCTGAACCCCCCGGTCTCGCCGGCGAGGCGGGCGAAGTCGACGTCGTCGGAGACGTTCATCTCGCGGGTGTGGATCTGGAGGATGCGCTTGCGACCCTCGTGGTCGGGTTTGGGGACCTCGATGAGGCGGTCGAACCGTCCCGGCCGGAGGATCGCGCGGTCCAGCATGTCGAAGCGGTTGGTGGCGGCGACGATCCGGATCTCGCCGCGGTCCTCGAAGCCGTCCATCTCGCTGAGCAGTTGCATCATGGTCCGCTGGACCTCGGCGTC
>CAYTAG010000329.1:0-2916 GCA_964435625.1 uncultured Halobacteriales archaeon | reverse complement strand
CCGAGGTAGGTCGGCGTCTGCTCGCCGTGGGTCAGGTGGACGAGGTTGATGATCAGGAACGCGAGGATCGCGCCCGCCCCGACGGCGGCCAGCGACGTGTCCGCGAACAGCGGCTCGAAGATGGCCGCCAGCGCGGGTTCGGCGACGATGCCGACCGCGATGCTGGAGGCCGTGATCCCGACCTGGCAGGTGGTCAGGTACATCTCCAGGTCCTTCGTCATCTCCCAGGCCCGCTGCAGTACCGGGTCGTCCCCGACGAACTCCGACTCGCCGAACTGCCGGGCGCGGGTCAGGGCGAACTCGATGGCGACGAAAAAGCCGTTCGCCAGGATCAGGAGGACCCCGACGACCAGACGGGTCGCTATCTCGGGGGAATCCATCACCGCGCAGTTGTTTCGCGGGATACAAATGAGTGATGATCGAGCACCGGCGTCGCAACGTTTGACTACCCAGGTCCCCTCGTCCCGGGCATGCTGTCGCTGGAACTCTCGGAGTTCATGGTCGAGTACGAGGACGGCGCCATCAAGAACGTCGGGCCGACGAACAAGTCCGCGACCGCAAAGCTGTTCGACGTCGACCGGGTACAGGCCCGCGAGTTCGGCGACAAGCGCGTCAAGTTCGTCTTCGAGGACGACGAGGGCAACGAACTGCAGGTGGCGCTGTTCCCCGAACACGTCCGGGAGATACAGGGGGACCTCCGGGACCTCGAAGCGGACAGCCCCGTCTTCGAGTAGTTGAATTCGCCGCCGAATCCGCGAAACGTCGGCGGGTGTTTCGACAACCGTTTTAGTGCGGGCTACGTGCTTCCTTCCAAATGGGACGCTGTATCATCTGTGGCACGGCCGTCGAGGGCCGTATCTGTGACACCCACGAGGAGGATGCCGCCTTCGAGTTCAGGGGGTCCCGTCCGGAGCAGTTGACCCCCGGACGGTACTACGAAGGGTCGGTCGACGGTTACGCCGACTTCGGCGTGTTCGTCGACGTCGGCGATTCGGTCACCGGCCTGCTCCACCAGAGCGAGATCGAACCGCGGCTCGAGAGCCTCACCTGGGAACCGGGCGACACCGTCTACGTCCAGGTCCTCCGCGTGCGCGACAACGGCGACGTCGACCTGGGGTGGTCGATCCGCGAGCGCGAGCGGGACTTCCGCGGCAAACTGATCGACGATCCGGACGCCGACGCGGAGCAGTTGCCCGACGCGGCCGACGAAGAGCCGTCCGAACCGGCCGACGCCGCGACCGCCGACCGATCCGAGGATGGGACCGCCGACCGTTCGGATGCCCCGAACGTCGACCGCTCCGGGGACGCCCCCGACGCGGATCGGGCGGCGGACGCCGCCGACGGCGGCCAGCAGGCCGGCGGGGCGGAGTCGAACGACGCGGCCGACGAGTCGGCGGTCGCCAACGGCGGCGGCGCGGCGGTGGCCCAGCGCGAGGCGCCCGCCGAGCGGGCCGCCGTCGATTCGCTGGGCGACCGCGTCGGCGACCGCGTGGCCGTCGAGGGCGAGGTCGTGAGCGTCCGCCAGACCGGCGGGCCGACCATCTTCGAGGTGCGCGACGAATCCGGAGTGGCCGACGTCGCGGCGTTCGAGGCGGCCGGCGTCCGGGCGTACCCGGAGATCGAGAGCGGCGACCTCGTGCGGGTCGTCGGCGAGGTCGAGCGCCGGCGCGAGGACCTCCAGGTCGAGAGCGAGAGCGTCGAGCGCCTGGACGGCGAGGACGCCGAGGAGGTCAGCGAGCGCCTCGACGCCGCGCTCGACCGGCAGGCCCGCCCCGAGTCGGTCGACCTGCTGGCCGACGACGACGCCGTCGAGTCGGTCCGGGGCGCCGTCGAGGACGCCGCGACGGTCATCCGCCGGGCCGTGCTGGAGGCCCGCCCCGTGATCGTCCGGCACACGGCGACCGCGGACGGCTACGTGGCCGGCACCGCCATCGAGCGGGCCGTCCTCCCGCTGGTACGCGAGGAACACGCCAAAAGCGACGCCGAGTACCACTACTTCGACCGGCGGCCGCTGGAGGGCGCCGTCTACGACATGGACGACGCCACCGCCGACGTCTCCTCGATGCTGGAGGACCGCGAGCGCCACGACGAACCGCTCCCGCTCGTCGTGGTCGTCGACGCCGGCAGCACCGTCGAGTCCCTGGAGGGGTACGAACTCCTCTCGATCTACGGGGTCGAACATCTGGTGGTCGACGCCGCCGACGCCGACCCCGAAATCGCGGAGACGGTCTCGACGGTCGTGGACGCCACTGGCGACCTCACGACGACCGTCCTGGCGGCGAACGTCGCGCTCCACGTGAACGACGACGTGCGCGGGGACCTCGCGCACCTGCCGGCGGTCAGCTACTGGGAGGATCCGCCGGCGTCCTACCGCGACCTCGCCGCGGAGGCCGGGTACGACGAGACGACCACCCGCGAACTGCGCGAGGCGGTCGCGCTGTCGGCGTACTACCAGACCTACGAGGACAAGCGCCAGCTGGTCGTCGACCTGCTGTTCGGCGAGGCCACGCCCGAGGGCGACGCCCGCGGGCTGGCTTCCCACGTCAGCGAGCAGTTCCGCGCGAAGGTCGACGACGCCGTCTCGACGGCCGAGGCCAACGCCGAGGTCCGGCAGGCCGGCGGCGTCCGCTTCACCGTCCTCGACGCGAAGGCGTTCGCGGACGGCTACGAGTTCCCGCCGACGGCGCTTCTGGTCGACGAACTCCACCGCCGCACCCGCGGGGAGGCCGAGCGCGAGGTGACGCTCGCGGTCACGACCGACGAGTTGCACGTCCGCACTGACGCCGATCTGGACCTCCGGGCGGTCGCGGACCACGTCGACTCCGTGGTCGAGAACGCCGGCGTCCACGCCGTCGGCGGCGACGGGGGCCACCTGGCGTTCGTCGCCGGCGAGCGCGACGCCGTGTTGCGCGAGAC
>CAYTAG010000328.1:0-2935 GCA_964435625.1 uncultured Halobacteriales archaeon | reverse complement strand
CGCCGGCCCGCCCCCGGCCCTCGCGCACGTTGCTCGCGCGCCATTGATCCGACGACCGCCCTGCCGAAACGCCCCAGAAGTAGGTCGCTCGATGACAGTTGATGACCACCTGACCGAGGCCGGCGCAAACTTACCTCCCATGCGCCCACCAGACATGGAGAGAAGCGAGGGTGACCCGCACCCCCGGCACTGGCGGGACTGAAAGGGGCCGCGCGCTCGTGACGCCGCGCCTCGCTGCGCGCCTCAGTCGCTTCGCTCCCTGCGGTGCTTGCGTCGTCGGGGCGCCGACGAGCGCGCGGGGGCTTTCTGGGTGTTGGTGACCGAGAACTCGGTTACAGAGCGCGCGGGGGCTTTCTGGATGTTCTTGACACAGGCCCGGGATTACACGAACACTCCCCACAAGAACCAGGACGTAAGCCATTTACCCACCCACTGCGTCCAGTCCAACGGGAACGGCACGACCGCAAATCCGACTCGTCACGCGCTCGCGTGACTTGGGATTGCGGTAGTGCCCCGGCAGACACGGCCGGGCGAAGCGTCGCGGTTGTGCGGTTCCTATCCTCACCGATGGCACGAATACACAACTCGCGCCGCGGCAGGTCCGGCTCGGACCGACCCGCGGCGGAAGAATCCCCCGAGTGGAGCGACGTCGACCCCGAGGACGTCGAAGCGCGCGTCGTCGAACTCGCCGAGCAGGGCCACAGCCCCAGCGAGATCGGCCAGAAGCTGCGCGACGAGGGCGTCAAGGGCACTCCCGTGCCCGACGTCAAGCTGGCGACGGACAAGAAGGTCACCGAGATCCTCGAAGAGAACGACGCCGACCCCGACCTGCCGGAGGACCTGCGGAACCTGATGGAGAAGGCCGTCAACCTCCGCGAGCACGTCCAGGGGCACGGCCAGGACCACCGCAACAAGCGGGCGCTGCAGAACACCGAATCGAAGGTCCGCCGGCTGGTCGACTACTACCGCGGCGACGAACTCGACGCCGAGTTCACCTACAACTACGACGAAGCCAGGGAACTGCTGGAGTAGATGTCCACCACCGGTCGCCCCGCCGAGGCCGCCCCCGCTGCTAGCGTCGCAGCCGCGCTCCGCGACGCCGAGTTCGTCCGGCTGGTCGCGTGCGCCGACGGTGACGCCCTCGCGGCGACGGGACTCCTCGCCGGAGCACTCACCGACGCTGGCGTCCCGTTCCAGGCGGGCGTCGCCCGCACCGGGGGCGCCGTCTCCAGACGGCTCGACGCGGCGGACGGCCAGCCGCTGGCCGTCGGCGTCGACGCTACGGGCGCGGACGCGGACGCTGCGGATGCGGACGCCACCGACACGACCACACTCGTCCGCGAGGACCATTCGGCGAGCATCACCGCCTTCGAGGCGGCCCGCGAACTGGGGGCCGACCCCGATCCCGTGCTCGCGCTGGCCGGCGCGTTCGCGGCCGGCCAGCGCCCCGGCGAGGGCGATACTGCACCCCTGCTGGAGGCCGCCACCGACGCCGGTAGCGTCGAGCGTAGCCCCGGCGTCGTCGTGCCGACGGACGACGCCGCCAACGGGCTAGCGCACTCGACGCTCCTGCACGGGGCGTTCTCCGGCCGGCCGGACGAAGCCGAGGAACTCGTCGCGGACGCCCGAGCGGGCGCCGAAGAAGAATCCGACGGCGATTCGACGGCCGACGGCGACGCCCCGGGCGAGGACGACACCCCGGCCGACCCACTCGATACGGAGTCGGGCCGACGCCGACTCGCCTCGTTGGTCGCGGTCGAGACGGCCGGCGACGACACAGCCAGCGAGCGCGCCGCCGTCGCCATCGAGCGGGCGCTCCGGCCCCACGCGACCCCGGACGGGCCGTTCGCCACCCTGGGCGGCTACGCCGAGATTCTCGACGCGCTCGCCCGCGAGCAGCCGGGCACGGGCGTCGCGCTCGCGCTCGGCGGCGACTGCCGGACGGCGGCGCTTTCCGCCTGGCGCGACCACGCCAGACGCGCCCACGAGGGACTCCGCGAGGCCACGACGGGCCGGTACGACGGCCTGTTCGTCGCCCGCGTCGAGGAGGCGCCCGTCGAGACGACGGCCCGCCTGCTGGCGGACTTCCGCTCGCCCGAACCGGCGGTGCTGGTCGTCGCCGACGGCGAGGCGGCCGTGGTGGCTCGGCCGGACGCCGCGGCGCCGATCGATCCGATGTGGGAGGCGGCCGAGTCGCTGGACGGCGACGCTTCGGTCGGCCCACGGGGCGGCTACGCGACCTTCGACGGCGAGGCGGACGCGTTCGTCACGGCGTTCAGGGAGGAAGCATGAAGCGGGCGACGATCCGGACGACCCACGACGACCCGGCCCTCGTGGCCGCGGCAGTCACGCCGGACAACACGGCGTCCATGAACACGCGGGTCGAGGGCGACTGCGTGGTGACGACGATCCAGCGGGAGACGACCGGCGGCCTGCGGTCGACGGTGGACGACTACGTCGTGAACTGCTCGGTGGCCGAACGCGCGGCCGCCGCGGCAAGCGGCGAGGCCGAAGACGGCCAGCGCAGCGACGGTAGCGACGACCGAGGGATCGATCAGGACGAACAGCGAGCGAACCGAAACGACACCAACGACACATGAGCGAACGATCAGTCTCGAAGCAGCAACAGGGCAAGCGGTGGTACGACGTGCTCGCGCCGGAGCAGTTCGACCGGCGAGAGCTCGGCCAGACCCCCGCCGACGAGCCCGAGGACGTACTGGGCAGGACCATCGAAACCACGCTGGCGGACCTCAGCGACGACGCCAGCGAGAACAACACCAAGCTGACGTTCAAGATCGACGACGTCGGCAGCGACGCGGCCTACACCGAGTGGATCAAGCACGAACTGACGCGGGACTACCTGCGCAGCCTCGTGCGCCGCGGCGCCTCGAAGATCGAGGCCTACGTGACGGTGCTGACGACCGACGACTACCGG
>CAYTAG010000327.1:0-2945 GCA_964435625.1 uncultured Halobacteriales archaeon | reverse complement strand
CGGCGCCGTTCCCGCCGATCCACCTGGGCGTCCTCGACCGGTTCCGCGACGTCCTCCCAGCCCGGCTTGACTGCGATGCTCTCGGCGGGCATCCCGACGGCGACGTGGTGGGCCGGCACGTCCCGCTGGACGACCGCGCGGGCGCCGACCATCGCGTTCTCGCCGACCTCACAGCCGGCCCGCACCATCGCGTCGTAGGTCACCCGGGCGTCGTCGCCGACGATGGTGTGGTAGTTGGTGACCTCCGTCTGGTCGACGAGGTCGTGGTCGTGGCTGTAGAGGTGCGCGCCCTCGCTGATGGAGGCACCGTCGCCGACGGTGAGTTTGCCGCGGTCGTCGAGGTGGACGTCGTCGTGGACCACGACGTTGTCCCCGATCTCGACGTTGTGGCCGTAGGTCATCGAGATGTTCTTGAAGAAGCGACAGTCGTCGCCGCACTCGGCGAAGAGGTGGTCGGCCAACATCCCCCGGAACGCCAGGGCGAAGGCGACGTTGTCCGCCATCAGGGTGGCGTCGAACTGCCGCCAGAGCCACTGCAGCGGCTTCGAGCGCTCCCACTCCTCGCGCTGGACCGCCAGTTCGGCGTAGTACTCGCTCTCCAGGGTCGCGTTGCGCGGGTCGTAGTTCTGGAGCCTGACCCGCTCGGCCGGAGTGACGTCGCCGCCCTCGCGCCACCGCTCGTACGCGTCGCGGTCGCCGTTGAGGTCCGCCAGGACCTCCGCGACGACCTCGCTGGTGTCCTCGGACGACGAGAGGCGGCGGTCCACCTCGTCGACGAACTCGTCGACGCCGGAGGCCGCCCCGTCCGGCAACGAGACGTGTCGCTTCGTCATGCCTCTTCGTTGGCCGTCCTGTGTGAAATTTGTTCGGTTGTGGCCTCGCCATCCCCGTCCCACCTGCGACCCCGGAAAGTTCGGCCCGAGTTTGCAACGAGTTTGAACAATCGTTTTGGGCGACCCCCTCCTCGACGCGAACGATGAGAGCGAACGCGCGCGTCAGCAGGCGGACGGCGCTCGGCGCCGTCGGGGCTGGAGTCGTCGCTGCCGCCGGGTGTCTCGACCGCTCGGGCAGCGGCACCGCCGCGGAGGACCACCCGGCCATGCGAGATGTCGAGGATCAGCCCGCACTCGGGCCGCCGCCCGGCGACGCCGAGGCGACCATCGTCGCCTTCGAGGACCCGTCGTGTCACCGCTGTCGGGTCTTCGCGCTGGAGACGGTGCCGAAGATCGAGTCGAACCTGGTCGACCCGGGGACCGCGACGTACGTCTACCGGTGGTACCCCGTGGTGTACGAGTGGGGCAAGCCGGCCACGAAGTCGCTAGCGGCGACCTTCGAGCGCGAGGCCGACGCCTTCTGGGCGCTGCAGGAGCACTACTACCGCACCCAGGACGAGTTCTCGACGGGGAACGTCCTCGACCGGACCCGGACGTTCCTGGACGAGGAGACGGCCGTCGACGGGGCCGCCGTGGTCGACGCCGTGGAGGCCGGCGAGGTCGACGAGGCCGTCCAGCGGAACCTCGACGCCGGTGAGGCGGCCGACGCGACGACGACGCCGTCGGTGTACCTGTTCGAGGACGGCGAGTTCCGGACGAAGGCCTCGGGCAGCGTCTCCTACGACGCCATCGAGAGCGCGCTGGACCTATGAGCCGCCTCCGGTTGCCCACCCGCCGGGCGGACTGGCGGCTGATGGCTCGCACCGTCCGACTGGTCGTCGGGATTCCCCGGTACGCCGCGCTGGCCGTGCTGGGCGCCCTCGGGAGCCTGACGGCCTTCTCCGTCTCGCAGAACCCGGATCTGGCCTGGTTCGCGCTGACCGGGCCGCTGGCGCTCGGCGACCGGGTGACGATCCTGCTGGAACTGTATCCCTTCCTCGGGACCGTCTTCTCGCCCACCGTCGGGGCCGTCCTCGTCGGCGTCGCGGCGCTCGTCGGGGTCGACGTCGCGCTGCTGGGCTACCACCTCGCGCGACGCGGTCCGTCGGCCCGCTCGTCGGGTAGCGGCCTCGTGGGCGTCGTCTTCGGCATCCTCGGCGCCGGATGCGCGGCCTGCGGGTCGGTCGTGCTCGCCGGGGTGCTCTCTTTGGTCGGCGGCGCCGGCGCGCTGACGGCGCTGCCGCTTGACGGCCTGGAGTTCGCACTCGTCGGGGCCGTCCCGCTCGTGCTGTCGGTGTTCTGGATCGCCGAGGGGATGGGCGGCGCGGAGATCCGCGGCTGTCCCGTCGAGGTGTAAACGAGCGCGGGTTCGGCGCGTTCGCAACCTGCGCGCTGGCGAGCGTGTCGCCGCAGGCGACCGCGAGCCAGCGACGACGGACGGCGGGTACGCGGACTGTCGAGATTACTCGCGGCCGCGGGCCGATCAGGCCAGGAAGACGTGCCGGGGGCGTTCGGCCAGGATGTTCCGGCCGTAGTCGACGGTGTCGGCGAACTCCTCGCTGCGGAAGAACTCCATGGCGTCCTCCCGGGACTCCCAGCGGCTGTCGATGAACATGTCGGCGTCGTTCTCGTGGTTGGCCAGCAGGTTGGACTCGACGTGGCCGTCCATGTCCGCCAGCAGGTCGCCGACGGTCTCGAACGTACCGACGAAGTCCTCGCGGTGGCCCTCCGCGACGGTGTAGAACATGCCCATGGTGCCCCAGCCCTCGCCCTCGCCGGCGCGGCGGACCACGCCGGGGAGGTCGGTGAGGAAGCCGGCGGCGGTGTCGGCCGCGGACTGGGTCTCCCAGATGCTGACGACCGCGGTCTCGCTGTCCCCGACGGCCGGGCCGTAGACGGCCGTCTTGACGTGAGTGTCGTAGTGGTCGAAGTTGCGCCGCAGGCCCTCGACCTCCTCGAACAGCTCCTCCGGATCGGTCTCGGAGTACAGCACCAGCGCGTACACGTCCTCGCCGTGGGGCTGGCCGGCGTAGACGCCCTCGTCGGCCAGTTCGGCGCGGATGTCGGCCGCCG
>CAYTAG010000326.1:0-2957 GCA_964435625.1 uncultured Halobacteriales archaeon | reverse complement strand
GAGCGCTCGCGCGGACTCCACGAGCGAGCGGTCCAGGCCTTCCAGGCCGGGCGCGACCGTCCGGACGACGAACGGGTAGCCCGCGACGGCGTGGGCGGCGACGATGGCCGCTGCGCCACCCACCGCGATCCGCATCCCTCCGACCTCGACGCCGAACACCAGGCCACGGAGCAGTCCCAGGCCGACGATGATGCCCGACACCGACAGCGGCGCCATGGCGACGACGTCGACCACCTTCCGGCCGCGGTACCGCCGGGTCGTCAGCACGGCGACGACGACGCCCATCGGCAGCGCGACTGCGAGCGACGCGACGCCGAAGACGAGGGAGTTCCGCACCGCGGGCCACGGCCGGACCTGGAACGTCGCGCCCGTGACCTGGCGTTCGATCAGGAAGCGGTAGTGCTCCAGCGTGAGGCCGGCCGGGCCGGAGAGGCTGGCGTAGATCATGCTGGCGATGGGGGCGACGAACACGACGACGGCGACGGCGGCGTAGGCGGCCAGCCCGACGCGGGGGAGCAGTTCCCGGAGCGAGGGGGCTGGCGGCCGCAGGGGGCGCCTGGGGAGCGGCCGGATGCCCCGCGAGCGGACGGCGTGGCGGGCCTCGTAGCGCAGGTAGGCGTACAGTACGCCCAGGGTGATGGCGAGTTCGATCAGCGCCAGCGCGGCCGCCTCCGCGTAGTTCAAATCGCGGATCAGCCGGTAGACGAACACCTCGACGGTCGCCAGTTCGAACCGGCCCAGCGCGAGCACGATGGGGAAGGTGCCGAAGGTGAACACGAACGTCAGGGCCGCGCCCATCAGCACCGCCGGGTACAGCTGGGGGGCGACGACGTCGCGGAACGCCCGGAACGGGCTCGCACCGAGGCTACGGGCGGTCTCGATGGCACTGGCGTCGACGGACTCCCAGGCCGCGGTCGTCACGCGGGCGACCAGCGGCGCGTTGTAGAAGGCGTGGGCGATCACGACTCCCTCTAGCGTGAACATCAACTCCACCGGGCCGACCCCCAGCGCCCCGAGGACGGCATTCAGCGTCCCCGTCCGGCCGAAGGTGGCGACGAACCCGACCGCCACCATGATCGAGGGGAGGACGAACGGCAGGATGGTCAGCGAGCGCAGCGTCCGGCGGCCGGGGAACTCGTAGCGGGCCAGCAGGTACGCCGCGGGCAGCCCCAGCGCGACGCTGGCGACCGTCGAGAGCAGCGCCTGGTAGACGGTGAACCCGACGATGCCGAGCCGGCGATCCGGCGAAAGGAGGTCGGCGCCGACCGAAAGCGGCGACTCCCCGGCGAACAGCCGCGCGAACTCCCCGAAGTAGAAGGGGTCCCGGAGGACCTCGGCGAACACCGAGAGGGTCGCCCGGCCGTCGACGACGACCGCCTCGGCGAGGACGGTCCCGACGGGGTAGTAAAAGACCGCCAGCAGGACGGCGACCGTGGCAGCCGCCAACGCGGCCAGTGCGCGCCGTTCGAGGCGGTCGCGGACGCGCCGCTTTCGGTCGACCCGCCCGGGATCGTTCGGGGGGCTATCGGCGGCCCCATCGCCGGCCCCCGACGCGTCGGGATCGGCGCCCGGCGCGCCGGCATCCGCAGTGGCGGCCGGCGCGCCAGCGTCGGCGTCGCCAGCGTCGTCAGTTCCCGGCGAACTGTCGTTCCCACTCGTCGATCCAGTCACTGACCGATCCCTGGAGTTCGTCGTACGTGAATGTAACCGGTTCGGGCGGCGCCCGCGCGAGTTCTGCGTAGTCCTCGGGGAGTTCCGCGTTCTCGGTCGCCGGGAACTGGACGTTCCGCTGGGCGATCCCGCCCTGAATCTCCGGCTGGAGCAAAAAGCCCATGAACTCCCGTGCCAGGTCGGGATCGCTGGCGTCCTCGAAGACGGCCATCCCCTCGGGGTTGGCGTACCCCTGGTCGTTCAAAAAGCGGACCTGGTGTTTCTGGAGGTCCTGGCCCTCCTGGTCGGCGAACACCTGGTCCGTCGAATAGGAGACCACCATCGGGGCCTCGCCCTCCGACCACGCGGCGTAGGCGTCGCTCCAGGACCCGAGCACGCGCACGCCGTTGTCCTGCAGGTCCGACCAGTAGTCCAGATAGCCGTCCGTGCCGAACTGCTTGATCGTGTGCAACAGGAACGCCCGTCCGGTCGTCGAGGAGCCGGGGTTCTGCGCGATCAGGTCGCCGCCGTGCTCGTCCGCCAGCAGGCCGTCGAACGTCTCCGGCGCCTCCGTCTGCGTGCCGTCGTAGACGAGGCTGATGTACCCGGTGTCGTAGGGGATCGCGCGGTTCTCGGGGTCGAACCGCAGGTTCTCCTTGACTTCGTCGGTGCCCTCCACGTCGCCGGCCCCGGCGAAGAGGCTCCCGTCGACGTTCCCGTCGACGCGCACGAGGTCGTCGGTGTTCAGCCCCACGTAGACGTCGGCCTCGATCTCGACGCCGGCGTTCGCCCGCTCGACGTAGTAGTTCACCTCGTTGCTCGGCGTCTGCCAGACCAGGCGCGCATCGAACTCCTCCTCGAACTGCTCTTTCAACCACGCGCCCGGACTCGTCGACGGCGAGTCGATGAAGGCGCTGTAGGTCCCGACGACGAGCGTCCCGTCGCCGTCGTCGCCCGATCCCAGGTTCAGACAGCCAGCAACCGACGCGGTCGCCGCCGCGCCGAGGCCGGCGAGGTAGCTCCGTCTGTCCATCACCCGGTTGTTTCACCCGGTGGTACTTAATCGACCTGTTTCGTGATGGAGGCGATTGGATGATCGAGATCGGAAGCGAGACGTGACTGTCGAGGAACACTGATCGGACGCCGAGGTCGCCGGCTCGCAGGAACCTCGCGCGCCGTGATCCCAACTTGGCCACGTGGCGCGCGCGAGTAACGCGCGCGAGGGATGAGTAACGCAGGGAGCCAGGCGAGCCGACGGCTCGCCTGGCGAGTGAGTAACGCAATCGGCTGGGGAGGCTGGTGGTTTG
>CAYTAG010000325.1:0-2977 GCA_964435625.1 uncultured Halobacteriales archaeon | reverse complement strand
TGGGCGAAATAAGGCCTATGGTACTCGCTGGCGAACCAGTACCCATGGCCGGCAAGACCACGGTACATCCGAAGTGTCTGCAGTGCGGGTACGAAGCGCCGCAGGGAAACGACTGGGGGGACGTCGATCACCCGACGCTGGGGTCGATGACGCAGTGTCCCGAATGCGGCAGCACCGACGTCAGTAGCCGCCTCTGACCGACCGGGCCATTCCCGCCCGGGAATCGAGGCCTGGCTCAGGCATCCTCCGAGTCGAGGAAGTCCTCCACGATCTCGACGCCGCTGGAGGCGCCGATGCGCTCGGCGCCCGCGTCGAACATCCGGCGGGCCTTCGCCCAGGAGCCGACGCCGCCGGAGGCCTTCACGGGCAGATACTCGCTCATCAGTTCGACGTCCTCGACCTTCGCACCGCCATCCGCGAAGCCGGTCGAGGTCTTGACCATGTCGGCGCCGGCCTCGGCCGCGAGTTCGCAGGCGCGGTGTTTCTCGTCCTCGGAGAGCAGCGCCGTCTCGATGATGACCTTCACCGGGATCGGGACGGCGGCGACCAGCTCCGCGAGTTCGTCCCGGACGGCGTCGTCCGCGGGCCCGCTGACCCGCTCCGGACTGGCGGCGGTGGCCGCCCCGTCCTCGCCCGCCCGGAGGCGGCCGACGTTGATCACCACGTCGAGTTCGTCGGCGCCGTCCTCCCAGGCCTGGACGGCCTCGTTTCGCTTGACGGCGGGGGCGTGCTGGCCGTGCGGGAAGCCGACGACGGTCGCCAGGGTCACGTCGGGCGCGTGCCCGCTGGCGTGGCCCGGCGAGGCGGCGTCCGCCGCCGGGCGCGCGTACTCGGTCGCCTCCTCGACGTAGCACGGCGGGATGCAGGCGTTCATCCCGTACTCGCTGGCCTCGTCGAGGACGCGCCGGACGTCCTCGACGGTCGTCTCGGGGCCGAGCACCGTGTGGTCGATGCTGGCGGCGAGGTCCGCTCGATCCATGCCCGGATCGTGGGCGCGTGTGGGTATAAAGCCCGGTCACCTGGTGGCCGACGCCGTCGGTGGGCCGCTGGCGCTACGTCGAACGACTCCGGGAGCGTTTCGGTCGCGCTCGGGCGGCGGCTCGCACCGCCACGTCGAAAGCCCCGGGGGCTTTCGACCGAGCGGCGTCGATCAACACCAGCGACCGAAGCGGCCCGGCACAGTGACCGAGACCTAGTCCAGCGGATCCTCGCCCTCGCGGTTCCAGGCGTCCGTAGCGAACTTCCCTCGCGCACGCTCGCGCGCGCCATTCACCTCCGCCGGGGTCCACGACCCCTCCTCGGCGTCGGCCCACTCGCGGAGCGACGCCTCCAGGGCCGCGACGACCTCCTCGCGGGTGACGTCGGCGTGCTCGCGGATCGTCGTGACCCGCTCGCGCAACCCGTCCGGAGTCACGCCCGGGTCGGCGAAGGTGCCGAGGTGTCGGGCCGCCCGGAGGTCGTACTTCAGCGACCCGTGCTGGATGATCGCGTCCTTGCGGCGGTACTGGGCGTTGCCGCTGATCTTGCGAGGGGGCCCCGCGGCCCCCACCACCACGTCGTGGGCGGGGTGCAGTTCCCGCAGATAGCAGGCCGGCCGGTGGATCGCCGGCTGGGACTCCTCGGCGAACGCCGCCGGGACGCCCAGTCGCTCGAAGGCGTCCAGGATCGGCTCACAGAGCAGTTCGTAGGTGTCCATCAGGTCCCCCGGCAGCTCCCCGGCCGGCGCGACGATGGTGTAGGAGACGTCGTCGTAGGCGTCGTGGTAGATGCCGCCGCCGCCCGTCGGCCGGCGGGTGACCGAGATGCCCTCGCGGGCGCAAAAGTCCCAGTCGACGGTCGCGGGGTCCTGATTGTAGCCCAGTGAGAGCGTGCTGGGGTCCCAGCGGTAGACCCTGACGGTCCGCGGCCCCCCGGCGGCGGCCGTCGCGGCCGCGACCTCGTCGAACGCCATGTTCGTCGGGCCGTCCCAGGCCTCCTCGCGGACGAGCCGCCACTGCCGGTCGGCCAGCGCCATGTCGGCGGATTCGGTCCGCCCCGGGAAAGCCGTTGCGAAGCGCAGCCCGCCGCCGGACTCGCCCCAACGAACCTGGATCCGTCACTCGATCTCGTAGCGAACGATGTCGGTGGAATCGCAGTGCGAACAGCTGGTCGCCTCCTCGTCGACGACGGTCCCGCAGTCGCGGCACTCGCGGATGACCTCGCTGGTCCCCCCACCCGACACGAACGACCGGAGCAGTTCCATCATCATCTAACAGGAGTGATGCGTATTACGGCAACTGACAAAGTATCTTGGGATCGTTCGATCCGTTCGCCCGTCGGGAACTGATCGACCCCGGCCCGGAGTCGGATCGGCCCCGCTGGAAAGGTCAGCCTGAAGTCAGATTGACATTATCCACGACCGCCGCAGACGGCGTCTCGACCACGAAATCGCGGCTACCCTGTCGCCTCCTTGCGATTTTCCGGCAGTGGTCGCTCGACTGCGTCGACGGAATTTCGTATAGCGGAATCCCATTTATGAGTACCGCGATTGCGGGCAGGATTCCGGCGATCCACCGGTGGACGCGCTCCGCGGCCCTTTTGGGTCGGGCCGGCGTAGGCGCCGCCGATGGTCGAGAACGTCGCGCCGCTGCTGGCGGAACTGGAGACCGAGGACTTCTATCTCCTGTCGGGCATCGAGCAGGGGATGCGCTTCTCGGAGTGGGTCGACCGGGGGAAACTGCCGGAGTTCGCCGGAATCGACGGCGAGGAGGTCGACTACCGGCTACAGCGTTGTGCGACGCGGGGGCTGATCGAGCGCAAGACTATCCAGTACGAGGGCTACAAGCTCACCCCCGAGGGGTACGACGCGCTGGCGCTTCACGCCTTCGTCGAGCGGGACGTCTTCGAGGAGTTCGGATCGCCGCTGGGGGTTGGCAAGGAGAGCGACGTCTACGAGGTCCGGTCGTACAAGCCGCTGGCGCTGAAGTACCACCGGGAG
>CAYTAG010000324.1:0-2978 GCA_964435625.1 uncultured Halobacteriales archaeon | reverse complement strand
CCGGCGGCGATGGCGCCCATGCCGATGGCCTCGTCGCCGTTCAGCAGGACGTAGTCCTCGTCGGTGGTGTCGAGGTCGTAGTCGGTGTCCAGGTCGGGGTACTCCTCGCGGACGTGCTGTTGGCCGAGGCGGGCGGCCTCCTCGTTGTTGGAGACGATCTTCTCGCCCTTGTCGGCGAACTGCTTCTCGAGCGCGCTGTGCAGCGCCTCGATGTCGAAGCCGGTCGCCGCGCAGGCGGCGCCCAGCGCGACGACGTTGCGCATGATCGCGCCGCCGGCGTCCTCGGCGAGGCGCTTCAGCGGGACGTCGAGGCCGATCGTGCCCTCGGGCGCCTCGAAGTCCTGCATCGTCGTCCGCTCGCCGTCGTAGATGATGACGCTGCCGTCGTGCAGTTCGTCGAGGTTCTCGTCGACGGTCCGCTCGGTGAGCGCGATCAGCACGTCCAGGCGGTCGACCACGCTCTCGACGCGGTCGACCGACGTCCGGATCTTGTAGGCGGTGTACCCCCCTCGGATCCGGGAGGCGAAGTCCTTGGAGGTGTATACGTGACGACCCGCCCGGGAGAGCGCCTGCGCGAAGATCTTCCCGGTGGAGTCGATGCCATCGCCGGCTTCGCCGCCGATGGCCCAGTTGAGGTCCCCGGTCATGGGTAGGTGGAATTACCATGCGGCGTGCAAAAGACTTCTGAAAGCGACGGCAGACGACCCGACGGACCACCGCGAATCGGGAGCCTGACCCGGCGCGAACGGGGGCACTCGACCCATCGCAAGCGACTTGTCCGGGCCACCGCTACGCCCGCCCATGGAATCGACCCGGGTTACGATCCGCGAGGTCAGGACCGTCGGCCCCGACACGGTCGCGCTCGAACTGGAGACCCCCGAGGGGTTCGATGCCCTCCCCGGGCAGTTCGTCCTCCTGCGCGCCGACGTCGGCGGGGACGCCGAGGACGGGACCAACGGCGGCGGGGACGGAGACGCCGGCGAAGTCGCCAGACACTACACGCTGTCGTCGCCGGGCGTCGACGAGACCTTCGAGATCACGGTCGGTATCGACCCGGAGGGCGACCTCAGCCCGTGGCTGGCCGACCGCGAACCCGGCGACGTCGTCGAGGTCGAGGGACCGTTCGGCGAGGTCACCTACGACCCAGGGATGGACGGCGACGTCGTGGTGGTCGCCGGCGGGCCGGGCGTCGGGCCGGCCGTGGGCGTCGGCGAGGCGGCAGCGGTCGCCGGCAACGACGTCGCCGTCGTCTACGAGGACGACCGGCCGGCCCACGAGGACCGGTTGGCCGCACTCTCGGTCGCCGGCGCGGACGTTACCGTCGTCACCGACGGCCACCCGGATGCGGCCGGCGGCGACCCCGGCACCGACGACCGCCTGGAGGCGGCGGTCCGACGGGCGGCCGCGGACGCGCGAACGGACGAAGTGTACGTCTTCGGCTTCCGGAGCTTTCTCGACCGCGCGCTGCCGGCGCTGGAGGCGGCGGGCGTCGACCCCGGGGCGGCAAACGTCGAGAACTTCGGGTAGGCCGTCCGACGCGCGTCTGACGGCCCGATAGGTTGATTACGGGACGTCGACAATCCCGGCCAGGATGATCGACGGCGGGCAGGACGACGCACTGGCGGAACTCCGGGCGGAACACGGGCACGCGCCCGCCGACTCGGAGACCTACGAGGTGCCGCCGGTGGTGTTCGAACGGTTGGCTTCCCGCGGCGAACGGGGGGCGCTCGGCGGCGCCCGGGCGGTACCCCGGCGTGGCGAGGCGGTGTTGCTCGTCCGGACCATCGACGACCAGGGCGGGTGGAGCGTCCCCGGAGGGGAGCGCGACCCCGGCGAATCGTACGCCGAGACCGCGACCAGGGCAGTCCGCGAGGAGTCGGGACTTGCTCTCTCGGTCGGGTCGCTGCTGGCCCTCAAGCGGTTCACGTTCGTCGACCGCGCCGACGCGGGCGCCTCCGTGGTCGGCCACTGGGCCTGGTTCGGCGCGACCGACGACGGCGGCCAGGTCGAACCCCAGCACCAGGGCGTCCTCGACGCAGGGTGGTTCACGGACCTCCCGGGCGACGTCGACGACGCCGTCGCCGCCCGCATCGAGGAGTGGATCGACCGCGAACGGTCCGCTGCTGACTGATTACACGTGGAGAAGCGCCGCCGCCAGGACTCGAACCTGGGACAGCCACGTATCTGCGGCACACAGGTGACCTGAATGCCGTAACAGCGTGGTGCTCTACCATCTGAGCTACGGCGGCTCAATTCGTGGTAGACGGATTCGCTTGATAGGGGTTTCGCTTTCCCCTCGACGTGGGAGTTTTCCACAAACCCAGTCGACCTCGACGCACCGGCGACGCACCGACCGCCAGCGCCCACACCGACACGCTTTCCCCCCGTGCGGGGGTACTCGCGGGCGATGAGCGACGAGGAGTTCGAGGCCGTCGTCGCGGCGGTGCGCGAGCGCGTCGATCCCGACGAGGACGAGCGCGAGCGCCTCCGGGCGGCCGCCGACGAGGTGGTCGCCCGCGCGGAGGCCGCCGCGGCCGAGTTGCCGGTCGAGACCGACGCCCTCCAGGTGGGATCGACCGCGCGCGGGACCTGGCTGGCCGGCGACCGCGACGTCGACGTGTTCGTGCGGTTCCCGCCGGACCTGCCCCGCGAGAAACTCGAGGAGTACGGCCTCCAGGTCGGCCGGGAGGTCCTCCCGGACGGCCACGAGGAGTACGCCGAACACCCCTACGTCGTCGGGGAGTTCGACGGCTTCGAGGTGGACCTGGTGCCCTGCTACCGGGTCCCGGACGCCACCGAGATCCAGTCGGCGGTCGACCGGACGCCGTTTCACACCCAGTACCTCCAGGAGCGGCTTGACGACGACCTCGCCGCCGAGGTCCGGGTGTTCAAGCAGTTCTGCAAGGGAATCAGCGTCTACGGCAGCGACCTCCGCACGCGGGGGTTCTCGGGCTACCTGACCGAACTGCTCGTCCTCG
>CAYTAG010000323.1:0-3013 GCA_964435625.1 uncultured Halobacteriales archaeon | reverse complement strand
CAGCGCGCCGAACGCGCCGTGGGTCGACGTGTGGGAGTCGCCGCAGACGATCGTCATGCCGGGCTGGGTGAGGCCCTGCTCGGGGCCGACGACGTGGACGATGCCCTGGTCGCCGGTGTCCGGGTGCGAGAAGTCCAGCCCCGCCCGCTCGACGTTGGCCTCCAGTTCGGCCATCATCTCCTCGGCCGCGGGGTCGTCGTAGGGCCGCGAGCGGTCGTCGGTGGGGACGATGTGGTCGACGGTGGCGTGGGTGCGCTCCGGGTAGGCCACCGCCAGATCGCGCTCGCGGAGCATCCCGAACGCCTGCGGGCTGGTCACCTCGTGGACGAGGTGGAGGCCGACGAACAACTGGTCCTGCCCGGTCGGCAACGTGGCGACGCGGTGGCGCTCGTACACCTCGTCGTACAGCGTCCCCTCGCTCATCGTCAGGCCTCTACCGGTTCGTCCTCGTCACCGTCGCGCTCGGAGGTCGCCCCGCCGTCGGTCGCCGCGGCGGCGCGGTCACCGTCGATTGCGGCCTCGAGTTCGCCGCCGCGCTCGAACACGCGGTTGGCGTCGGCGGCCCCCGCGGGCGGGGTGTGGTCGACGTCCTTCAGGGTCGGCCGGTCGGGGTCTTCGGGACGGGAGTCGCTCTGTCGGTCGGTACGGGCGTCGGTGTCTCGGTCGTCGGGTCGGGTGGTTTCCGTCATCGTTGGAGGATAGGGTGTGAGTCAGTCGTCTGCCGGTGCTTCGGTCGGTTGGCCCGCCTCGGGCTGGTCCTCGTCGGCCCACGCGAACAGCGCGCGCAGGCGCTCGCCGACGTCCTCGATGTCGTGGTTCCCTTCGGCGCGGCGGAGTTGCGTGTAACTCGGACGGCCGGCCTGGTTCTCGGTGATCCACTCGCGGGCGAAGGTGCCGTCCTGGACCTCCGCCAGCACGTCCTGCACGTTCTCGCGGACGCCCTCGTCGATCACGTCGTCGCCGCGGGTGAGGCCGCCGTACTCGGCGGTATCCGAGACGGAGTCCCACATCTCCGAGAGGCCGCCCTCGTACAGCAGGTCGACGATCAGCTTCAGTTCGTTCATGCACTCGAAGTAGGCCATCTCGGGCGAGTAGCCTGCCTCGACCAGTGTCTCGTAGGTCGTCTTCACGAGCGCGGTGACTCCGCCACAGAGGACGGCCTGCTCGCCGAACAGGTCGGTCTCGGTCTCCTCGCGGAACGTCGTCTCCACGACGCCTGCGCGCGTGCAGCCGATGGCCTGGGCGTACGCCAGCGCCTCCTCGGTCGCCTCGCCGGTGTAGTCCTGGTAGACCGCCAGCAGGCCGGGCGTGCCCTCGCCGCGCCGGTAGTCCCGGCGGACGATGTGGCCCGGCCCCTTCGGCGCGACCATCGTCACGTCGACGTCCTCGGGCGGGCGGATCTGGTTGTAGTGGACGTTGAACCCGTGGGCGAACTGGAGGGTGTCGCCGGGTTCGAGGCCGTCCCTGATCTCCTCGAACACTGCCGGCTGGACGGTGTCCGGGACGAGGACGGACGTAATGTCCGCCCGCGCAGTCGCCTCGGCGGGCGTGGCCACGTCCAGGCCGTCCTCGCGGGCGGCCCGACGGGAGGACGAATCCTCCCGGAGGCCGACGATCACGTCGACCCCGCCGTCCGCGAGGTTCTGGGCGTGCGCGTGGCCCTGGCTGCCGTAGCCCAGCACGGCCACGGTCTTGTCCTGGATGTACGATTCGTCCGCGTCTCGGTCGTGGTAGATCGGTGTGGTGAATCCGTCCGTCATGGTCCTGTCGAATTTCTGGATCGCTCGGTCGTGTTCGTCGTCCGTTCGGTACCGCGGGCCAGCGCCGTCGTCCCGGTCCGGACGACCTCGCGGACGCCGAACCGGTCCAGCGTCTCGACGGCCGCCTCGACCTTCCCCCGGCTGCCGGTCACCTCGACGGTGACCGTCTCGGGGCAGGCGTCGACCGTCCGGCCGTCGTACATCTCCGCGACCGCCTGGACCTCCGCGGGGTCGGCGGCGTCGACCTTGACCAGTGCCAGTTCCCGCCGCACGGCGTCGTCCGGCAGTTCCCGCACGGCGATCACGGGCAGCAACTTCCGCAGTTGTTTCTCGAGCTGGTCGATGCCCGGCTCGGACTCCTCGCAGACCACGGTGATGCGAGCCCGGTCGGGGTCGGCCGTCGGCCCGACGGTGAGGCTCTCGATGTTGAACTGCCGGCGGCTGAACAGGCCGGACACCTCGGAGAGGACGCCCGGCTCGTGGTCGACGAGCACGGAGATGACCGCACGCCGCACGGGCGGTTCGGCCGCCACCTCGGGGTCGACCCGGATGCCCTGGGCGTTGCGCCGGCCGTCCGGCGTCGGGCGCTCCTCGGGCGCCGGGCCGGACATCCCCGTCATGCGTCCACCCCCGCGCGTCGTCGCTCGCTCATCGCCGACGTTGATCGCCGTCGGCTCATAGCTGATCCTCCGACAGGGCGAACTGTCCGTTGTCGCCGCCGCTGGGCACCATCGGGTAGACGTCCGCCGCCGGATCGACGTGAACGTCGATGACCGAGGGACCGTCGTACTCCAGGGCGGCCTCGATGGTCCCGGCCACCTCGTCGTAGTCGTCGATCCGGAAGCCCTTCGCGCCGAACGCCTCCGCGAGCACGTCGAACTGGGGACACCAGTCGTACTCGGAGGCCATCCGGCGGCCCTCGAAGAAGGCGTCCTGCCACTGGCGGACCATCCCGATGTACTCGTTGTTCAGGACGGCGACGGTGACGTCGAGGTTCTCCCGCACCGCGACCGACAGTTCCTGGACCGTCATCAGGAAGGAGCCGTCGCCGTCGACGCAGACGACCGGGGTGTCCTCCCGGCCCTCGGCGTCGGCGGCGAGTCGGGCGCCGATGGCCGCCGGCAGGCCGTAGCCCATCGCGCCGAGGCCGTGGCTGGACACCCAGCAGCGAGGTTCGGTGAACGTCCAGTACTGGACGGCCCACATCTGGTGCTGGCCGACGCCCGTGGTGACGATGGCGTCCTCGGGCGTCG
>CAYTAG010000322.1:0-3018 GCA_964435625.1 uncultured Halobacteriales archaeon | reverse complement strand
CGTAGTTGGCCTGCCCGAAGTTGCCCTGCTTGCCGACGATGCTGGAGATGTTGATGAGTCGGCCCTCCTCGGCCTCCCGGACGTCGTCGTAGAAGACCTTCGAGCAGATGAACATCCCCCCGAGGTGGACGTCCAGCACCGTGTCCCACTCCTCTTTGGTCATGTTGACGAAGCGGGTGTCCTGGGTGATGCCGGCGTTGTTGATCAGGACGTCGAGGCTCCCGAACGCCTCGTGGACGACGTCGCGCATCCGCAGGACGTCGTCCTCGCTGGTGACGTCGGCCCGGACGGCGATGGCCTCGCCGCCGGCCTCCTCGACCAGCTCGACGGTCTCGTGGGCCGGTCCCTCCGAGGATCGGTAG
The DNA here is from genome assembly GCA_964435625.1 of uncultured Halobacteriales archaeon. GTDB lineage: Archaea > Halobacteriota > Halobacteria > Halobacteriales > PXRE01 > PXRE01. The sequence goes on along the minus strand of CAYTAG010000322.1, from coordinate 2,656 downwards.
TTGACGACGACGTTGGCGTCGTTGCGACCGAGTTCGGTTGCGATCCCCCGTCCGATCCCCCGCGAGGATCCGGTCACGAGACAGGTACGGTCGTCGAGGGTCATGGTCTGACGTTCGGCGGACGGGCAGATAAAAGCCCGCGTCCTCAACCGTCGAGTTCGGGGTCCAGGTCGCGGCCGGGGCGGCGGTCGCCAGCCGTTCGCGCTCCCAGTGAGTCGTACGATTCCACGCCGTCCGTCCGGCCGTCCTCTACCGGATTCCCGTCGCCGAGGAGTAACTCCAGTTCGCGCTCGAACTCGTGCTCGTCGAGGTCACCCTCGACGTAGCGGCGCCGGAGGACGTCGACGCCCCGCTCCTCGTCCGGGCGGAGCCGAGAGGACAGTCCGAACCGCCGGAGCGGCGGGACCAGCGCCTCCAGGTGGGCCGAGCGTCGGAACCAGTCGACCTTGCGGTCGGCGATCCGGAAGCGCAGCGACCGCCGCAGGCGACCGACGGCGACCCAGGTGGCGGCGGCCGCCAGCAGCGTCCCGACGACCCCGACGCCGACGACCAGCGCGAAGACCGGTTGCGCGAGGCCCGCCACCGACCCGGGGAGCAGCGCAGCGAGCATAGTCACGGTCGCCGCCGCGACGGCCGTCACGAGCAGCCCCGGGACGACGACGGCGACGACGGCCAGGAGTTCGGGAAGTCGGCCCGCCAGGGTGGCGTCGGATCGCACCATGGAACCGGGGTACGCGCCGGACGTTCAAAAATAGGCTGGTGGTTCCGTCGGCCATGACCGTTACGGGCGGAGTCGGTGATCGCGTCGCTACCGCTCGGAGAAGTCCCGTCGCATGGCGATCTTGAACCAGGGACAGAGGCGGAGTTGGCGGTAGTACTGGGGGTTCTCGTAGAGGTCCCGATAGGGAACCCACATGACCCCGCCCACTTCCTCGGGGTTGGGGTCGACGGTGGTGTCCGAGAGGGTCACCTGCAGGACGGCACACACCTCGTGTTCGACGCCCTGGCGTTCGTAGTAGCGCTTGTACTCGAACCGGTCGGTCACCTGGAGGTCCCCGTACTGGTCGGGGGTGATGCCCAGTTCCTCCTCCAGGCGCTCGCGGGTGGCCTCCTCCTGGGTCTGGCCCTCGACGGGGTGGGAGGCGACGGTCCCGTCCCAGTGGGTGTCCCACAGGCGCTTGTCGGGGCTGCGCTGGGCCAGGAGGATGTGCCCGCGGTCGTCGAACACCAGCGACGTGAACGCCCGGTGGCGGATGCCGTCGCCGGTGTGGGCCTCTAGCCGGTTCGCCAGGCCCTGCGGTTCGTCGTCGCCGTCGACCGCGATCACGTCCTGCAGCGCGTTCTCGTGGGTGACGTCGTCGACCGACCCCGTGGTCTCGTCGGTACTCATGTTACACGTCTCGGCGTCGCTGGTAAAACACGTTTTCGACTTCGGCCAGGACGCGCACTGGCGGCGTTCCGGACGGTCACTCACCGCCCCGGGCCGCCGCCGGGTTCGTAGTCCGCGCCGACGTGGATGGCGAGCGCGCAGTGTTCCACGCCCAGTGACAGCCGCGAGGCCGACTCCATCTCGCCGTCGAAGCTGAACGTCGTCTGCCGGCCGTCCCGGACGTCGACTTCCAGTGCGGCCGTCTGCAGGCGCGTGACGGCGTCGGCCTCCTCCCCGAACAGGCGGACGAGCGCGGCCTCCTCCACGAGTTCGCGTGCGGGTTCGCGCTCGATCAGGGTCACGTCGAGGCGGCCGTCCTCGGCGTCGGCCGCCGTCGGACCCTCCAGCGGGAAGTGCCGGGCGTTGCCCACCAGCAGGAACATCGCCTCGCCGGACCACGCCTCCTCGTCGCCGGTCGCGTCGAAGGCGGACACCGACAGCGGCAGCGATTCGAACTCCACGGCCGTCCGGAGGGTCGCCAGCACGTACGCCAGCACGCCGTAGCGGGCCTTCATCTCGGCGGTGGTCGCGCCGCTGGCCTCCGCCGTCAGCCCCCCGACGCAGGAGTTGAGGAACACCCGCTCGCCGTCCGTGCCGAGGTCCAGTCGCCGGACCCGGTCCGAGGCCAACGCCTCGAACGCCGACGGGAGGTCGCCGACCCCGACGTTGCCCGCGAAGTTGTTGCCGGTCCCCGCCGGGAGGACGCCGAAGACGACGTCGTCCAGCGCGTCGGCCTCGAACAACCCCTGGACGACGCCGTTGAGCGTGCCGTCGCCCCCGGCCGCGACGACCCGGTCGATCCCGGCCCCGGCCGCCGCGACGGCCAGCCTGGTCGCGTCGCCGCCCTCCCGGGTCTCCACGAGGTCGTAGCCGGCCTCCCGGACCCGTCGCCGCAGGTCGTCGTGATCGCCGTCGCCGCTGACCGGGTTCAGGACGACGACCGTGTCGGCCGGGTCCTCGGGGAGTCTGTCGGCGACCGCAGAAGCGTCCGAGCCGGTGGTGGATCGGCCCATGAAACCGCTAGCGGGCAAAAACGGAAAGGACTGTCGGGGAGGGGAATCGACGGCCGCGTCACCCGCGACGACCCCTTCGTTGCTCGGTCCTCAGTCTCGAATCCGGTACTCCAGCCGCCCCGTATATAATATATTATCATATTCATATACCCTGGCTACCCCAGTTTCTCCTCCAGGATCAGTCGGGTCTTCGTGCTCACCACGTCGTCCGATT
>CAYTAG010000321.1:0-3037 GCA_964435625.1 uncultured Halobacteriales archaeon | reverse complement strand
CGCCATCGCCCGCTCGTTGCGCTCGAACAGTTCGTCGTAGGCGTCGTTGAACCACGCCGGGTCCGTCGGCGAGGAGGGGTCGAGGCCGAGGGACGCCTCCGCCTCGTTGATCACCTCGCGCCAGTAGCGGTCGAAGAAGTCGGCGTGTTTGGCCTCCTCGTACAGCTGGGTGGTGACGAACAGCTGGTCCTCGATTGGCCCGAGCACCTGCGCCAGCGGCGCCAGGTCCTCGGTCACCGCCTGCTCGCCGGCCCCGAACTTCCCGAGGGCGGCCCGCAGTCCGTCCAGCACGGCGGGGTCGGCGGCCGCCAGCGCCGCCGCGTCGGCGCCGAGGTCGACGTCGTCGGGGTCCCAGTGACGCTCGACGGCGTTGCGGTAGTACCGGTAGCCGCGGGCGTCCCGGTCGAGGGCGAGCCCGGTCGATTCGGTCGGCATGGTTCAGGGTTGGACCGGTTGCCCTATTGCCTTTCCCTCGGGCGACAACCGGGAGGGCGTTTCACCCGACGAGCGCTAGCGGTTCGAAGGACAGCACCACCTCGTCGTCCTGGTTGCGGACCCGCACCTCGTGGCGGACCAGCGCGTCGGCGTCCGCGGCGTCGGTCCCCTCGATCCCCGTGACCTCGACCTCGGCGTGGACGGTGTCGCCGACGAACACCGGCGCGACGAACCGCAGGCGGTCGACGCCGTAGAACGCGACCACGCTCGATTGCTCGCGGGCCTGCCAGATCAGTCCGGTCGCCACGGCGAACACGAGCGTCCCGTGGGCGACCCGCTCGCCGTACTCGGAGTCGGCCATCCGCTCGGCGTCGACGTGCAGGTAGTTGTAGTCGCCGCTGACCCCCGCGAAGTTCACGACGTCCGTCTCCGTGATCGTCCGGGCCGCGGTCGTCAGGGTGTCACCGGGTTCGAGGTCGACCCGCTCGGCCGGGTCGGCGCCGCCGTCGGTTCGTCGACCGCCATTTTCTCGGGTGCCAGCCCTCGATTCCGCGTGCGCTTCGCGGTACGCCTCGACCGCGGGCCGGTACCCCTCGCGGACGGTCGGGTATTCGAACTCGTAGCCCAGGCCCCGGAGTTTGGCGTTCGAACACCGCTTGTCCGCGAGCCGTCGCTGTTTGCTCGTCCCTGACAGCGACTCGTCGGCCCGCACGTCCTCGCGGCTCCGTTTCGGTGGATCGGGAACGCCACACTGCCCGGCGAGCCAGTCCGCGAACGCCCCCTTGTCGACCGGTTCGTCGTCGACGACTAGCACGACCTCCCCGCGAGCGTGGTCGCCGTCGAGGAGATGCTTGATGGCACCGGCCGCGTCCTCGCGGTGGACGGCGTTCAGGTGGCCCTCGACGACCGGTCCCTCTATGAATCGCTCCAGCCGGTAGCGGTCGGGACCGTAGATGCCGCCCAGGCGGGCCACGGTGCCGTCGATGCCGACCTCCGCCGTCGTCTCCAGGGCGACCCGCTCGGCAGTCGCCAGGATGCGCTCGCGCTCGGTGTCCGGATCGAGCGGCGTCTCCTCGTCGACCCAGGTGCCGTCACGGTCGCCGTAGACGCCGGTGCTTGAGACGTAGACGAACCGGTCCGGTGGTTCGTCGCGGCTGCCGAAGTGCTCGACGGCCGTCCGGAGGCCGTCGACGTAGGTGGCCCGCGCGGCCGCCGGGTCCCCGCTGCCCGCGCTCGCCGCGTAGACCACCCAGTCGGCGTCTGGGACGTCCGCGAGGTCGGCCGGGTCGGTAGCGTCGGCCCGCACCGCGGTCAGGCCGGCGTCTTCGACCGCGGCGAGGCCGTCCGCCGAGCGGCGGACGCCGACGACGTCGTGGCCGGCCGCGTCCAGCTGGCGTCCGAGTTCGATGCCGAGGTACCCACAGCCCAGGACGACGACGCGCATGCGCCCACTGCGCGCGCGGAGTAATTAGACGTGGTGCCTGGACGGTGGTTCATCATCCGGACTCGTTGCTGGCCAGACGTCAACCTCCGGCGTGCGCTGGTGAGCGTGTCGCCGCAGGCGACCGCGAACCAACATCGCGCGAGGGACGAGTAACGCAGCGAAGTGAGTAACGCAGTCGGTTGGGGAGGGCGTGGACATCCCTGGGCGTTGCGTGCCGTCGAGTCACGTCGGACCCAGCGAACGCTAGCGGCACGCAACGCCTAGGGGTCAACCTCACACCTCCCCCCCCGGGGGCCGGGGCCGGCCCCCCCCCGGGGCGGCCGCGGCCCCGGCCGCGGTCCCTCGCGCGCGTTGCTCGCGCGCGCCACCGCCGGATGGCGAGGGATGGCTGAACGAGGGTTATATGAACATATGCACATATGTTCATATACGCCCCGAGAACGCCCGGACGGTCAGCCCTGCAGGTCCTCGATGGCGGTCTCCAGTTCGTCGTACTCGGGGAACTCGGGCCACTCCGTCGAGACCCAGGCGTACTGGATCGTCCGGTCCTCGTCGATCAGGAACGTCGAGATGCGGGGTTCGGCGATCCCTGCCATGCCGTCGAGGTCGTTGACGATGCCGTACTCTTCCGCGACGCCGTTGGCGGGGTCCGAGAACAGCGCGTAGTCGAGGTCGTGCTCGTCGAGGAAGCGACCGTGCTCGTAGGGCGTCGAGATCGACAGCCCGACCAGGCGGACGTCGTAGCGGCCCTCCCAGTCGCGGTCGTCCAGTTCCTGCCAGACGTACGTCGCCGGGAAGTCCCCGTCCATGGTGTGAAAGACCAGCACCACGGGGCCGTCGGCCAACAGGTCCGACAGCGCGGCGTCCTCCCAGAACTCGTCGGTGACCAGCGGGCGCTGGAAGTCGGGCGCCCGCTCGCCGGCCGTCACGTGGTCGGTCGCTGGCAGTTCGGTGACGTCGAACTCCATGATCAGGCCGGTTCCTCCCTGGGTTCCGGATCGGCCGTCGACCCGTCGCCGTAGGTCGCTTCGAGGTACTCGACGATGTTGCCGCTCTCGGACATCGTGACGCCGGTGCGCTCGTCGACGATGGCCGGGACGCTACGCTTGCCGCTCACGCGCTTGACGACGTCCCGCCGGGAGTGCAGCGCCTCGACGA
>CAYTAG010000320.1:0-3066 GCA_964435625.1 uncultured Halobacteriales archaeon | reverse complement strand
TTCCAGAACTACGCGCTGTTCCCGCACATGACCGTCGGCGAGAACGTCGCCTACGGCCTGCACTTCGCGGATCCGCCCGGCGACGTCTCCCGCGAGGAGCGCGTCGCGGAACTGCTGGAACTGGTGGACCTCGGTGGGATGGAGGACCGCGATCCCGACAGCCTCTCGGGCGGGCAGCAACAGCGGATCGCGCTGGCGCGCGCGCTGGCGCCCGGGCCGGACGTGCTGTTGCTCGACGAGCCGATGAGCGCGCTGGACGCCCGCCTCCGCGAGCGACTGCGCGTGCAGGTCAGGGCCATCCAGCGGGAACTTGACATCACGACCGTCTACGTCACCCACGACCAGGAGGAGGCGCTGGCGGTCTCCGACCGCGTGGCCGTGATGCGCGACGGCGGGATCGAGCAGGTCGGGGCCCCCCGGGAAATCTACCGCCGGCCGGCGACCCGGTTCGTCGCCGAGTTCGTCGGCGACAACAACGTCCTCGCGGGGGAGGTAGTCGGCGTCGACGGCGAGGGCGACGGTGCCCGCGTCGATAGCGAGGACGGCACTGCACAGGTCGCGGACGTCCGCGTCGGCGACGAGACGCTCTCGGTGGGCCTGGACGGCGTCGACGCGCCGGCCGCTGGCGACCGCCTCACCTTCTGCGTCCGGCCGGAGCGACTCGTGGTCGGTGGGGCGGCGAACGCCCTGCCGGCAACCGTCGAGAGCGCGGAGTTCCTGGGCGAGACGACCCGCGTCCACCTCGACTGGGACGGCCGCGAACTACTCGTCCGGACCTCCGATCCTCTTGACGGCGAGGTAGTCGTCGGGTTCGATCCGGCCGACGCCCACGTCGTCGCCGTCGAACGGTGAGCAGGGTGCTTCTCTACGGGCGTCGGTCGTCGTTCGCGTTCCTTGGTTCCGACGTAACTGGACGGTACCCGGGCGACTAGGGATGTCCTCGCCCTCCCCAACCGCGGGGTTGGGCCGGCGGCCGACCGCCAGGCCGCCGACCCGCCCCCGGTCACCGGGAGAGCAAGCTCTCCCGAGCCCCCGTTCGCATGGCTCACGGGGACACCGTCAGAGGCAAGCTCTGACGAGCCCCCGCTCACGTCCGTTCGCGGGGACCTCGCGCGCGTTGCTCGCGCGCGCCAGCGGCAGAGGTTCGGACGGCTATATGAATGCATGTACATATAGTCGGCAGTAACAACGACACCGTCCACGAAGAACCCGCGGCGGCTTTCTGACTGTTGGTGACGAAAACGCCGTCCCGGATAGATCAGTTCGGAGACGGCCCCTGACACCGACCGGCAAAACCCTGACACGGGTGGCCGGCGAACGCCCGGGTATGGACACCGAGACCTGGCGCCGCCAACTGCGCGACGAGCGCGAACGGAAAGACGAGTTCCTCGCGGACCATCCGCAGTCGCCGCTGCCGGGGGACGCCCAGCGGGAGTTCGACGGCCTGCCGTACTACGAGCCGGATCCCGACCTGCGGTTCGAACTCCCGCTGCGCGAGCACGACGAGAAGGCGCCGCTGACCGTGGCGACGACCGCCGACGGCGACCGGGAGTACCTCCGGTGGGGCGAGTTCGCGTTCGAGGTCGACGGCAGCGAGGAGTCCCTCCAGGCGTACAAGTCCGACCCCGAGGAGTCGAACCTGTGGGTGCCGTTCCGGGACGAGACCAACGGCGAGGCGACCTACGGCGGCGGCCGGTACCTCGACCTGGGCGACCCCGACGACCGGGCCGGCGACGAGTGGGTGCTGGACTTCAACCGGGCGTACAGCCCCTTCTGCGTCTACTCCGAACGGTACGAGTGCCCGATGGTCCCGGGCGAGAACTGGCTCGACGTGGCCGTCGAGGCCGGCGAGAAGGTGCCGGACCTCGAAGTCGGGGAGGACCACTGACACAGCGGCCGCTCGGCGGGAACCCCTTCACCGCTCCAGGAAGGCCCTGGCGAGTCGCTGCTCGGCCCGCCGGAGCCGGTACGACAGCGTCGACCGCGGCACGTCCAGGCGCGCGGCGAGGTCGTCGAGGTCGACCCGCCGCGGGATCTCGTAGTAGCCGTGCTCGGTCGCGGCTTCCAGCGCGGCCCGTTGCTCGGGCGACACCTCCGCCGACGGGCCGGTGAACGTCCCCCAGTCGGTCGCCCGGCCGACGTGCTCGAAGTGAAAGGAGGCGCCGTCTCCGAGGTTCGCCTGGACGGCCTCGCAGAACGCCCCGGTGCCCGCGCCGTTCGGCATGAAGACGCGCCACCGCGACCGGTCGCCGGACCGCACGTTCTCGAACAGGAGTCCGTCCTCGAAGTGCCGGACCGCAAGCGCCGGGATCGACCGGGGCGGGTCACCGTCGCGGTACCGGGAGTACACGATGCGGCCACCCTCCTCGCGGGCGAGCACCTCGGCGTCGTGATCGCCGGCTTCGGACCCGTCGGGACGGAGCTGCCAGCAGCCGCGGTCCGCGATGGCCGCTTGCAGGTCCGCCACCCCCTCGGGTGGGCCGGTGAGCCTGTCCAGCCGCCAGACCCGGTCGCGGGTGGCGAAGCAGGCCAGCGACGTCACCGCCAGGTCCGGGTCCTCGCGCAGGCAGTCGGTGAGCGGGTCGGCCCCACGTTCGTACGTCAACTCGAACGTGAGTTCTCGCATCACCGTCCGGTTGGGTCCTCACGGACGTAAGCACGAGTGTTCGCTCGTTGATCGGACTGGTTGGCACACGCCAATCGAAGGCTCATGGCGCTCGACCGGCTAGGGGCGTCGATGGCGACTGAACGCGACCGCGACGGGGGAACCGAGGTCGGCCACGACGGGGGAACGGAGGTCGCCCACGGCGGGGAGACGGACGCCGCCCACGAGGGGGGCTACCCGGGCATCCGGCGGTGGCTGACGACGACCGACCACAAGGACATCGGCATCCTCTACACCGTCACGTCGCTGTTCGTGTTCGTGTTCGGCGGCACGATGGCGCTACTGTTCCGGCTCGAACTCCTTTCGTCGTCCGGCATCGGGCTGATCACCGGGACCGCCTACAACCAGGCGGTCACCGCCCACGGGCTGTTGATGATCTTCTTTTTCATCTCGCCGGTCGC
>CAYTAG010000319.1:0-3104 GCA_964435625.1 uncultured Halobacteriales archaeon | reverse complement strand
ACGAGGTCAAGGAACTCGCCGAGGAGACCCGCTCCGCGGTCGGCGAGATCGAGGAGACCCTCCAGACCATCCAGGAGCAGGCCGAACGCAGCGCCGACGAGGTCGAAGCGACGGAGGCCCGCATCGAGAGCGCGACGGAGGCGGTCACCGACCTGAGCGACCAGCTCGACGAGATCACCGGCGGCATCCGCCGGGTCGACGAGGGCGTCCAGGAGATCGACCGCGCGACCGACGACGGCGCGACCTCGGCCCAGGAACTGGCCACCATCGTCGAGGACGTCGCCAGCGTCGCCGGCGAGACCGCCGCCCAGGCCGAGGACGCGGCCGCCAGTTCCGAGGAGGCGACCGCGACGATCAACGAGGTGTCCAACGAGGCCCGCGAACTCGACCAGCAGGCCGACCGGCTGGCCGAGGCAGTGGGCATCTTCTCCCTCGAGCAAACCCCGGAAGCCGCCGCGACCGACGGGGGTGATCGCCGATGATGTCCGAACAGGCGATGTACCTCGTCCTGGCGGCCATCATGGCCGTCGTGACCCTCGGGTTCTCGGTGCCCGTCACCCGCGTCGCCGAGGAGAAACGCAAGTACTACCTGCCCGTCGTCGCCATCCCGGCGATGATGGCCGCCGGCTTCGGGCTGATGTCCCAGGGCATCCTGCTGCCGGTGATCGGCGGGACGACGATGCCTGCCGCCCGGCTGGCCGTCTACGAGATCATGTTCCCGCTGATGGCCGTCTACATCGGCCTGGCGGGTGGACTCGGCCGGCGTCGCACCGCGGTGGTCGCCGTGAGCATGTTCCTCGTCGTCCTCGGGGTGGTCCTCAACTGGGCGCCGGCACCCCTCACGTCGCTGGGTAACCTGCTGACCCTGTTCGCGCTGCTCGGGGTCGCGTACCTCCTGCTGGGACCGTACGAACGGCTGGCCCGCGAGCAGTCCGGCGAACTCAAGCTGCTGTACGGGAAGCTCCGGAACCTGGTGCTGTTGATGTGGGTGCTGTACGTCGTCGTCGGGATGTCGACCCGATCCGGGCTGGGGCTGCTCGACGTCTTCTCCGGCATCTTCATGGCGAGCTACCTCGACCTGGTGTCGACGGTCACCTTCGGTGCGATCCTCGTCGGGGCCGACGACGCCATGGCACAGATCGTCGAGGGGCGGTCCGGGGAGCCGCCGGAGGAACCGCCCGAGGAGTCGCCGGAACAGCCGGACGCCGCAATCGCCGGCGCGGGCGACTGAATCCCTGCCCGGGGGTTTATTCGCCGCGGCCGCCTAGGTCGGGCATGGAGACAGTCAGCCACCACGGCCGGACGACGGCCTACCGGCTGTCCGACCGGGGCGGCGGGGGTCCGACGGTACTTTTCGTCCACGGGAGCGGCGGAACCCACGGGGCCTGGAAGGGGCAGTTCCGGCTGTCCGACGCCTACCCCGTCGCCGCGCTGGACCTGAGCGGCCACGGGGAGTCGACGGACGCCGACGCCGACCCGGGCTGGGGGGCCCTCTCGGCGTACGCCGACGACGTCCTCGCGGTCGCCGACGCCGTCGACGCGGACGTGCTCGTCGGCAACTCCCTGGGTGGGGCCGTGGGCCTGCACCTCGCGCTGGAGCGCGACGTCGACCTCGACGGCCTGGTCCTGGTCGGGTCGGGAGCGAGACTCTCGGTGCTGGAGGATCTACGCGTCTGGTTGCAGGAGGACTTCGAGCGGGCAGTGGAGTTCCTGCACGAACCGGGCAAACTGTTCTACGACGCGCCCGAGGAGTACGTCGAACTGTCGAAGGAAGCGATGTACGGGACGGGCCAGGCGACCACAGCACGGGACTTTTTGACCTGCGACGGGTTCGACGTCCGCGAGGAGGTGGGCGAGATCGAGACCCCGGCACTGGCGGTGACCGGCGAGCACGACAAGTTGACGCCGCCGTGGTATCACGAGTTCCTGGCCGAGGAGATGCCCGACTGCGCCTGGACGACGGTCGAGGACGCCGCACACCTCTCGATGCTGGAACGCCCCGGGGCGTTCAACGAGACGCTCTCGGCGTTCCTGTCGGACCTGCGGTAGTCAGTACAGGTCCTCGAGGTCCTCCTCGACGTGGCTGTGTTCCGCGGCGGGGAACTCGCCGGACTCGACGGCGTCGACGTACGCCGAGACGGCCCGCTCGTACTCGCCGCGGACGTCGCCGAACTCCGCCGCGAAGGGGGGCGTCCAGTCGCTCAGCCCGACGGCGTCGTTGAGCACCAGCACCTGCCCGTCGCAGTCCGGGCCGGCGCCGATGCCGATGGTCGGGATCTCCAGCACCTCGGTGACCGCCGCCGCGAGGTTCGCGGGGACGTGCTCCAGCACCAGCGAGAAGGCGCCGGCCTCCTCGTGGGCCTCAGCGAGGTCGAGGATGCGCTCGGCGGCCTCCCGGTCGGTTCCCTGGCGACGGTAGCCGCCGAGCTGGTTGACCCGCTGGGGGGTCAGTCCGAGGTGGGCCATCACGGGGATGCCGAGCTGGACGAGTCGCTCGGTCACCTCGACGGTGTGGGGGCCCGACTCCAGTTTGACGGCGCCGGCGCCGGCCTCCTTGAGCATCCGCCCGCAGTTGCGGACGGTCTCGGCCTCGTCGGCGCCGAAGGAGAGAAACGGCATGTCCGCGACCACCAGCGCGTCGTCGGTGCCGCGGGCGACCGCGCCCGTCCGGCTGGCGACCTCGTCGACAGTCACCGGGAGCGTCGAGTCGTAGCCGAGGACGGCGTTGCCCATGCTGTCGCCCACGAGGATCACGTCGACGTCGGCCCCGTCGACGATTTCGGCCGTCGGCGCGTCGTAGGCGGTCAGCATGGTGATCGGCTCCTCGCCCGCCATCCGCTGGAGGTCCTGGACCGTGACCATGCGCGAGGGTTGACCGCCACGGGTGCTAAAGGACCCGGTTCCGGAAGTTTCGGGGGTCGTGATTGTGGGTCGTCGTCGCTCGTTCGAATTCGGTCGTCGCTCGTTCGGATCAGGTTCACGGCGCGCGAGCGACGCGCGAGAGGTTCTCGCGAACACCGTGAGCGGGGGCTCGGGAGAGCTTCGCTCTCCCGGTGTTCCCGCGAACGGACGTGAGCGGGAGCCCGTCAGAGCTCGTCTCTGAC
>CAYTAG010000318.1:0-3132 GCA_964435625.1 uncultured Halobacteriales archaeon | reverse complement strand
CCACAGCCGACGTCCAGCACCGCGTCGCCCGGTTCGACGCCGGCGGCGCTGACCAGTCTCGCGACGGCCGGCAGGAGGTTCGGTGCCAGCGACGGGTACCGGCCCGTCGACCAGGCGTGGCGCGCGGCCGCCTTGTGGTCCTCGCTGGTGGTCATTTGCTCACACGACGTGCCGCGCGAAACTAAATCATTTCATCAGTCCACTGGCACCTCGACGACCCCGCACCGTCGAGACCCGGCCGCCATCCGGTGGTCGCTCGACGCTGCCGTCACCGCTCGACGGCGAGGGTCACCGTCAGGTCGGCCCCGGCGGCCAGTGCCGCCGCGAGATCGCGGTCGAGGTCGGCGGCCGCCGCATCCGCCCCGACCATCACGGTGCGGTCGTCGACGTAGGTACTCGTCCGGGCGACGGCGCTGCGCTCGCTGTCGAAGGTGAGGTCCGGGTGGCCCCGACCGACCACGGTCGCCTCGCGGCCGTCGGCTTCCAGGGTTGCCGTGACGGTGGCCTCCGCGTCCCGGCAGGCGTCGACGAACTCCGGGGCGAAGTCCGCGGGGGCGCGGTCGGCCTCGATCCCGAGGATGCAGTCGCCGGCGGGGGTCAGCCAGTCGTCGGTGGTCACCTCCCAGGTGCTGCCGTGGGCGGCGCTGACGTGTTCGTGGCCGCGACAGCGGATCGTCTCCTCCATGGTCGCGGGTGGGCGCGGCTTCCGGAAGTGGGTTTCACTTCGCCGTCGACCCGCCGGCATGGTAAAGCCTTATTTCAGTCCCGGTCGCTGTTTGGTTCGATGACGCTGGACGAGTGGTCGGCGGCGAAAGTGGAAGGGGCGACGGGGGCGTCCCCGCCCGCCGCCGACGAGTGGACGGCCGTCGAGGTACCGGGGCCGGCCAGCCGGTTCGCCGGCGCCGACGCCGTCGCCTACCGGACGCGGTTCCCTGACCCCCGCCGGGGCGACGAGACGCGTGCGCTGTTGACGCTGAAGGGAGTGTACGCCCGCGCCCGGGTCTGGCTCAACGGAGACCTCCTCGGCACCCACGACACCTACTTCGAACCCGCCCGCTTGCTCTTCGAACCGGAGGCGAACAACGACCTCGTCGTGGAGTGTCGGTCCCCCGACGACCGCTTCGGCGGCGTCTACGAGACCGACGCCGTCCCCCCGGAGACGAGCGTACCGGGCATCCACTGGGGCGCCGAGGTCGACGGCGTCGGGCCGGCCGCCGTGACCGACGTCGACGTGCGGCCACGGCTGGAGGACCCCGTCGGCTTCGACGTCCGGGCGACGGTCGACGCCGCGGAGGCGGTCGACGACTCGGTCACCTTCTCGCTCCGCCCGAAGGGGTTCAGGGGCAGCGGCCTCATGGAACAGGCACCCGTCGAAGCCGCGGCGGGCGAGCGCACCACGGTCGAGCACACCATCGAGGTGGACGACCCTCACTACTGGTACCCGCGGGGCCACGGCCCGCAACACCACTACGCGGTCAGCGTCCGGTTCCGCGACCGGGAGGTGACCCGCTCGACCGGTCTGCGTACCGTCGAGCGCGACGAGGAGGGGATTCTCGTCAACGGCCAGCGGGTCCGGTTGCGGGGCTTCAACCGCCTGCCGGGCGCGGACCCCGGGGACGACGTCGAGCGGGCCGTCGACGCCAACGCGAACTTCGTCCGGGCGCACGCGCACGTCCCCTCGCACGCGTTCCACCGCGCCTGCGACGAGGCCGGCCTCCTGGTCTTCCAGGACCTCCCGCTTTCGGGCGAGGGCGGCTACGACGTCGACCGGGCGAAGACGCTCGCCGCGATCTTGCACCGGCGGTTCGGCCAGCACCCCAGCGTCGGGATGTACGGCGTCCACGACGACCCGCGGACGGCGTTCGACGAGCCGGTCGGGTCGGGCCGGACGGCGCGGTACCGCGTCCGCTGGCGCGTCTGGCGCTCGGACTACAACGCCGCCGCGGACCGGTCGGTCGCCGGGGCGTTTCCCGACGACGCCGTCGTGTTCCCGGTCGCCGGGCCGCTGGGGACCGAGCCCGACGCGGCACACCTCTACCCCGGATGGGACTACGGATCGGCCGCCGACGTGGACTGGCTGCTCGACCGGAACCCGGCGCTCGGCGAGGTGGTCACCGAGTTCGGCGCCGGATCGCTGGCCGCCGACCGCGAGGGAGACATCGCGGGACTGGATCGTCGGAAGCACGACGCCCACGTCGGCGACGGGGTGGAGGCGTCGCAGGCCTACCAGGCGACCGTCGTCAAGACGGTCGCCGAGGCGCTCCGGCGGCGTGGGAGTCACGCGATGGCCGCCTACGCCCTCCGGGACCCCGACGCAGGCGGGGGCATGGGCGTCCTCGGCAGCGACGGGGCCGAGAAGGCAGCCTTCGAGGCCGTGGCGGACGCCTACGAACCCGTCCAGGCGACGCTTTCCGCCCCGCCGTCGCCGGGCGAGGTGGGGACGACCGTCGTCAACGACACCGACGAATCGCTCTCGGGGACGCTGACCTGGACGGCGGGCGAAGAGGAGGGCGAAGCCGAGGTCGCCGTCGACCCGTTCGAGCGGGCGGAGGGCCCGACGGTGACGGTGCCGGGCGACGCCGAGGCGGTCACGCTGACCCTGTCGCTGCCCGACCGGACCGTCGAGAACCGCTACCGGCCGTGACCCTTTATACCGGGGGCGGTACGTTTGCGAACCGTTTACACGGTCGTTCCCCGGCGTTTGCCAACTGTTTGCACGGTGGCGCGCACCGCAAATTTTAAATCAACACCGATAGTACGTCGATACACCATAACGCCTCCGGCGTTGGCGGTATCGCTCGACAGATGACAGGGAGCTCTTGTCGACCGGACGGCTGCGTAGACCGGCCAGCCCCGGCTGCGAGCGTTGCCGGCGGGCGGATGGCACAGAGGTAAAATCATGGCACAGGCAGAGGCCGAATTCGAATCGATCGACGAATCGAAGAACGTAGCGGTAACGGACGAAGACCTCCAGGAGAAGTCCAAAGGCGAGTTGATCAAGCTCGCCGGGCAGCTTCGGGACCGACGAAACGAACTCAACCAGAAGGCGTCCTCGCGGGCCAGCGAGCGCGACGACCTCAACGCCAAGACGCGCGAGAAGGTCGACGAGGCCCAGGAACACCGCGAGAAGCG
>CAYTAG010000317.1:0-3145 GCA_964435625.1 uncultured Halobacteriales archaeon | reverse complement strand
GACGGCGGCGATCCGACCGTCGCACCGCGGACACCGTTGCACGCTCATCCGTGCCTCCGGCGGCGACCGGCAGGTGTTCGCGATCCGTCCGCGGGCCGTGCGAGACGTTTATATCTCGCAAGAGTGTACGAAATCATGGCTTCGAAACCCCTGGGGGGTTTGGAAGCCACGCCTCGGGTGCTCCACCACCCGGGACGTTCGCCAGTCCCGACGCGACTCCCGTCGATACTAGCCACCTCGGAGATACTTTTATCTACAGTACCTATCGAAAAATTCGGCCAGGTACGGGCGGCATACTGCAGGCCCGGACCGGTTAGCCGGCCCGTCATTACCGCTAGTCGGTGGCTGTGTCCTCCGCAAGCCGAGGATACGCTCGGCCGAACGGGGGGTCCAGGGTGCCTGGAGGGGGCCGACCCCATGCAGTGGCGTCGCTCCCCCGAGACCGTGGATCGACACCTTTCTCGTCGCGGCGGGTCAAGGGCGCCGCCGTCGCCGTGCGCTCTCGCCGCGGTTCGAACGGAACTGGTATTCCCGCCGACCGAGTACACGGGCGCATGATCGGCAAAGTCCCGCCGGAGTTGCTCGGCGAACTCGTGGTCGACCGGACCGGCGCGTCCGACGAGCGGGTCCGCCAGGGACCGGCCTACGGCGAGGACGCGGCCGCCATCGACCTGGGCGAGCGGACCCTGGTCGTCAGCACGGACCCCATCTCGCTGGCCGTCGAGCGCATCGGTACGCTGGGCGTCGACGTGGCCTGCAACGACGTCGCGGCCGCCGGCGCGGACCCCGCGTGGATGACCGCGGCCCTGTTCCTGCCGGACGACGACGAGGCGGTCCTCGACGCGATCACCCGGCAACTGGACGAGGCGGCCGACCGCGCCGGCGTCTCCATCGTCGGCGGCCACTCGGAGTACGCACCCGCGCTGGAGACGCCCATGGTCGTGCTGACCTGTCTCGGCCTGGCCGACCGCTTCGTCCCCACCTCGGGGGCCGAACCCGGCGACAGGATCGTCCTCACGGGCGGCGCGGGCATCGAGGGGACCGCGATCCTGGCGACGGACTTCCGGGCCGACCTGGAGGAGGAGGTCCCGGCCGACGTTCTCGATAGCGCGGGGACGTTCTACGACGAGGTCGGCGTCCGCGAGGCGGCGGCCGTGCTGCGCGAGCACGCCACCGCCATGCACGACCCGACCGAGGGCGGCCTGCTCGCCGGTCTCGTCGAACTGGCGTCGGCGTCCGGGGTCGCCCTCGACGTCGACCCCGACGCGATCCCGGTCCGCGAGGAGACGGCGGCCGTCTGTGCGGCCGCCGGCGTCGACCCGCTGCGGATCTTCGGCTCCGGGGCGCTGGTGGCGACGGTCCCCGCCGACGCCGCCGAGTCGGCCGTCGGGTCGCTCCGCGAGCGCGGGATCACCGCGGCCGTCGTCGGCGAGGTTGCGGCGACGAAGGACCCGGAGGTCAGGCTCGGCGACCAGCGCCACCGCGACCCCGTCCGCGACGACATGTACGACCTCTGGGCGTGAGGAATCCGCCGACGGGGTCGGGTCGTGACCCCCGGTCGCACGCCCGCCGGATCGATAACCATACGTTAATAGGCGCCTCCGTCGTGGTCCCCGACAGTCAGGATGCGACAGGTCGACCGCGAACTGCCGCGGGGAAGCACCGACGGACGGCCGACAGGCGGCCGTTTCAGGGACGGATCAGGAGGCGCGTGCCGTGGGAGCCGGCCGCGTCGGGGCGGGCGTGATGGCTGGACCGGGCGTGAAGATGGAGGCGGGTGTGGGCGTGAAGATGGAGGCGGGTGTGGGCGTGAAGATGGTGGCGGATGTGGGGACGGGCCTGACGACGGGGCCGGCCGTGCAGCCGAAGGTGGGCGCGAAGACCTGGGCGTACGTGACGACGGGGAGTTCGTCGGTCGTCTCGAACGGTGGTCGGGCCGGCCATGACGCAGTTGATCGTCGTCTGCGGGCTCCCGGGCGCCGGCAAGACGACCGTCGCCAGGGAGATCGTCGACCGGACGGACGCCCGCCTCGTCAGGACCGACGTCGTCCGCAAGGAGATCCTGACCGAACCCCGGTACACGGACGCGGAGACCCGCCTCGTGTACGGAGAGGCGTTCGACCGCGCCCGGGAGACCCTGCAGGCCGGCGAGGACGTGGTGATCGACGGCACCTTCCGGGACCGCGATTACCGCATCCGCGCCCTGGAGACCGCGGAGGAGGCCGACGCCACCTTCCGGCTGGTGCGGGTCCGCTGTGACGAGGACGTCGTCCGCGAGCGCATCAAGGACCGGGTAGACGACGCCAGCGACGCCGACTTCGAGATCCACCAGATGTTCCGGGAGACGTTCGACCGCGTGGCGCTACAGCACGTCAGGATCGACAACTCCGGGACGATGGCCGAGACCCTGCGGCAGATCGCGCTGCACTTCTGAGGCCCATGCGGTTCACTTTTCTCGTCGGCCGCTGAAGGGGGCGGTATGGACGACGAACTGGGCTGGGAGACCCTCGGCGACGAGACGGCCTACACGTGCCCGGGGTTCGACGTGGTCCACGAGGCGGTCCGGTTGCCGGACGGGACCATCACGGACTTCGACTACGTCTCCGAACCCCCCTCGGTCGTCGTGCTGCCGTTCACCGGGGACGACGACGTCGTCGTCGTCGACGAGTGGCGCCAGGCGGTCGACCGGGTCAACCGGGGGCTGCCGGCCGGGACGATGAAGCCGAGCGACGATGGCCTGGGCGAGGCCGCCCACCGCGAACTGGAGGAGGAGACCGGCTACGAGGCCGAGGAGGTCGAGCACCTCGTCAGCGTCGAACCCGCCAACGGCATCGCCGACTCGGTCCACCACCACTTCGTGGCCCGAGGGTGTACGCCGACGGGCGAGCAGGACCTCGACGACGACGAGAGCATCCGCGTGGACACGACGACGCTGACGGCGCTGAAGACGGCCATCGGCGCCGGCGACGTCCGCGACGGCCGCACCGTCGTCGGCGTCCTCTACTACGAGACGTTCGAGTCGGTGTGACGAGGACGGTTCCGTCGAACCCCCTTTTCGCGTGCCCTTGCTTGAACCCCTTTTCGCTCCCCCTTGCTTGGCTCCAGGCGCGCGCGAGCAACGCGCGCGAGGGACGAGTAACGCAAC
>CAYTAG010000316.1:0-3159 GCA_964435625.1 uncultured Halobacteriales archaeon | reverse complement strand
CCAGCGCGGAGGCCATGCGGTCGATCTCGCCCAGCGCCTGCTTGAGGTTGCGCTCGCGGGAGTCCCGGGTGCGGAACCGTTCGTTCCACTTCCGGAGGCGCTGCATCTTCTTGCGCTGGCTGGACGACAGCGTGTTGCCGTAGGCGTCCTTGTCCCGCCAGTCGATGTTGGTCGACAGTCCCTTGTCGTGCATCGTGTTCGTCGTCGGCGCGCCGACCCGGCTCTTCTCGTCTTTCTCCTTGGCGTCGAACGCGCGCCACTCCGGCCCGCGGTCGATGCTGTCGGCCTCGACGACCAGGCCACACTCCCGGCAGACCGTCTCGCCGGCCTCGTCGTGGGTGACCAGCGAGCCGCCACACTCGGGACAGGTGGTTCGCTCGCCCGTCGTCTCCGTTTCGTCGTCCGATACGTGCTGTCGTTGCCGCGTGCTTACGTCCGTCATTGCTCACAGTCCCCTGGAGGGGTGGAAGCTTCGGGCAGCAAGACCTCGAAAACCCGAAGCGGTCCTTGACCCGACGTTATCCCGAAAGTCATTTAAATTTTTCCCTATCGGAAGCGTCGACCGGCCAGAACTTTCCTAAACGAGGCTCTGAGAGGGCGCCCCGTATCGGTTTAAGTCGTGGGGACGGTTGTCACGGGACGAGTTCCCACGAAAGGGACAAGTTCCGCGACCCACGTCCGTCGGTATGCGCGTCGCGGTCGGGAGCACGAACCCGGTGAAACGGAGCGCGACCGAGGCGACCTTCGAGGCGTTCCCCGGTGGGACGGTCGAGAGCGAAGCCGTCGAGTCCGGCGTGAGCGAACAACCGGTCGGCCACGTCGAGACCCTCCAGGGCGCCGAGAACCGCGCCGACGCCGCGCTGGCCGCCGGTGCCTACGACCTCGGCGTCGGCATCGAGGGCGGCGTGGCGGAGTTCGACGGCGCCGGCGGCCTCTACCTCGTCATGTGGGCGGCGGTTACCGACGGCGAAACGACGGGTCGGGGCGCCGGCCCGAGCCTCAGGTTGCCCGAGTCCGTCGCCGCTCGCGTCCGGGACGGCGAGGAGCTGGGGCCGGTGATGGACGACGCCTTCGATCTGGAGAACGTCAAGGAGAACCAGGGAGCCGCCGGCGTCCTCACCGGCGAACTGATCGACCGCGAATCGGCGCTACGGACGGCCGTGGCGGGGGCGCTCGGCCCGTTCGTGACCGACCGTTACTGACTGCGACGAGGCCCGTCCGTCGTAACCTGGCCGGTACTGATCGGAATCGGCGGCCGTCCGCCGTGACGCGGCCGGTCAGTCGGACCCGACCTCGGTCTCCTCCAAGTTCCGGGTCTCCTCGACGGCCGTCGTCAGCGAGACGTTCAGCCAGAGCATCGAGACGACCCCGCCCACGACCGTGACGGCGTTTTTGATCGCGTGGTCGACGATGGCCGCCCCGAGCGCGGTGCCCCACCCGACGGGCAACAGGGCCACGACGAGCAGCGAGAAAGCGCCCTCGTAGAGGCCGACGCCGCCGGGCGACAGCGGCAGCACCTTCGCCAGGTTGCCGACGCTGACGGCGAAGAAGCCGACCGCAAGCAGCATGACGGGGCCGGCGGCCTCGGTGACCCCCTCGAAGGCCACGAACACCAGCACCGCGACGAGGACGTCGACGGTCCAGATGGCGACGCTGGCGAGACCGACGCGCGCGAACGCGCGACGGTCGGCGGCGACCCGCTGGACGTCGCCGACGAACCGCTCGATCACGCCCGCCACGTAGTCCGCGTAACTGTCGTTGCTGAGTCGGCTGACCGTCGCCCGGACGTAGTTGCGGTCGCTGCGCGCGGTGGCCACGATGACCAGCACTGCGAACACGGCCGCGGCACCGATGCCCGCGGCGACGAGCACGCCCGTTCGCCCGCTCGCCCGCTCGGTGTTGAGCACGGCGTCGAGCAGGCCGGACGCGCGTCCGGACGCCGCCAGCCCCAGGAACACCGCGCCGGCCAGCCCGGTGATCGTCAACAGGTCGTAGACGCGCTCGGCCGCCAGCGACGCGAATCCCGTCGGGTACGGGACCGAGCGGCGGGTCTTGACCACGTAGGCTCGGATGGCGTCTCCGGCCCGTGCAGGAAAGACGAGGTTACCGGTCTGGCTGACGAAGACCGCGCCGGTCAGGAATCCGGCGTCTTCGCGGTACCCGAGTTCCGACAGGATGTCCCGGTAGCGCCAGCCCCGTAACGGCCAGGACAGCACGTACAGCAGCGTGGCGACGGCGAGTAGTCTTACGTCCGCGTTCGACACCCGGTCGAGGACTTCGTCCACCGGCAGGTACCCCTCCCAGACCGGCGGGATCTCCCCGACCATCAACGCGACCGCGAGCGCGACCAGGAGGATGCCCGCGGCAATCGACCGTTTCCGGGTCGCCCGGGGTGCCACGGACAGTTGCCACCAGGTGCGGAGGATCTGGCTGCCCATTCCGAAGACGTCCCGCACGAGGTCGACCTTGGTGTCGCCCTTCGGCGTCCACTCGACGGGGAACTCCCGGACGCGGTAGCCCGCGCGCTGGGCGCGCACCAGCAGTTCCGTGTCCCAGAACCAGTGTTCGTCCTCGACGTCCGACAGGAGATCCTCCAGGACGGCCCGGTCGAACGCCTTGAACCCGCACTGGTGGTCCCGCAGGTCCGAGCGCAGGAACACCCGCACCAGGCCGTTGTACACCCGACTGGGGACGCCCCGCTTCGGCGGGCGGTCGGCCTCGTGGCCCGGGATCCACCGGGACCCGGTCACCACGTCGTACTCCCCCGAGCGCACGCTCTCGATCAACTCCTCGAGGTGGCGCATGTCCGTCGCCAGGTCCGTGTCGAAGTACGCGAGGGTGTCACCGCGCGCGCGTCCGAAGGCCGTCTCCAGGGCGCCACCGCGGCCGAGGCGCTCGTCGCTGTGGACGTGGTCGACGCGGTCGTCCGCCTCGGCCAGCCTGCTGGCGATCTCCGGAGTCCGGTCGGTACAGCCGTCCTCGGCGACGATGACCTCGTAGCTCCCGGCCGGCAGGAACTCCCCGAGGGCATCGAGGGTTACCTCGACCGTCCGCTCTAGCGTGTCGGCCTCGTCGTACGCCGGGAGGACGACGCTCACCTCGACCCGACTGCTCATCGACCGGAGGGTAGCCCGGTGCAAGTAAGAACCTTCTGGACCG
>CAYTAG010000315.1:0-3164 GCA_964435625.1 uncultured Halobacteriales archaeon | reverse complement strand
CGGCGACGCTGGCGCTGGGCCTGCGCAGCGCCGCCTACCAGAGCCAGGTGTTCCGGGGCGCCATCCAGTCCATCGGCGAGGGCCAGATGGAGGCCGCCCGCTCGCTGGGCATGAGCGAGCGCGCCGCGATCAGGCACGTGATCTTCCCGCAGGCGATCCGGCGCTCGATCCCGGGGTTCCAGAACGAGTTCACCATCGTCCTCAAGGACACCAGCGTCGCCTTCGCCATCGGGTTGGCCGAACTGTTGACCCGCGCCGAACGGCTGTACCTCCAGCCCGGCCGGGACACCGCCGTCATGGAGGTCATCCTCACCATCAGCGCCATCTACTTCCTGCTCACGTTCACGACGAACCGCGCGCTCGACCACCTCGAAGACGCCTACGCGATCCCGGAGGGCAACGGATGACCGACGAGATCACCGAGGAAAACGGATGAGTCTGCTCCGCGTCGAGAACGTCGAGAAGTCCTACGGCGACGAGGAGGTACTGCACGACGTCAGCTTCGAGATGCAGCGCCAGGACGTCGAGGTGATCGTCGGCCCCAGCGGCTCCGGCAAGTCGACCCTGCTGCGCTGTGTCAACCGCCTCACCGAGGTCGACGACGGGGAGATCTACCTCGGCGGCACCGAGATCCACGACGTCGACGAGAACGACCTGCGCCGGCGCATCGGCATGGTGTTCCAGGACTTCAACCTGTTCGCGCACCTGACCGCCCGGGGCAACGTCACCCTGGGACTCCGGGAGGTGCTCGACATGTCGAAAGACGAGGCCAACTCGGTGGCCGAGGACTACCTCGACCGCGTGGGCCTGGCCGACCAGGCGGACTCGTACCCGGCCGAACTCTCCGGCGGACAGAAACAGCGCGTCGGCATCGCCCGCGCGCTGGCGATGGACCCGGAGCTCCTGTTGTTCGACGAACCGACGAGTTCGCTGGACCCCGAACTGATCGGGGAAGTGCTGGAGGTAATGGGTGACCTGGCCGAGGGCGGCACGACGATGCTGTGTGTCACCCACGAGATGGGCTTCGCCCGCTCGGTGGCCTCCCGGATCACGTTCCTCGACGACGGCCGGATCGTCGAGCGGGGGCCGCCCGAACGGCTGTTCGAGGACGCCGCCCACGAACGGACCCGGCAGTTCCTCGGTCAACTCACCGGCGTGGACAGATGACGGCGGCCGAACACACCCGCGGGTCGGCGGTCGGGGACCTCCCGGGACGCCGACGGCTGGCCGTCGTCGGCGTCGGCGTCGTCTTCTGGACGTGGTTGCTGGCCCGCTGGGCGTACCACAACTCGCTGCTCGACCGAGTGTTCACCGCCGTCGGGCTGCCGGACCTGATCCGCTCGGAACGCGGCGTCCGCGCGCGAGAGCCGTGGATTCCCGGAGAGCCGTTCCAGGCGGTCGCGGACGCCGTCGCCGACGTGGCCGCGGCGCTGGGGCCCGCGAGTTTCCTGCTGGACTGGCTGGTCTGGCTGTTCGAACTGGCGGCGTTCGGGACGACGACCGGCCCGGCGCTGGCCGAGGGCGCGTTCCTGACGGTGCTGCTGACGGTGTCGTCGATGTTGCTGGGACTGGTCATCGCCGTCCCGCTGTCGGTCGCGCGGGTCTACGGCGGGCCGGTGCTGTCGCGGATCTCGCTGGCGTACACGGAACTCATCCGTGGGACGCCGCTGCTCGCGCAACTGTTCGTCCTGTACTTCGGGCTGCCGCTGGCGAATTTCTTCGACTCCTTCGGGTTCGTCGGCGAGGCCGCCGTCCCGCCGGCGGCCGTCTTCGTCGCTATCGTCGGGTTCACGATCAACTCCTCGGCGTACCAGGCCGAGTACATCCGGGGCGCCCTGGAGTCGGTCGACCCCGGCCAGCTGACCGCCGCCCGCGCCGTCGGCCTCTCGAAGCTCCAGGGCATCCGCCACGTCGTCCTCCCACAGGGGTTGCGCTTTGCCATCCCCGGCTGGACCAACGAGTTCGTCTACCTGATCAAGTACTCCTCGCTGGCGGCGTTCATCACGGTGCCCGAATTGTTCCGCCGGGCGCGCAACATCGGCTCCGACACGTTCCAGTTCACCGACATCTACGTCGTCGTCGCGGTGCTGTACCTCGCGCTGGTGTTGACGACGGCGCTGGCGATGGAGCGCCTGGAGCGCGCCGTCGCGATTCCTGGCCTGGGGCAGTCCGCGAGCAGCGAGTGAGTTCCCCTCTCAGGTTTCCGAAACCGGGTCGACGATTCCAGCCGCCTCGAACGCCTCGCTGCGTTCGAGGCAGGCCGGACACTCCCCGCAGGGGTCGCCGTCGTCGTCGTTGTAGCAACTGAACGTGAGCGTCCAGTCGACGCCGAGTTCCTCGCCCAGTTGCAGGACCCCGGCCTTCGAGCGGTCGAGTAGCGGCGTCTCGACGCGGATCTCGTGCTGGTCGGTCGACCGGTCGACGGCTGTGCGGGCGGCCTCAACGAACTCGGGGCGGCAGTCGGGGTAGTCCGCCGCGTCGCCGCCCTGGGCGCCGAGGTAGAGGACGATCTCCTCCCCGGTCTCGGTCTCGTGTTCGGCCAGCGCGGCCGCGGAGACGAGGAAGTGGAGGTTCCGCTGAGGGACGTAGCCGACGCTGTGACCCGCTTCGGTCGTCCGGTCAGCGTCGTAGTCCCGGTCCCGGATCGTCCCCGCCGCGAAGTTACCGAACACCTCCCGGTAGTCGACGACGTGCAGCGGAATCCCCGCCGCCTCGGCCTGCTGTTCGGCGTTGCGGCGTTCGATGCCCTCGGTCTGCTGGCCGTAGTCGAAGTGGATCGCCGCGATGTCCTCGTGGTCCGCGAGGGCTTGCTGGAGACAGACCGCCGAGTCGATGCCGCCCGACAGGAGGACGAACGCCCTGGTCATCTCCTTCGTGGCTGGGTTTGCGGGCGAGAAGAGCGTGTCGGACTCGGGATCTCGGTTTGGTCGGATTCGGGGTAGTCGTTCGAATGGATGTTCTTCGCCGGTCGGGGGTGCGCTGGGAGTTATATGAATATATGCACATATGTTCATATATTCCCTCGGTGGCGTTCCGTTTCGGCGAGCGTCGTTCGTATCAGTGGTTCCGACGAGACTCGACGGCCACTTTCTGACGTGATTCGACTGCTACCGGGCGACTAGGGATGTCCTCGCCCTCCCCAACCGCGGGGTTGGGCCGGCGCC
>CAYTAG010000314.1:0-3245 GCA_964435625.1 uncultured Halobacteriales archaeon | reverse complement strand
CCCTCCCACCACGGCCCGGACGTCCAGACCGTGATGGACGTCGACATCGACACGCTCGGGCTGAAGGTACCTGCCACGCAGATGCACGTCCACAGCGTCAACGTCTCGCTCGCTTCCGACCCGGACGGCGCCGAGGTCCGGGATCTGCTGGCAGGCGAGGACCGCATCTTCGTCGTCCCGGAGGGGTTCGACGTCGACGGCGCGGGCAAACTGAAGGACTTCGCGCTGGACGCCGGCCGGCCGCGCGGGGACCTCTGGGAGAACTGCGTCTGGGGCGAGTCCATCACCGTCGAGGACGGCGACCTGTACCTGTTCCAGGCGATCCACCAGGAGTCCGACGTCGTGCCGGAGAACGTCGACGCCCTCCGGGCGGTGGCCGACCTGGCCGACTACGAGGAGTCCACCGCCACGACCGACGACGCGCTGGGGATGGGGCTGTAGCCGCCGGGACGCGGCTCCGGGCGCCGACAGGTCCGCGACCGGGCCCGCAGCCGCGGATTCCTCGGCAGGAAGACTTTTCCGGCCCCCTTTCCAACCGCCGGACATGAGACGCGACGACCGCGACGATCCCTTCGACGACATCTTCCGGGAGATAGAGCGGGTAATGAACGAGATGATGGGCGGGAACTTCGACATGGACGTCGAGATGGGCGGGCCGGCCGGGTTCGGCGACCACACCCACGTCGACGTCCAGGAGACCGACGGCGAGGTCCGGGCGGTCGCGGACCTGCCGGGCGTCGACAAGGAGGACATCAAGCTCACCTGCGACGGCGAGGTGCTGACGATCAGCGCGACGAGCGACCACCGCGACTACGACGAGCGCGTGCGCCTGCCCGCGACCGTCGACGAGCACTCTGCCAGCGCCACGTACAACAACGGCGTCCTCGAAGTGGTGATGGACCGCGCCGACGGGTCGACGAACATCGACGTGAACTGACGGCGGCCGAGGTCAGAACGGCGCGGTGGAGGAATCCACGTCTGCGGCGTCGTCGGAGGAATCAGCGTCGGCGGAGTCGCCGCCGCTCGCCGCTTCCGCGTCGACACCGAGGGTTTCGGCGAGTTCACCGCGCTCGTCCAGTTCCACCAGTACGTCGCTGCCGCCGACGAACTCCCCGTCGACGAACGTCTGCGGGATGGTCTCCCAGCCGCTGTGGCGTTCCAGCGCCTCGCGGTACTCGTCCAGGGCGTCCAGCACGTTGACGGTCTCGACGTCCTCGCGGTACTGCTGGATCAACCCGAGCGCGCGCCGGGAGTACCCACACTGCGGCATCATCTCGGTTCCCTTCATGAACAGGACGACCTCCTCGTCCTCGATTGCGGTATTGACGCGCTCGCGGACCTCCTCGGGCGAGAGGTCGGCGCCAGGTTCGAACGTCATGGGCAGTCCTATCCCCCGAGCGGGCTTAGGGCTTTGGTTGCAAAACCCGGAGGTGTCGAGAAAAGCCGCAGTTCAGTCCTCGTACTCCCCGGGCGTGTAGGTCTTCACTTCGAGGGCGTGGACGTCGGTGGTCATGTGCCCGCCGAGCGCGTCGTAGACCCGCTGGTGCTGGTCGACCAGGGATTCGCCCTCGAACGCCGGCGAGACGACGACCGCCGCGAGGTGGTCGTCGTCGTCCCGGGGCCGGGTCACCTCCGCGTCGGCGTCCGGAATCTCCGCTTCGATGAGGTCCTCGACGTCGTCGGGATCCATGCTCGTGGGGTTTCGGCCCAGGGGGATAACGTTTGGTCATGTCCGCCGGCGTCACCCGGGGCGGCGACGGTTCCCCCCGGCCACCCGCTCGATCAGCGCCGCCAGGTCGTCGTAGAAGCCGGGTTCGTACTTCGTCACCGCGTCGACGGTCGGGCGGGCGTTCGTCTCGCTCACCACCGCGCGGTTCTCGGCGACGAGCAGGTCCACGCCCAGGTACGGGGCGTCGAGTTCGGCGGCGACGGTCTCGGCGAGGCGACGCAGATCGTCGTCGAGTTCGACGCCGCTCGCTTCTGCACCGCGGTGGACGTTGTGCTTCCAGCGGCCCGCCGACAGCGCCTCCTCGGGCAAGCGGCGCTCGACCGCGCCCGCGTACTCGCCGTCGACGACCATCGCCCGGTAGTCGGTCGCGTCGGGGACGTACTCCTGGACGAGGAAGGACTTGTCGCCGGTCGCGCGGTAGTCGTGGACCAGATCGAGGTAGTCGACGACGCCCAAAAAGGAGTCCGGGTCGTCGACCCTGGCGACGCCGACGCCGCGGGTGGTCGAGGTCGGCTTGAGGACCACCGGCGGGTCGAACCGCTCGAAGACGTCGACCAGCGTCTCGTCGTCCACGGGATTGGAGACCAGCACGGTGTCGGGAACCGGCAGGTCGGCGCGGTCGAGGCGGGCCAGCACCTCCGCCTTGTTCCGGGAGGTGAGCACGGCCTCGCGGTCGTTGACCCACGGGATCGAGACGAGTGCGTCGGCTGCTCCGCCCTCGATCAGCCGCGGCGGGTAGACGAGGCCGACGTCGAACTCGTCGGGGTCCCAGGGCGGATCGGTCAGCGGGAGCGAGCGTTCGCGGGTCCGGAGGTGCCGGACCTCGATGCCGCGCTCGGCCAGCGGGTCGCGGATGCGCTCGAACGTGTCCGCGCGCGTAGCGACCGCCAGGGTGAGCATGGCGGTACGTGTGGGGCGACCGGCAAAAATGTCGTCGGATAGCCTTCCGAGCGCTCTCTATGGACCGAGGCTTGGTCGCCAACAGTCAGAAAGCCCCCGCGGGCTCTCTGTGGGCGGTTTCTTTGCCGGCAACACGGAGAAAGCCCCCGCGCGCTCGACTCCCGGGGCGGGCGAGAGGCAAGCTCTCGCTGCGTCCCGCTCGCGGTGCTCGCGGGACCCTCGCTGCGCGCTTCACGTCGGGCGGTCGCTCTGCGACCGCCCTCGTTGCAGTGCTTCCGTCGGCCGGGTGCGTCGAGCCCGCGGCCCCTTTCAGTCCCACCCACAGCTCGGCCAAACCACCAGCCTCCCCAACCGATTGCGTTACTCAGTCGCGCCCGGTGGGCGCTCCCTGCGTTACTCATCCGCCGTCGGAGGCAAGCTCCGACGAGCCCCCGTTCGCACGCTCACGGGGACCTCGCGCGATGTCGGTTCGCGGTCGCTCGCGGGTGCGGGCGACACGCTCACCAGCGCGCGCCGGGCGGTGGAATGGACAGGATGCGACGAGGTCCCAAGTGAGGCTCACGGCGCGCGCGAGCAACGCGCGCGAGGGCCGGGGGCGGGCCGGCGGCCTCGGCGG
>CAYTAG010000313.1:0-3247 GCA_964435625.1 uncultured Halobacteriales archaeon | reverse complement strand
CGCGTCTAGACTGCCTCGACGATGGGCTGGCTGCGTCACGCTCGACCCGACGATCCGCCGGCCGCATCCGCCCGATCCGACGATCCCCGACCGCATCCGCCCGATCCACCAACTCCGACGTCTCGACCGCCCCGACGATCCATCGACGCCGCGCTACCGTCGACGCCCTGGCTCGACAACGTTCCGACCGGACTCCAGGGACCACCGCGCGCGGGCGCTCCGGCCGACTCGTCGGCGCCGGCAAATCTTCGGATTCTAAAGCATGATTCTTTAGAAGTCGAATAATTGGACCTCGCCGCCCGCTGGCCGCCGGGGACCGCGAATCCAGTTCCGCGGACGCCGTCGTTAAAACAACCGTTGAACCTTACGGAGTACATATATTTCACACGTGCGAACTCGACGACGCCCGGACGAATCGGGTCGTCCACACGGACAGCGCTTGCCACTCTGATACCCCCAACCATGACAGAAGACGGATTTCGAAGTGCACTGCTGGCGGCGACCGTGGTACTCTCGGTCGTCGCAGCGAGCGTCACGTTTGCAGGTACGGTCGCAGCGGATCACGACGAACACGACGTGGAACTGGCAGACGGAGAACGGGCGACGGTCTGGCTCGGCCAGACGCTACTGTACGACGGCGAGTCCGACGGCAACGTCTACGAGATTCGCACGGCGGACGAGAACGTGCTCGTCGCCCAGGTCGAAGCGACGGGCGGCGGCCACGTCGTCGTCGAGACGGACGTGCTCGAACCCGGGGCCTTCTACCTGACCGGCCCGGGCATCGCGGACGGATCGGAACCAGAGTTCGAGGTCGCGGAACAGGCACTCGACGTGACCGCCGACCCCGCCGCGGTCGCCAACGCCGGATCCGACGCGGAGGCCGACTTCGACCTCCAGTCCAACCGCAACAGCTACGCGGTCGAGGTCACCGCCGAGGACCTGGACGCGAGCGACCTCGAAGCGGTCTTCGGCGACGGCCCCCACTACGTCGAGACGACCGACGACGGCGTCGTGCTGGCGGGCGCCAACGACCGGACCGTCACCGGCGACTTCGGCGACGTCGCCCCCGGTCGGTACGACCTGCAGTTCGACGTGGTCGACTCGACGGCGACCGCCACGGCCGAGGTCTCGGTCGCCGAATCCGGGGAGGACGGTGCCCGCTTGACCGAGGCGGTGATGGTCGAAGAGCGCGGCGACGTCGTCGAACTCTCCGTCGACTTCACCGGGACGGCCACGAGCGCCACCCTGACCGTCGGCGACGCCGGCGACGTCAACTACGAGTACGACGTCGAGGTCACGGCGGCCAATCCTGGCGGCCAGGCGACGGTCCTGTGGAACACCGCCCGCTCCGCGGACGGCGGCGGCTTCGCCGCCGGCGAGGGCGCCGCCGACGTCGCGGTGACCGAGGTCGACGGCGTCTCCAGGCCGATCCAGTCCGGCGAGTACCCCGTCGACCTGGCGCTGGACGGCGAGGAGGTCGACATCGCCACGGTCGTAATCGAGCAGCGCCAGACCGAGGGCGCGAGCACCCACACCGCGCCCGCGGCCGCCGAGGACCCCACGGCGGCCGTCGAGGCCGCTTCCAGTGCCGATGTTGGCGACGCCGTCGCGGTGAGCGGCGAGGCCGCCGACTGGGTCCTCGTCCGCGTCGAGGCCTCCGGCCTGGAGGGGTACGTCGAGTCGGCCGGGGACCTGACCGGGGCCGACGGCGTCACCCTCACCGTCGAGGAGAACGAGTCGACCGTCGGCACGGAGGAGGAACCGGTCGCGTTGCCGGTCGACGAGACCACCCTCGTCACTCCCGGCGAGGACACCTACGTCGTCGCCGTCCCCGCGAGCGCCCTGACCGACCGGGGTGCCGAACCCGGCGACGAGTTCGTCGCCACGTTCCGCGTGAGCGAGGACAATCCGGTCACCCACGAGGAGAGGACCGCGACGGCGACGTTCACGCTGGTCGAGGGGACGGCCGCGTTCGACCAGGACCCGCTGTACGTGCCCGCGAGCGGCGATGCATCGGTGGCCGGCACCTCGACCTGGGCGCCGGGGACGAACCTGGCCGTCCAGTTGCGCTCGTCCGACGGTGAATCGCCGTTCACGAAGACGGACGACGCAACGGTCGCCGAGGACGGCACCTGGAAGGCCGCCTTCGACCTCTCGGGCGCGAGCGAGGGCCAGGACCTCACGGCCAGGTTGAGCCACGACGAGGCCGGTACCCAGCACGAAGTGACCGGCGGGGTCGGCGAGCCGGGTGACTTCACGCCCAGCCCCACGGCGACCCCGACGCCGGACCCGACCGATACGCCCGCCGACGGCGCACAGGCGCCCGGCTTCGGTTCCGTGGTCGCCCTCCTCGCCCTCTTCGGGGTGATCCTGCTCGTCCGCCGCGGGCGCTGACGGGTCCTTCTACTTCCGCCATCCGAGGCCGTCGACGGTACTGCGGGGACCAATCGACGGCGTCGTTTCGGCAGGATGATCGTCGAACGCCGGCGCGCGCTGGCGCGGCCTCCGTGGCGCGCCGACACCGCGTGAGGTCCCCGCGAGCAACGCGAGCGGGGGCTCGTCAGAGCCTGCCTCTGACGGTGGACGAGTAACGCAGTGAAACGAGTAACGCAGTCGGCTGGGGAGGGTGTGGAGATCCCTAGGTGTCGTGTGCCACATCACGACATCCCGACGATCCATCTTCTCCTCCGAACCGACCGACTCGTCTACTTCCACCCGGGTACGCGAACCCTTAAACGAGATGGCGGACAACCACACGGTAGATGCCGACCGCCGAGGGGACGGAGTACGTCGACCACGAGCTGCTGACCGACGGCGTCGTCGAGCGCCGGCTGTACCAGCTGGACCTCGCGGGCACGGCCAAAGACGAGCACACCCTGGTCTGCCTGCCGACGGGGCTGGGCAAGACCGCGGTGAGCCTGCTGGTGACCGCCGAGCGCCTAGAGGAGCACGGCCAGGAGGCCAAATCCCTCCTGCTGGCGCCCACCAAACCCCTCGTCCAGCAGCACGCCGACTTCTACCGGGAGGCGCTGGCGATTCCCGACGAGGAGGTCGTCGTGTTCACCGGCGAGGTGCGGCCCGAGGAGCGGGCCGACCTCTGGGACGGGGCGACCGTCGTCGTGGCGACCCCGCAGGTCGTCGAGAACGACCTCGTCGGCACCCGGGTCGACCTCGGGCCGGTGGTCCACTGCACCTTCGACGAGTGCCACCGCGCCACCGGCGAGTACGCGTACAACTACATCGCCGA
>CAYTAG010000312.1:0-3258 GCA_964435625.1 uncultured Halobacteriales archaeon | reverse complement strand
CGCAGCGAGGCCCGGCGGGTCGAGCGCCCGGGGGCTTTCTGGCTGTTGCTGTCCAGGCAATCCGGCAACAGAGAGCGCGCCGGGGGCTTTCCAGGTAGTTCGGACAACGAAGCTAGCTAATCTGAACCCTGCCCGACCGCGCCGATCACTGCCCGTCGACCGCCGCCTCCTCGGCCATTCCGTCGTCGACCATCGCCACGGGTTCCGCCTTCTCCAGGTCCCGGCTACCTCGACGTCGGCGGATCATCGTCCGGCCGAGCAGCGAGGTGACGGCCACCGCGGCGATGACGGCCAGCGCCGTCCGCGCGCGGGAGGCCGACCCCTCGTCGGCAGTCTCCTCCGTCATCGCGTCCGCGTCGGTCATACCCTCGCCCGATTCGCTCGTGAACTCGTCCGCATCGGTCATCGTCTCGCTCGCCTCGTCGTCGGCCGATTCCTCGCTGCCGAAGATGGGTCCGAAGCGGGCACCGTCGAAGTGGAGTTCGAAGATGGTAATCGTTCGTGCCATACACGATAGACGCCGCGCAACTATTTATAGACGTAGTGAGACGTGGTAGCAGCGAGGCCACTGCTCTCAGGCCGACTCCCAGAGGTACCCGGTGCCGACCTCGACCTGTTGGGCGCGACCGTCCGCGGCCAGCGACCGCAACTCCCGTCGCGCTTCCTCGACCGACAGCCCGTACACGGCGGCGACCTCCTGGGTTGCGACCCGGCCCCTGGCCTCCGCGACGAACTCGGGTAGGGGCCGCGGGTCGTGTTCGTCGAGGTCGTCCGCGCGCTCGGTGAGCAGTTTCTCGAAACTGGCGAACGGCCGGTAGCCGCGGAGGAGTTCGCGGTCGCCGTCGACGGAGACGAGGAAGGTGGGCAGTGCCGTCACCCCGTGTTCGCGCTTCCGGCGGAGGTCCGCCTCGAACGCCTCCCGGGCGCGGCCGTCGTCCAGCGCCGCCCGGAACCGGTCGACGTCGAGCCCGACGGCTTCGGCCAGCGCGAGAAGTTCGCTCTCGTCGTCCAGCGGCCGGGCCTCCGCCGCGGCCGCCTCCCGGAGCCGCCTGAGGTACTCGTGGGCGAGGTCCCGGTCCTGCAGCGCGGCCGCCTCGTAGGCCAGGTTCGCGGGATAGCTCGACGTCGGCGGATCGTCCTCCCACACCGAGACGTCGACCGGCATGCCGTGGCGCTCGGAGGCCGACAGCCAGTGGGGGACGACCTCCTCGGTCCAGTCGCCCTCGTTGGCCGGGTCGTGGAAGTCCGCGAAGTCCCCGGCCAGCCCGCCCATGACGTACTCCAGCCGGACCTGATCGCGGTAGACTTCCCGGAGCCGCCTGACCACCGGCTCCGCGCCCCAGCACCAGGTGCTGTACGGGTCGGTGAACTCCGTCACCGTGACCCGGGCCATGACACTTCGTTGACGTTGGGCCACCTTGTGGTTTCTGGCCCGTCCGGCGGAAGCAAGACCCCGCCGAATCGGTACGTCGGGGGCGCTCGCCGGTGGGGGTCACTCCACGGTGATGCGTCCTTCGACCTCGGGCGCGATGGTGCCGTCGTCCTCGATGGCGTTCATGACGGCCGCCGAGAGACGCTCGCCGGCCTCCGGCGGGACGAGCACCTCGCCCTCGGTGAGGACCTCGTAGCCGTCCCCGCCGCCCGCCATGAAGTCGTTGGTGGCCACCTCGTAGGTCGCCGTCTCGTCGATGGGGTCGCCGTCGACGGTCGCCGCCGTGATCCGGTCGCCCGGTTCGCGGTCGGGGTCGTAGGCGTAGTGGACGCCGCTGACCTGGAGGAACCGCCCGTCCCCGTCCTCGACGGCGCCGACGCCGTGTTCGAGCGCCGCCAGCAACTGCGCGCCCGTCAGTTCCAGCGCCACCGTATCGTTGGGGAACGGCAGGACGTCGACGACGTCCCGGCGGGTGATCTCGCCGGGGCCGTAGGTCGTGTCCGACCGGATGCCCCCGCCGTTCTGGAGGGCGACGTCCGCGTCCATCCCCGCCCGAATCACGTCGGCGATGTAGTTCCCGAAGTTCGACTCCTCCTTGCGGACGACCGACTCGCGGACGTCCAGTTCCGTCTCGGTCTCGCCGATTACCTCGCCGAGTTGCTCCTCCAGTCGCTGCTGGAACTCGGCCAGGAGATTATCGATCCCGGCGTGGAGGTCCAGACCCTCCTCGACGGTCGCTCCGAGGTCGTGGCGCTCGAACTCGTGGCCGGCGACCTCGCCGCCTTCGACGGTGAGGTGCAGTTCGCCGAGGAACTCGAACTCGTCGCCGACCAGCGAGAGGAGCGTGCCGTCGACCTCGGCGGGTTCCTCGCGGGCCTGTGCCGCGTGGTCGCCGACGACCACGTCGATGCCGTCGACCTCCGACACGAGGTCGCCCGCGACCGGACTGGCGAGGTGGGACTGCAACACGATCACGTCGGCGCCCTCCTCGCGCAGTCCGTCGACGGCTTCCCGGGCCGCCTCGACCGGGTCCAGCACCTCGACGTGCTCGCCCACCGAGGTGACCTCGGGGGTGTCCGCGGGCGCCAGGCCGAACAGGCCGACCGAGACGCCGTCGCGCTCGACGACGGTCCAGTGCCTGGCGCCCTCCTCGGCGGCGAAGACGTCGCCCGTCCGGGAGTCGATCACGTTCGCGCTCAGCCAGGGGAACTCGCTGGCCGCGACGTTCTCGCGCAGCGATTCCGGCCCCGTGTCGAACTCGTGGTTGCCGTAGGCGTTCGCGTCCAGGCCGCCCTCGTTGAACACGTCGACGACGTGGCTGCCCTCGAACACCGAGGACTCGATGGACATGTGGAGGTCGTCGCCGTTGCCGA
Source organism: uncultured Halobacteriales archaeon (assembly GCA_964435625.1). Lineage (GTDB taxonomy): Archaea > Halobacteriota > Halobacteria > Halobacteriales > PXRE01 > PXRE01. The sequence goes on along the minus strand of CAYTAG010000312.1, from coordinate 453 downwards.
GCACGAGCGCGTCGGGGTACTCCCCGCGGAGGCGCTCGATCAGGCCGAAGTAGGTGGCGACGTTCAGGGCGTCCTCCGGGGAACCGAGGTTGCCGTGGAAGTGCGTGTCGTGGAGGATGGTCACCCGACCGCTGGCCGGTTCCGGCGTCTCGGTCGGCGTCTCCTCCGGCGTATCCGTCGGCGTGTCCTCCGGGGTCTCGTCCGGCATGTCGGTCTCGTCGTCGCCACCCGTACAGCCCGCGACGGTTACCGCGCTGGCCGACCCGGCCAGCGCCAGGAACCGCCGGCGGTCGAGGCTCCGCTCCGTGTCTGGCATCATCGTGGTCATCAGGTCGCCGGTATTCAAAGTATTCGATATCCAAAAACATACACAAACGCCGCTCGGCAGTTGGCTCGTGAGAAGTGCGCCGACCGGGATTTGAACCCGGGCCATGAGCTTGGAAGGCTCAGGTC
>CAYTAG010000311.1:0-3269 GCA_964435625.1 uncultured Halobacteriales archaeon | reverse complement strand
TTCTGGACGAACCCACCGCTGGACTGGACCCTAACGGCGTGCGTCTCCTACGGGAGATCATCCGGACCGAGGTCGACCGCGGCGCGACGGTGTTCTTCTCCAGCCACGTCCTCGAACAGGTCGAGGCAGTCTGCGACCGCGTGGGCATCCTCAGGGACGGCGAACTCGTCGCGCTGGACACCGTCGAGCAGTTGCGGGCGGATCTGGACGCCGGCGCGGAGGTCACCCTCACGGTCGATTCAGTCCCCGACGGCGTTGAGGACCACCTGCGATCCGTGGACGGCGTGGCGGACGTGGACGTCGCCGGCCGCGAAATCGTCGTCACCTGTACGACCGGGCCGGCGAAGGTCGCGGTCGTCGACGAGGTCCGGGAACTCGGCGCGACCGTCATGGATCAGACCGTCGAGGAACCGGACCTGGAGACGCTGTTCGCGGCGTTCGCTGGCGATGGTAGTAAGAGTCCGGGCAAGGCCGTCGAAGTAGACGCATGACCCGGGCCGCCGACCTATTGCCGGGAGCAGTCACGGAGTTGCTTCCGGCAAACGTGGCTAATCGCCGCGCCAACTGGATCGAGGTCGCCCGCACGGACGTCGCAGACGTGCGTCGATCATGGGTACTGTGGACCCTTTACGGGACGTTTGCGGTGATGGTACTGCTAGCCGGAATGAGTCACGTCCTTTTGTCTCCGAATCCTTCCCGGATTCCATTCAATTGGGGACTCGGGAGCATAACCGGCTTGGTCATCCGATGGTTCGTCCCACTTTCGGCGCTGGTCGTCGGGGCTGTGGCGGTAGTCGGCGAACGCGAAGCTAGGAGCCTGTGAGTCTTGCTCGGCCTGCCGATCACTCGCCGGGACGTGGTCGTTGGCAAACTCGTCGGAAGGCTGGCCGTCTTTAGCGTGATGGTACTGATCGGGGTCACTCTCGGAGGTATGGAGTCGTGGTATCTCTACGCTGGCTTCGAACTCGGTGCGTATGCGATCTTCGTCGTCGAGACGCTACTGCTGGGGTGGGTCTTCCTTACCATTGGCGTCGGCTTCTCGGCGATGTTCCGCTCGCGTCCCCGAGCGGTCAGCACGTCCATTGGCGTGTTTGCACTCGTTAGCATCGTCTGGCGCGTCGTCCCCGACGGCGTGTTCTACCTCGTGAACGGCCGATACCCCGAGAACGTGCCCCCTCCTTGGGAGCCCCCTGCCTGGTTCGTCTTTCTCGGGAACCTGAACCCGGTTGATGGCATCTACGCCATCGTCGAACACTGGGTCTATGGGAACCCTTCAGGGGGGACAGTAGAGTACCGGGGATACGTCGTTGAGGGCGTCGATCCCTTCTACCTCCATCCGGCCTTCCTGCTCGCCACAATACTGCTCTGGGCGCTCGTCCCACTTCTGATTGGCACTTGGCGCTTCGGACGGAGTGATCTCGGATGACTTGCCCTGCAAAACTGTTTCGGAGAGTTGTCTGGCGTCCCCGAAGAACTCCCGTACTTCGCGGCGAAGGCGGGCGTACTGATGTTCACGCGGATGCTCGCCGCCGACACCAGCGACGACGGGATCACCGTCAACGCCGTCTCCCCCTACGTGGTCGAGAACTCCGAGGAGTTCCCGGCGGAACTGCCGCGTGGGCGGCCGGCGAATTTCGAGGACGTGATCCAGGCCGTGCTGTTCTTCCTGGAGGAGGGCAGCGGGTACGTTTCGGGCGAGAACGTGGAAGTCGACGGCGGGTGGTTGCCGGAGACGGTGTAGGTCCCGGTCGGATCACGGATCGAGGTCCGGATCAATACTTAGCCGTGAACATTTTACCAACGGCCGAACAGTGAGGAAACATCCGACCCATGCCGGCGATCCGGACCACGAACCTGACCAAGGTGTTCGACGATGGCGGATTGCTTCCGTTCAGGAATCGCGGCGATCCGGTCGTCGCAATCGAGAACCTCGATCTGGAAGTCCAGCAGGGCGAAATCTTCGGCTTCCTCGGTCCGAACGGCGCCGGCAAGTCCACCACGATCAATATCTTGCTCGATTACGTCCGACCGACCGAAGGCAGCACCGAAGTTCTCGGCATGGACGCCCAAAAGCAACAGGCGAGGATCCACGACCGGATCGGCGTCCTCCCCGAAAACACCGGTCTCTGGGACCGGTTGACTGCCCGCCAACACGTCGAACTGGCGATCCGGACGAAGGAGAGCGACGACGATCCCGGGGAACTGCTGGAACGCGTGGGACTCGAAGACGCCGTCGACCGACAGGCCGGCGAGTTCTCGACCGGGATGGCCCAGCGCCTCGGCCTGGCGATGGCTCTGGTCGGCGACCCCGACCTCCTGATCCTCGACGAACCCACGGCCGGACTGGACCCCAACGGCGTGCGACTTTTGCGGGACATCCTCCGGACGGAGGTCGACCGCGGCGCGACGGTCTTTTTCTCCAGTCACGTCCTCGAACAGGTCGAGGCGATCTGCGACCGCGTGGCGATCCTCCGGGACGGCGAACTCGTCGCGTTAGACACCATCGAGCAGTTGCGCGCGGAACTGGACGCCGGGGCCGAGGTCACCCTCACCGTCGATTCGGTTCCCGAGGGCGTCGAGTATCACCTGCGATCCGTGGACGGCGTCGCGGACGTGGAAGTCACCGGCCGCGAAATCGTCGTTACCTGCACGACCGGACCGGCGAAGATCGAGGTGGTCGACGAGGTTCGGGAACTCGGCGCGACCGTCCGGGACCAGGCCGTCGAGGAGGCGGACCTGGAGACGCTGTTCGCAGCGTTCGCGGGTGACGGTAACGAAAACCGAGACCAAACGGCGGTCGAAGCAGAAGCATGACTCGCATCGGTGACCTCCTGCCAGGAACGCTGGTGGAATTATTTTCCACAAGCGTGGCAAACCGCCGCGCCAACTGGATCGAGGTCGCTCGCAAGGACGTCGCGGACCTACGGCGATCCTGGGTCCTGTGGGCACTCTCCGGGTTGTTCGCTGTAGTGATGTTGCTACCTTCCGCCCTCTGGGTTTCGAACGGGCCTTCCGGACGCCCGCTCCGCGTGACGTTCGGAACCCCGAGTTTCCTCATCGGGTTGATCGTCCCGTTAGTAGCGATCGGCCTCGGATATGGAGCCGTCGGCGGCGAGCGCCAGGCCGGGAGTCTCCGGGTCCTGTTAGGTCTGCCGATCACCCGCCGGGACGTCGTGCTCGGGAAGTTCATAGGTAGGTCGGTCGTCCTCGTCGGGACGTTACTGGTCGGCCTGGCCATCGTTGGCGCAGAGATTTGGTACTTCTCGGAG
>CAYTAG010000310.1:0-3276 GCA_964435625.1 uncultured Halobacteriales archaeon | reverse complement strand
GGCTGGCACTCCGGGAACGTTCCCGGGCGGCGCGTCGCCGCGTCGGACGCCGGTTGGACTGCCTGGGGGCCATCGGCCGTTCACGGGGACGGCCGGTTCAGGTAGTCGACGGACGTGGCGGTTTTCCCCCGAATTCAGGGTCGCAGCCAGCGAACAACCATCAGCACCCACTGGATCGTCCCGTCGACCGCGTTACGGAGTCGTCGGGCCGGGCGACGGTCGGGGTCGCTCGCCGGTTCGAACCCGTCGAGCGCTCCGTGGGGGACGCGTTCGAGGCGCCCGGTCGCCCGGCGTCGGCCCCGTTCGTCCGTGAGTTCCAGCAGCGTCACCCGGTCCTCGTCGACGCCGACGACCCGGTAGACGCCCGACTCGACCGGGGCGTCCTCGCCCGCGCGCAGGTGATCGTACGGTTCGGGCTGGTCCTCGGTCACGGTCCTGCGTGTGACTCGCTGACCCTTCAATCCGCCCCATCCATCCACGGTCGATGGCGGGGGGCCACGCCGTCGGTTTCCGGTCCGCGAGTACTCACGGATTCCCTGCGGCTCACTCCCAGGGATGCCGGTCCGGGCGGTCGGGCCACAGCGGGTACCAGTACTCCTCGTCTTCCTCGACGTCGAGTTCGCCGTCGAGGACGCTCCGGAGTTTGAACTCCGTCCGGGAGTCGCGTTCGTGGTCGGGTTCGGGCGCGAACGGGTAGTAGGCGCCGCGGCGGAACGAGTAGATCCAGTAGACGTAGCCGTCGTCCTCGGGCCGTTCGAAGGCGAACAGCGCGGCCAGCAGCCGCGAGCCGTAGCCGCGCTCGATGAACGTGTCCGCGGCGAAGTGGATCGACGTGACCAGGTCCTCGACGTCGTCGTCCTCGAGGACGACCCACTCGTAGCCCTTGTCGTCCTCGTGGAGGGAGGCGTCGGTTCCCGTCTCGACCTGGCCGACGTCGAGGATGTCGTGGACCTCCTCGACGGCGTCCCGGAAGTCGGTGCTGTCGACCCCGGAGAAACAGAGCGCCGCCTGGCCGGCGGACTCGTGGTCGAGGTCGGCCGCCATCGTGACGTAGGCGGTGCTCATCCCGAACAGGTCCTCGGGGTCGGCGTCCCGGGTGGCGTCCGCCTCGGCTGCCGTGCCGAGCACGCCCCTGAGGCGGTCGAGCAGTCCCATGTGCCGGCGTACGTCCGGGGTGGATAAAATAGGCCTGCCACGCGACCGGAGGTGGACACGTAACGCAGTCGGCTGGGGAGGCTGGTGGTTGCTGGCTGCGGGGTCGAAAGGGGCCGCGGGCTTTCCGGCTGTAGACGTTTTGGTTCGGGGAGAGCGCACCTTATGACGGTAGCGCCATGGATGGACGACTCCCCTCGGGACCGAACCGCGTACCGACCGCCCAATGCTGTACTTTCTAAAGCGTATTCCTTAGAAACTAAAGCATTGGCCGGGCGTCACTCGACGGCGTCCCGGACGTCCCCGGCAATCGCGGCGAGTTCGTCGTCGTCGAGGTCCTCCTGGCTGGCGGCGACGGCGTGGATGGGTCGGCCACCGTCGCCCTCGAAGCGCGGGATGACGTGGCCGTGGACGTGCGGGACGACCTGGCCGGCCGTCTCGCCGTTGTTGAACCCCACGTTGGTCGCGTCGGCGTCGACCGCCGCCTCGATCACCGGCACGAGCCGGTGGATCGTCCCGAAGACGTCCCGCGCCACGTCGTCGGGCACGTCCTGGATTCGCTCGTGGTGGTCGCGCGGCACGACCAGCGTGTGCCCCCGCGCCAGCGGGTTCGCGTCGAGGAACGCGACGGTCGCGTCGTCCTCGTAGACGACGTGGCCCGGTTGCTCGCCCGCCGCGATGGCACAGAAGATGCAGTCCTCGCTCATCAGTCGATGGATCGGCCGCCCCGACCATGAGGTTATCGTTACCCCGACGGCGTGCCGCAATCCCCCACGTCACGGCAACTGCTCGGCGATAGCCGCCCGGTACTCGCCTTCGTCGTAGCCCAGCCGGACGAGCCACACCTCCTGGTAGGAGGGGTGGAGGATCGGCAACAGCGTGACCCCGAAATCGGGACACGCCAGGGGTTCCAGCACCGAATCGAGGAACCCGTCGACGGTGTGGCCGGCCAGGTTGGCCACCGACTCCGTGGCGTGCTTGCCCGTCGTCACGACGACCTCGGGGGCGACCGCCTCGATTTCGGCGCGGAGGTGGACGCCACAGCGACGGCGCTCGGCGGGCGTCGGTTCGCGGTTGGTCGAGGGGTCGTCCCGATCTGCTGGAAAACACTTGACGGCGTTGGTGTAGTACGGTTCGTACCCGAGGTCCGCCAACAGGTCCCTGACCCGCCGGCCGGAGTGCCGGGAGGTGTACGCCATTCCGGTGTAGTTGCCGCCCCGCCACTGCTCGGCGTCGGGGTCCCCCGCCGCCGGCGCCTCGCCGACGACCATCACGTCGGCGTCCGCGGGACCGTTGCCCCACGCGATGCGCTCGCGGCAGGCCGCGAGGTCGGGACAGCGGGCACACCCCGGCAGCAGGACGTTGCGGTCGTCGGGAAACGGGGCCACGGCAACCCGTTCGGCGGACGCCCCTTTGAGGGTTCGGGACGGCGCCGGGCGGCGACTCCGTGATCGGCCGCCGATTCTGCAGGACCGTCCCCCTTTTAGTGTCCGAGCGTGTCCGTCCGCACATGGATCGCTTCGAGGACCTCCCCGACCAGTACGAACCCCACGACGTCGAGGAGCGGGTGTTCGACCGCTGGGACGAGGTCGACGCCTACGAGCAGACCGTCGAGCACCGGAGCGACGGCGAGGACTTCTTCTTCGTGGACGGCCCGCCGTACACCTCCGGGGCGGCCCACATGGGCACGACCTGGAACAAGACGCTGAAGGACGTCTACGTCCGCTACCTCCGGATGTGCGGCTACGACGTGACGGACCGCCCGGGCTACGACATGCACGGCCTGCCCATCGAGACCCGGGTCGAGGAGCGACTCGACTTCGAGAACAAGAAGGACATCGAGGAGTTCGGCGAGGAGAACTTCATCCGGGAGTGCAAGGAGTACGCCGAGGAGCAACTGGATGGCCTCCAGGAGGACTTCCAGGACTTCGGCGTCTGGATGGACTGGGACAACCCCTACAAGACCGTGAACCCCGAGTACATGGAGGCCGCCTGGTGGGGGTTCAAGCGGGCCCACGAGCGCGGCCTCGTCGAGCAGGGCCAGCGCTCCATCTCCCAGTGTCCCCGCTGTGAGACCGCCATCGCCAACAACGAGGTCGAGTACGAGGACGTCGAGGACCCGTC
>CAYTAG010000309.1:0-3290 GCA_964435625.1 uncultured Halobacteriales archaeon | reverse complement strand
CGCTCGGGGCCGCACCCAAACTTTCAGTAGTCGGTTCGCCGCACAACCAGTCATGACCGACACCCCCATGTACGGCGAGTGGCCGTCCCCGCTCGACGCCGCGACGGTCGCCGCCGACAGCCTCGACTTCGGTCACCTCGAACTCGACGGCGAGACGGCCTACTGGCTGGAACGGCGCCCGGACGAGGACGGCCGCGGGGCCGTCGTCCGGCAGGACCCGGGCGGAGCGCCCGAGGAGGTCACGCCCGACGACCACGACGTCCGCACGCTCGTCCACGAGTACGGCGGCGGCGACTTCGCCGTCCGCGACGGGACCGTCGTCTACGCCCGCTTCGCGGACCAGCGGCTCTACCGGACGAGCGCCGGCGGGGGCGACGACCCCACGCCGATCACGCCGGAACCGCCGGTCGAGCACGGCGCCCGGTACGCCGACCTGGCGTTCGTCCCCGGCGAGGACCGGATCTACTGCGTCCGCGAACGCCACTACGGTGGGGACGTCGGCGCGGAGACCGACGACGAGGTGACCGACGACGACGCCGAAGCGGTCAACGAACTCGTCGCCGTCGACCTCGACGGCGAATCCGACCCCGAGGTCGTCGCCGCCGGCCACGACTTCTACTCGTTCCCGCGGGTCGCCCCGGACGGCGAGCGCCTGGCCTGGACGACCTGGGACCACCCGCGGATGCCCTGGGACGGGACGGAACTGCACGTCGCCCGAATCGAGGACGACGGCAACCTCGCGGACGAACGAACCGTGATGGGCGGGCCGGAAGAGTCGGTGTTCCAGCCCGCCTGGAGTCCCGGCGGCGAACTGTTCGTCGTCTCCGACCGGACGGGCTGGTGGAACATCTACGTAGTTACGGACGCCGACGGCGGAGTCGACGTCGAACCGGTCCGCGAGGACGACGCCGAGTACGGCACCCCGCAGTGGGTGTTCGGTCTCTCGACGTACGCCGTCCTCCCGGACGGCCGGATCGCCGCGATCAGGCAGGACGGCGACGACCAGCAGTTCGGCGTGCTCGATCCGGCGGACGGGAGCTTCGACCCCCGGCCGGCCCCGGTCGAGGCGTTCCCGCACCCCCGGTTGCACGAGGACGGCGACGCGCTCCTGGCGGTCGGCGGCGGGCCGACACAGCCGGCAAGCGTCGTCAGGTGGCGGCTGGACGAGAGCGGCCGGTCCGACGGGGAGGGGGAGATCCTCCGGCAGTCGTTCGCCGTCGACGTCGGGAAGTCGTCCCTCTCCGAACCCGAGACGGTGACGTTCGCGACCGGCGACGGCGAGGACGCCCACGCCTACTACTACCCACCGACGAACCCGGACGTCGATGCACCGACGAACCCCGGGCCCGAATCGCCAGACGGCGAACGGCCGCCGCTGGTGACGATGGTCCACGGTGGGCCGACCAGCCGGACCGACCCCGTGCTGGACCTGGACGTCCAGTACTTCACGACCCGGGGGTTCGGCGTCGTCGACGTCAACTACCGCGGCAGCACCGGCTACGGCCGCGCCTACCGCGACCGCCTGCAGGGCGAGTGGGGCGTCGTCGACGTCGAGGACTGCGTGAACGCCGCCCGGCACCTCGTCGAGGAGGGACGTGTCGACCCCGACTGGCTGGCGATCCGCGGCGGCAGCGCCGGCGGGTTCGCAACCCTGGCGGCGCTGACCTTCCACGACGTCTTCGACGCCGGCGCCAGTTACTACGGCGTGGCCGACCTGCGCGCGCTGGCCGAACACACCCACAAGTTCGAGTCCCGGTACCTGGACGGCCTCGTGGGGCCGCTTCCGGAGGCCCAGGACGTCTACGAGACGCGGTCCCCGGCCGCCAACGCGGACGGCATCGATACTCCCCTCCTGCTCCTGCAGGGCGGCGAGGACCGGGTCGTCCCGCCCCAGCAGGCCGACCGGATGGTCGAGTCCCTCGCGGAGACGGGGACGCCGTACGCCTACGTGGAGTTCGAGGAGGAGCGCCACGGGTTCCGCTCCGCGGCGGCCCGCGAACGCGCGCTGGAGACGGAACTGGCGTTCTACGGGGCCGCGTTCGACTTCGATCCGCCGGGCGTCGAGCCGCCCGAACTCGCCCGCGGGCAGTACCGCAAGGAGACCGTCTCGGTCGAGGACTGACTACCGGTACCGGCCGCGGCCCTCGACCTCCCGCAACTGGTCGAGGACGCGCTCGTCGCCGGCCTCGCGGTAGCCGGCCTCGAACGCCTCGCGGGCGGCGGACGGATTCTCTGCGGTGCCGGCCAGCGCCTGCTCGAAGACGTGCAGGTCCATCGCGTAGTCCTCGACGTCGTCGGTGTAAAAGCCCAGGCCGAAGTCGATGAGGAAGACGCGGTCGTCGTCGCTCTCGTCGGTAGTTCGGTCGCCCGCATCGCCGTCCCCCACCCGGACGTTCCGCGTCGTCGGGTCGCCGTGGACGAACCCCGCGCCGTGGATTGCCGCCAGGTGCCGGCCCACGGTCCGGACGCGTTCGTCGGTTAGCGCCCGTCCGAGGTCGACGTCGCCGACCTTCTGGAAGGTGATGGTCGCTTCCGGTGGGTCGACGTCCCGGATCACGGGCGTCGGGACCCCGTGTCGGCGCGCCTCGCTCGTCAATCTGGCCTCCATCACCGTCCGGTCGCGCCGGAGCTTCGCGTCCAGGTCGGGGTGGCGGTAGTCCTTCGGGAGCCGGCGCTTGATCACGCGGTCGTCTTCGATGGTGACGACCGCCTCCGCGCCCCGGACCTCCCGCTGCTCGGGTGGGACCCGGGCGACGGATTCGCCGGCGCGCCACGTGACGGGGACCTGGTCCGGCCGGAAGTCCGGATCGACCCGCGACTCCGCGACCGGGAGGGTGTCGCCGGCCGCGTACATCTGCGCGCCGAGCACGGCGATCATGCCGGCGTTGTCCCGCAGGAAGCGGTCCTCGGGGACGTAGAAGTCCGCGCCGCGGGCCTCGCACATCGCTTCGAGCATGGCCTGGAGCCGGCGGTTCTGGCCGACGCCGCCGCCCAGCACGAGTTCGTCGCTGCCGGTCAGCGAGAGCGCGCGCTCGCTCACTTCCGCGAGCATGGCGAAGATGGTCTCCTGGAGACCCCGGCAGACGTCCTCGACCGGCGTCTCCTCCTCGTAGGCGTCCTTCGCGGCGCTCATGATCCCCGAAAAGGAGAAGTCCATCCCCTTGACCACGTAGGGGAGGTCGACGTACTCGCCCTCCTTCGCGGCTTCCTCGACCTTCGGGCCGCCGGGGTGAGACCAGCCCACGTGGCGGGTGAACTTGTCGATGGCGTTGCCGACGCCGGTGTCCATC
>CAYTAG010000308.1:0-3302 GCA_964435625.1 uncultured Halobacteriales archaeon | reverse complement strand
GAACGCGCCATCGAAGGCTCACACCGATGAAATCAGGCGTCTAAACAAGGCCCTCCAGAAGTGTCCGGTGAACCGGGATTCCGTGCGTTGATAAGGAAAACTCAGGATGAAGAACAAATCTACTACGAACTACGCGAGGAAGGCCGTCGAATTATCGAGGACATTCCGCGATTACTGAGAGAATTTGAACGGGACATGGACGATCTACGAAGGGAGGAGAACCCTGTGATTGAGCGAAGGGAATTTGAAGAAAATCAGGGATAGCTCAGACGCTATCTCTGTCGTTCAACTCTACTGATTCACCATATCTGCTCCACCGCCGAAGACCGCGTTTCCGAGTCCGAGTGTAGATACTTAATCGTCGTCGTCACGCTCTGTGACGGAGTTGTTCATTCGCGTGGTGCGGCTCAACGTGATTCGCCCAATGAGTCGCCACACCGTGCCGGATGGAGTACCACGTCAAGTCCTTGTTCTTCGGAATCGAGACGTTTCCTTCCTCGATGAGTCGGCGCAGGAGGTAGTTGCACGACTTCGAGCTATACCGCGTGTCCTTCTTCGTGAGCCACAGCTCGTCTCGGTTGTGGTACGCGATCCCGAATCAGCGTCAGATCACGCCGGTCTTCGTGAGGGCCTCGACGGCGGCGGCCTCGCTGACGCCGTCCCCGAGGACGGTGTAGCGGTCGCGGATCTCGTGGGCCGTGGTGAGCGCTTCGACGACCTCCTCGTCGGCGACGCCGAGTTCGTCGGCCGTGGTCGGGGCGTCGATGCTCTCCAGGGCGGCGCGGATCTCCCGCCAGAAGCCGCGGTCGCCGCCGTGGAAGTACGCGGCGACGATGGAGCCGACCCCGACCTGGTGGCCGTGCAGCGCCTTCCCGGGAGCGATACGGTCCAGCTGGTGGGAAAAGAGGTGTTCCGCGCCGCTGGCGGGCCGGGAGGAACCGGCGATGGACATCGCCACGCCGGAGGAGACCAGCGCCTTGACGACCGCCCAGGCGGACTCCTCCAGACCCGGGCGGATGGAGTCGGCGCTGTCGACCAGCATCTCCGCGGTCATCTCCGAGAGGGCGGCGGCGTACTCCGAGAACTCGACGTTCTTCAGCCGGTGGGCGAGCCGCCAGTCCGCGACGGCGGTGTAGTTGGAGATGATGTCCGCACAGCCCGCCGTCGTCAGTTCCCAGGGGGCGTCCGCCAGGATCCCGGTGTCCGCGACGACCGCGACCGGCGGTTCCGCGGCGACGCTGTGGCGGGTGTCGCCCTCGGGGATCGACGACCGGCCGCTGACGATGCCGTCGTGGCTGGCCGCCGTCGGGACCGAGACGAACGGCTGGTCGAGTTCGTCGCTGGCGGATTTGGCCAGGTCGATGGCCTTGCCGCCGCCGACGCCCAGGAGGTAGTCGGATTCGACCGCCCGGGCCTCCTCGATCACCCGCTCGACCGCCCCGAAACTCGCCGTCTCGACCTCGATGGTCTCCGGTACCGGACCTACCGCCGAGAGTTGATCAAGTACGCGCTCGCCGGCCACCGCCCGCGGCGTCGGACTCGTCACCAGCAGCGGTTTGCCCTCGAGGTGGACGTCCTGCACCACCTCCGCCGTCCGGTCGAGGGCGCCGCGTCCGACGACCACGTTCCGCGGCAACCTGATCCACTTCGACTTCTCGAACATGCCCGTCCGTTGCCCCCGCCCTCACAAGGGTCTGTCCCATCGGGTCGGCCCCGACCCTGCCCTGGAAAGTCTAATCACCCGAAACCAAAATTTTTAATACGTCATACTTTCAATAATCGATTGGTCGGCGACCTGGTACCGACCGACACCCCCCCAACTTCCCCCACCCCATCGGTTTTCGGGCCGACTCGATTCGCCCCCTACCTCCGGGTCCACATCTTCCCGGCGCTCACACCGTGTCGAGGACGTCGAGCACCCGCCGTTCGTCCTCGCGGTCCGGGCCGTACTCCCTGCCGTCGCGGTCGCTGTCGAGGTGCTCGGCGACGGTGCGCTCGATGGCCGTCCCCAGCGGGGTCGACTCCCAGCCCAGCGCCGCGAGGCGGCCGGTCGCCAGGACGTGTGGGTGCTCGCGGTACAGCGGGAAGTCCCCCGGCGCGAGGTCGCCGGCGGCCAGTTCGCGTTCGTTCGCGGGGACCGCCTCCACGTCCGCGTCCAGCGCGTCCGCGAGTCGGTCGACCAGTTCCGCGTGGGTCAGGAGTCGGCGGTCGCCGACGTTGTACGCCCGGCCAGGTTCGCGCGACTCCGCGACGATCCGCATCGCCGCCGCGACGTCCTCGACGTAGACGCGGTGCCACAGCAGGTCGCCGTCGCCCGGGATCACCACCCGGTCGTGGCTGTTCACGCGGTCGATCCAGTAATCCAGTCGCTGGGTGTAGTCGTGGGGGCCGTAGACGACCGTCGGCCGGACGCTCAAGGCGTTGACGCCCCGGTCGGCGGCCGCGAACACCGCGCGGTCGCCCTCGGCCTTCCGGGGGCCGTAGGTCTCGGGGGAGCGGTCGGTCGCCTGCTCGGGGGTGCACTCCGACAGCGGGGTCTCGCCCTCGCGCTTGGGGACGTGTTCGGCGCCGTAGGCGCCGCCGCTGGAAACGTAGACGTACGCGTCGACGTCCGAGAAGATCTCCGTGGCCGCGCGGACGTCCTTCGGCTTGTAGGCGACGACGTCGTGGACGTGGTCGGGGTCGACCTCCATCGCGGCCGCTTCGAGGGCGCTTTCGTTCGTGCGGTCGCCCTCGACGTGGTCGACGCGGTCGTCGTCCGCGAAGGGATTCTCGTGGTTGCCGCGGTTGAAGATCGTGACGTCGTACCCGTGGGCCAGCAGCTCCTCGACGAGGTGACGGCCGATGAAGCGGGTGCCGCCGATGACGAGCGCGCGCATACCCCGAGTGGGACGGCCGCGTGCAAAACGGCACCGACTCCGGAAGTGAGTTCGGGTCGTCCGGGTCGGTTCCTCGGGTTCGTCTCGGTTCACAGGCGCGTTCAGGGACCGAATCATTGCTGTCGGCCGGCCCCTCCGACCGCCCTGGCGCGCGCGAGCAACGCGCGCGAGGGATGAGTAACGCAGTGAAACGAGTAACGCAGTCGGCTGGGGAGGGGGAGGACATCCCTAGTTGTCGTGTGCCGCGCCACGACCACTCCGACGATCCATCGACTCGAACGCTGGGACCATCCCACCGGCCCCGCGTAAACATTGACGTTCTCGTTTCGGACCGGCCAGAAAGCCCCCGGGCGCTCTCCGCGAACGACGTCGTTGCCGCCAACAGCCAGAAAGCCCCCGGGCGCTCGACCCGCCGGGGCGGGC
>CAYTAG010000307.1:0-3387 GCA_964435625.1 uncultured Halobacteriales archaeon | reverse complement strand
GTTCAGGGCGCTGTCCCGTAGGGGTCCGCAGGTTCAAATCCTGCTCCCTGCATCACCTTCTCACAGGAGGAACTTCATGAGCAAGACAAACCCGAGACTCCGTAGTCTCATCGACGAGTTGCGTTCGGCGTCGAGCGACGCCGACGTGTGGGGCGACGTCGCCGAGCGCCTGGAGAAGCCCCGGCGCACGCACGCGGAGGTCAACCTGGGCCGCATCGACCGGTACGCCCGGGAGGACGAGACCGTGGTCGTGCCGGGGAAGGTGCTCGGTAGCGGCGCCCTGCGGACGGGCGTCACGGTTGTCGCGGTCGACTTCTCGTCGACCGCCGAGACGAAGATCGAGGCGGCCAGCGGCGACGCCCTCCGACTGGAACAGGCACTCGAACGGAACCCCGACGGAGAGAACGTGCGGGTGATCCGATGAATCTCGCCGAATTCGAACCCGACGTGGTCGTCGACGCCAGGGACTGCATCCTCGGTCGGGTCGCCAGCAAGGTCGCAGAACGGGCGATGGACGGCGAGCGGGTCGCCGTCGTCAACGTCGAGCGAGCCGTGATCACGGGCGACGAGAACGACGTCATGGCAACCTACCGCAAGCGGATCGACATCGGCTCCGACCAGGGGCCGGCCTACCCCAAGCGGCCCGACGGCATCTTCAAGCGGGCCGTCCGCGGCATGGTGCCGCACAAGACCCAGCGGGGCCGGGAGGCCTTCGAGAACGTCCGCGTGTACGTCGGCGACCCGTTCGACGACGAGGACGCGGAAGTGCTGGCCGACACGTCGCTGGACCGCCTGTCGAACATCCGCTTCGTCCACCTGGGCGACGTCTCCGAACAGCTAGGAGCCAACGTAACATGGTAACGAACACCTCAGGAAAGAAGAAGACGGCTATCGCCCGCGCGACGGTGCACGACGGCGAGGGCCGGGTCCGCGTCGACGGGCAGCCGGTCGAACTGGTCGAGCCCGAAGTCGCGCGGCTGAAGATGCTCGAACCGTTCCGCATCGCCGACGAGGACCTCCGCGACGAGGTCGACGTCGACGTCCGCATCGAGGGCGGCGGCGTCATGGGCCAGGCCGACGCGGTCCGGACCGCCATCGCCCGCGGGCTGGTCGATCACACCAACGACGCCGAACTCCGGGACGCCTACATGGAGTTCGACCGCTCGCTTCTGGTCAACGACGTCCGGCAGCCGGAACCGAAAAAGTGGGGCGGCCCGGGGGCGCGGGCGCGCTACCAGAAGTCCTATCGCTGAACCATGATGGTCCCAGTCCGGTGTTTCACGTGCGGCAACGTCGTCGGCGAGCACTGGGAGGAGTACAAGGCGCGCGTCGGCGAAGGTGAGGACCCACAGGCCGTGCTCGACGACCTCGGGCTGGAACGGCACTGCTGTCGGCGGATGCTCGTCAGCCACAAGGACCTCGTCGACATCGTCTCACCCTACCAGTAATGTCGACCCAGCAACGCTACAACCGCTACGAGAAGGCCCGCATCCTGGGCGCGCGAGCCCTGCAGATCGCCTACGGCGCGCCGGTGCTGATCGACACCGAGCAGAGCGAGCCGATCCTCATTGCCGCCGAGGAGTACGACGCGGGCGTGTTGCCCTTCACCGTCAGGAGAGAATGACACCGACCCAACCCGGAGACCGAGCATGACCCTGGTCACCGACGTCAGGCTGCGACGGGTGCTGGACTCGCGGGGGAACCCGACCGTCGAGGCGGACGTCCTGACCGAGAGCGGCGGGTTCGGCCGCGCGGCCGCGCCCAGCGGCGCCTCCACGGGCGAGTACGAGGCCGTCGAGTTGCCGGCGTCCGACGCAATCGCGGTCGCCCGCGAGGACGCGGTCCCTCGGCTGGTCGGTGAGGCGTACGCCGGCAACCAGCGCGAGGTCGACGCCGCCATCCACGCCGCGGACGGCACCGACGACTTCTCCGGCATCGGCGCCAACAGCGCGGTCGCCATCTCGATGGCCGCCGCGAAGGCCGGCGCCGACGTGCTCGGGGCGCCGCTGTTCCAGCATCTCGGTGGCACCTTCCGCGGCGAGCAGTTCCCGGTGCCGCTGGGCAACGTGATCGGCGGCGGCGAGCACGCCAAGGGCGGCACGCACGTCCAGGAGTTTTTGGCCGCGCCGGTCGGCGCGCCGAGCGTGAGCGACGCCGTCTTCGCCAACGCCGCCGTCCACGGCTACGTCGGCGACCTGCTGGACGAGTGCGACCTCGCCGCCGGCAAGGGCGACGAGGGCGCGTGGGCGCCCGCGGTCGACGACGGCGAGGCCCTGGAGTTGCTCGCGGAGGCCTGCGAGGCCGTGACCGACGAGGTCGGCTTCGAGATCCGGATGGGCCTGGACGTGGCCGCCGCGGAACTGTACGACGCCGAGGAGGGGGTCTACCGCTACGGCGACCGCACGCGGGACACCGACGAGCAGGTCGAGTACGTCGCGGACCTGATCGAGGAGTACGATCTGGTGTACGTCGAGGACCCGCTGGACGAGGACGACTTCGAGGGGTTCGCGGCCCTGACCGACCGCGCAGTGGACTCGACCGGTGGCAAGCCGGGTCTGTCCAACCGCACGCTGATCTGCGGCGACGACCTGTTCGTTACCAACACCGAGCGGCTGGCCCGCGGCATCTCGGAGGGCGCGGGCAACAGCATCCTGATCAAGCCCAACCAGATCGGGACGCTGACCGACGCCTTCGACGCCATCGAACTCGCCGTCAGCAACGGGTTCGATCCCGTGGTTTCTCACCGCAGCGGCGAAACCGAGGACGCGACCATCGCACACCTCGCCGTCGCGACCGGCGCCCCGTTCGTCAAGACGGGCGCGGTCGGCGGCGAGCGCACCGCGAAACTGAACGAACTGATCCGAATCGAGGACGACGCACTATGAGCGAGAACGATCCCGAACAGGAGGGGCTCGACGCCGCCGAACTGGAGGACGTATCCGAGGAGTCGGCCGAGCCCGAGGAACAGCCCGCCGAACAACCCGACGAGGCCGAACGGGACCAGGACGTCATCTCCGGCGACGAGGCGGACCTGCTGATCCCGGTCGACGACTACCTGGGCGCCGGCGTCCACATCGGCACCCAGCAGAAGACCCAGGACATGGAGCGGTTCATCCATCGGGTCCGCACCGACGGACTGTACGTCCTGGACGTCAGCATGACCGACCGGCGCATCCGCACGGCCGCGGACTTCCTGGCGAACTACGACCCCGAGCAGATCCTGGTCACCTCCTCGCGGCAGTACGGCCGGTTCCCGGCCGAGAAGTTCGCCGAGGCCGTCGGCGCCCGCGCCCGCACCGGCCGGTTCATCCCGGGGACGCTGACGAACCCGCAGTACGACGGCTACATCGAGCCGGACGTCCTGGTCGTCACCGACCCCATCGGCGA
>CAYTAG010000306.1:0-3394 GCA_964435625.1 uncultured Halobacteriales archaeon | reverse complement strand
AAGGCGCCGTTCTACGACATGGAGGACGCCACCCGCGACCTCAACTTCGCGCTGGAGGATCGGGACCGCCACGGCCAGAAGTTGCCGCTCCTGTTGATGCTGGACAACGGCAGCACCGAGGAGGACACCCCCGCCTACCGGAACCTCGCGCACTACGACATCCCCATCGCGGTCGTCGACCACCACCACCCTGACCCCGATGCGGTTGGACCCCTTCTTTCTGCCCACGTCAATCCCTATCTCCACGACGAGGACTACCGCGTGACCACGGGGATGCTCTGCGTCGAACTCGCGCGGATGCTCCGGCCCGGCCTGAGCGACGACCTGCGGCACGTCCCTGCAGTCGCGGGGCTGTCGGATCGCTCGCAGGGCGAAGCCATGCCCGACTACCTCGACCTCGCGGGCGAAGCCGGCTACGACGAGGCGACCCTGGAGGACGTCAGCGAGGCGCTGGACTACCTGGCCTACCGGCTCCGGTACGATCCGGGGCGCGGACTCGTCAACGACGCCCTGAACGTCGGCTGTGACGAGGAGTCCCGGCACCGCGAACTCGTCGAGTTCCTCGCCGGGCAGTCCCGGGAAGCCGTCGACCGACAACTCGACGTCGCGCTGCCCCACGTCGACCGCGAGGAACTGGCCAACGGGGCGGCCCTCTACCGGGTCGACGTCGAGAACCACGCCCACCGGTTCACCTACCCCGCGCCGGGCAAGACGACCGCCGCCGTCCACGACGCGATGCTCGAAGAGCACGGCGGCCCGGCCATCACCGTCGGGTTCGGTCCTGACTTCGCCGTCCTGCGCAGCGACGGCGTCCGCCTGGACATCCCCGAGATGGTCGAACAGCTCCAGGCCGAACTCGATGGCGCCGGCGTCAGCGGCGGCGGCCACCTCGTCGTCGGGAGCATCAAGTACGTCTCGGGCAAGCGCGAGGCGGTGCTGGACGCCCTGGTCGAGAAGATGGCCGACGCCGAAATCGACGAGGAACTGGGCAGCAGCGTCGTCGGGGACGACTGAGCGGTTCGATTCATTCCTCGAAGGAGAACCGGCGGTAACCGAAGGCGGCGGCCAGGACAGCCGCGACCAGGACCGCCACGGCCAGCCCGATTGGCGCCGGCCATCGGCCGCCCTGCCAGTCCGCCCGGAAGACTCGTTCGTAGTAACCAGCGACAGCCTCGCCCTCCAGGACGAGCGCGACCTCGCGGTTCTCCCGAACCGAATTGTTGTTCCAGTTGACGCTGCCGACCAGCGCGCGCTCGCCGTCGACGACCACGCCCTTGTTGTGGATCTTCTCGAACCGACCCCGCGGGTCTGCGAGTTTCGCCTCCAGGGGAAGATCCTCGGCCGCTGCCCGGTCGTTGAGCCACCGGGCCAGCCGGGCGTTGTCCTCCTGGACGTACCAGGCCGACGACAGCAGGACCCGCACCTCGACGCCCCGCCGGGCGGCGTCGACGGCCGCCCGGAGGAACGGCTGGTCGCGGCCGCCGATGGAGACCTGCTGGACGGCCACGCGCTCGTCCGCCGATTCCAGCAGCGCAAGCACCTCGCGCTCGACGTTGTCCGGCGCGACCAGCACCCGGACGGACTCCGCGCGGACCGTCCGCGGGTCGATCCGCGCCGGGTAGTTCCCCTCGGTCGGGGCGGCTTCCTGAAACGTCTTCCCCTGCCGGAACTCCGACCACGGGATCGCGTCGCGCCAGCCGGCGTCCGCCCGGAACACCCGGGTCAACTGGGCGGCCGTCGCGTCGGCGTCGACGACGACGCCCCAGCCCCGCGAGGAGCGCCCGCCCGTCCCCGAGGGCTTCCAGTTCTCCGAGAGGACGACGGCCCGGTCGTCGACGACTGCGTACTTCGGGTGGTGGTAGCTGTAGCGGTCGCGTGGCCCGCCGACGGCGCGCACCTCGGCGCCGGCGTCGACGAGCGCGTCCAGCGTCGTCGCTTCCCGCCGGGAGAGGCCGCCGACGGGAGTCCCGTCGACGAGGACGCGGACGGCGACGTCCCGTTCGGCCGCGTCGGCCAGCGCTCGGCGGACCCGTCGGTCGGTCAGGGTGTACCCCGCCAGCAGGATCCGGTCCTCGGCGTTTTCGAGCGTTCGGACGGGGACGTCGGGAGCGTCCGGGAGCACGAACGGCTCGACGGTCGCCGGGCCGGACGCGGTGGCCCGGAAGTCGGTCGCCCCTAGCGGTTCCCAGCCCACTCCCGGACGGTACAGCTCCCCTTCGGGTGCCGAGTCGTAGGCGACCTCGTCGATGACCTCGCCGTCCCGGCGCAGGCGGACGACGTCCTCGCCGTTTGCCAGCGCGAGGTCGTCGACCACCTCGACGACCGGGTACGGGACCAGGGGACGGACCCGTTCCGGGTCGGCGGTGACGGCGACGATTCCCCCGGCCGTCCGGGAGAGCCGGACCGAGCCGTCGTCGTCCGCGACCGACCAGTTGCCCCCGCCGGGGGGAAGCCTGACGACGACGAACTCGCCAGCGTCGCCGTCTCGAACGGGGTTCGGGTACGCGGCGAGGATCGCGGCCTCGTGGCTCGTCGGTGGCCCTATCGGTTCGGGCGGGTCGAGCGTTCCAGTGCCCCCCGGGACTCGGGGTGGCGGCCAGGCCGTCCGCGGGGTGTAGAGCTTCGTCGCCGACGGCGGAGAAGGGGACATCTGCTCGGCCGACGGTGGGGCGGTGGCCGTCGGCTGGGCCGGCGGCTTCGCTACCGACTCGCGGGGTGTCACCCCTTGCGGGTCTTCCGGCGAGGCTGCCGGCGTCGCTGCCGCCGGATGGCCGGCGAGCGCGACGGCGAGCGCGAGCAGAGCCAAAAGCGAGCGTCGGGGCACGGCGACACTGGTCGCGCCATCCCTCTTGAATCTCCGGCAGCTTTTTGCCCCCATCCTGCGCGCCCACGTTCATGGTCGACGTCGTCACTGCGTTGCGGCTCGCGTCCAGCGGGATCGGCGCGCTCGGGGCCCTGCTGCTGTTCGCGGAGTTCTTCCAGGAGCCGAACTACCTCAACTACGACAGCGAGTTCGATTCGTACAACATCGAGATCGCGCCCACGGAGGTCCACGAGTACACCTGGCTCGGGCGGGCGGGCGCGCTGCTGGTGGCCGTCGCGTTCGCGCTGCAGTTTTTCGCTACCTTCCTGGGGTAGTTCGCTCGATCCTCGTCCGATTTCCGGGCTACAGTCTGACCGAGTTAGGTTCTTGGCGCGCGCGAGTTACGCGCACGAGGTTCCCGCGAGTGAAACGAGCGGGAGCTCGTCGGAGCTTGGCTCCGACGGTGTCTCCGGCGAGCCATGCGAGCCGGAGGCTCGGGAGAGCGTGCTCTCCCGGTGGACGACGTGAGCGTCCGGGTGAGCGGCGGCGCCGCGAACCCAGGCCGAACGAGGCGGCTGGGGAGGCGTGAGG
>CAYTAG010000305.1:0-3413 GCA_964435625.1 uncultured Halobacteriales archaeon | reverse complement strand
GTCCAACTCGCCGCAGCCACGGCGGCCGGTACGGTCGGGCTGATCGGCGTCGTGATGACGCTACGGGCATTACACGGTGACCTCTACGACCCGGAGCGGATAGCATGACCGAGGACCCCGACCGCTCCGAGGACGCTTCGCTTTCCGGCGTGGTGCTGGGGTTCGTCCGTCGGAACTTCCGGGCGCTGCTCGTCCTGCTCGCCGTGGCCGTCCTGGTGGTGCTGTTGGCCGACCGCGATCTTCAGGTAGGTCGGCGCGGCCGGCTCGTGCTGGTCACCGGCGTCCTGGTCTCGCCGTACGGGTACATCGTCTGGACGTGGGCTATCTCGAAGTTCTGGGAACCGGAATGGATCTGGCTCGTCGACGTGGATTGCCGGGACCTCGCGGACGCCGCGGTGTTCCGGTTCCCCTACGAGGACTTCCTCGATCTGGAGACTGTCGACGGCGAGCTGGCCGACGTTGGTCAACGGCTGTACTTCGGCAAGCAGGTGGACCTCGACGAGATGACCGTCGAAGGCACCTGGCCGGGGACGTTGGACGACCGCGAGTTGCTGGTCGCGCTCCAGAAGGTCAAGGAGTGCCGGGACGAACTCGAAAAAGACGCCAAAATTGGCTTCGTCATGCAGGCAAGTGCTTGGGTCATCATTCGTCGGGCGACTATAAACATAGTTGAAACGGTCATCGAGACGTTCAAACGCGGAACTTTGCCGGACAACGGCAAGGGCATCAACGAAGCCGTCGACGATGTAATTGACGAGTTCGAACTTGATCAGGTGATTGCCGAAGTGTCCGACGACCCGACGCCGGAGTTCGAGGACCTGGTGGGCGACCCCGCCGATCACGCCGCAACCCCGGAGGGGCGGGACGTCGACCTCGCGGACGTCCCCGACGACGAGGAGGCGGTCGGTGATGACTGACGTCGACGAGCATCTGCTGACGGCGGCGAAGGCACGCGAGCAGGTACGCGGCGAGATGGACGGCATCGAATCGGTGTTTGGCCATGCTGGCCTCGTCCCCGACCGACGGGACCGCTCGGTTCACTCGTTTTTGAACGCGGCCGTCCCCTCCTGGAAGGATTCCGAACTCCGCGAACACGTCGAAGCGAAGCAGATGACCGACACGCTAACCGCGGCTATCCAGCAGGGTCACCCCTGGCTGGTCTCGTACATCGTTGGTCTCACCGAGCAAGAACTCGATGGGTCATCTTTGCGCTTATCGCTTCGTATCCTCGCGGAGATCGCGAACAACGACGCTCCGGCGTTCGTGCTCGGCGCAGGTAATCCGGAGACGGGCAAGACCAACACTATGAGCCTGCTCGCCGAGTTGCGCCTGTTCGATCAAGAGGAGTACATGGTGCTATCCAACTGTCGTTCGTGGGATCTTGCGGACGTCGTGGTGACCTCGGCGCACGATCTCGCGCGGGAGTTGATCGCCCATCGGGAGACGCCGAAGTTCGTGCTGATCGACGAGGCGTCGACGCACTTCGACGCGCGAACGTATCGCCGTGAGGTCGCCACGCAGTTCACGCCGCTTGCGAAACGATTTGCCAAGATCGACGTCGACTGCTTCGGCGCGGTTGGACACACTGGCAAGGATATCCACCCGGAGGCGAAGCGGCTGGCGACGCTCGCGTACTACAAGACCGAGAAGAAGGTCGCCGAGTTCTACGGGCGCTGGCCAGCTGACGCCGACTTCCCTGCGGATCGACTGTTCGGTGGATCAGTCGAGAATCTGGAGCCGACCGGTGTCGAGTACGATCCGGACGATTCGGCGCCGTGGGAGTGGAACCTGGAGCCGGAGTTTTTCTCCCTCGATCTCACTTGGTCGGAGCGGCATGATCGGCTCGTTGACCGAGGCCCTGCCGACAATCCCGACTAACCCACCCTCCCACCCACCCCTTTAGGGTGGGTCGGTGCCAGCTAGTTTTTATATCATCCTTCAGTCAGTGAATCCGTGTACGAATTTACTCCAGATGAGATCGATCGGTCTCGCGCAGATTATCAAGCCGAACAGCAGGGAGCGGACAATACCGACGTAAAGCGGATTGGCAACCTCGGAGAGATCGCCTTCGAAGCCTTCTGTCGGGAGTACCTGCCCGCCAACATGTGGGAATGGCAGAACGAGGCAGCTATCCGTCGCTGCAACCCCGAAAGCTACGCCGGTCACGACTTCGAGGTGTTCGGCTACGAGGTCGACGTCAAGACCTCCCGGGACGTCTCCGCGTTCCGCCCGCAGAAACTCGTCGAGACCGACGCCGACGACGACATCATCGTGATGGTGTGGCATCGGGACAAGGAGGATAGTCTTGTGCTCGTCGGCTGGGAGCGCGTCGACACCCTCGTCTCGAAAGTCCGAACCCAGGAGGAGTACGGCGGCGAGGAACCCGAGAAACTGGATCACCTGGCGATGCGGCCGATGAATGATCTCGTCGACCTCGGCCCCAACACGGCCCACCTGAACCAGACACCCGAAAACCCGTTCGAACCCGGCGACCGCGTCGACACCGACGGGGACGGCTCCGTCGGGATCGTCGTGGAGGTCCTGCCCCCCGAGACGCAAGTGGAACTCTACGGCCAGGAAATCAGTGGCGAGGTCGTCCGGGTGGCGTTCCCCAGCGCGCTCGACGATGGCCCCGGGAACTGGCGCGAGTTCCCAGCTGCGCTGCTCGCCTCGTACTGCGACGACCAGGACGTCAAGCTCTACTCGTACAAGCCGACCAATCTGGAGTTCGCCGAGTAACGATCACTTCCGGCACTCCGCGAGGTATTCCAGTCCCTTCTCG
The DNA here is from genome assembly GCA_964435625.1 of uncultured Halobacteriales archaeon. GTDB lineage: Archaea > Halobacteriota > Halobacteria > Halobacteriales > PXRE01 > PXRE01. The sequence continues at coordinate 631 of CAYTAG010000305.1, read as the reverse complement.
GTGATTTCGTAGTACCCCTTCTCCCCGAGCGTCTGTTCTACGTAACCCCCTTCGGCAAGTTTCCTGAGTCGCCGCCGGACCGTCCGCTGGGAGAACGTAGCCCCTTCCCTCCGTAGGTTCTCGTAGATCGGCGTCGGCGGGAGAATGACGTCCTTCTCGGCCAGAAACCGGAGAATGGCCTCGTCCCGCCGGTTCGGCTCCATTGGTGCCGGTTCCGGCGGGGAATCGTTTAATATCACCGGAAGTTCCAGAAGGTTGGTAGTAAATACGTCCGTTTGGACGTATTTGAGGACAAGATTTATTTGTCATCGGAATGACCGGGTGTTCGACGGGAGCCATTCGCGGACCCGTCGCTGCTCGATGGGTCCACGTTCGAGAACGTGCGGACCTCGCTGATAGGGGCAGCGGGCCCGCGAGGCTTCCGTAGGTGAGTACGGAAGCATGTATCCAAACGCTTCGGCGCGGCAAAAATCCCGCGTTCGACCGCACCGACAGTCAATCAGATTCACTTTCACTCCGCTTAAGAAAAGCGGCCTTTATTCCAACCCCCATCAGGCCGGACTGCTATGTCATCGAAGCCGTCCATGGTCCCTGATGGTGGGGTTGGTGAACGGATGGAGTCGACGGTCCG
>CAYTAG010000304.1:0-3419 GCA_964435625.1 uncultured Halobacteriales archaeon | reverse complement strand
GGGGACGCCCCGGAAGCGGGCTGGCGCGCCCAGGCGGCCGCCATGGACGGGTTCGACGCGAGCGACCACCTCTACGAGGTGACCCTGCCGGCACTGGTGATCCACGGGACCGCGGACGAGGTGTGGCCGCCGGCCGGCGGGGAGGCGCTGGCCGAGGGCCTCCCGCGGGGTCGCTACGAACCGGTCGAGGGCGGCCCGCACCTCGTCGGCGTCGAGCGGTCCCGTACCGTCGACGACCTGCTGGTCGGTTTCCTGGAGGCGCAGTCCGGGACCACCTGATGGCCCCCGGATTGAAGGCAGGTCCCGCGTTAAACCAACCATGAGCACTACGGGAACCGAGACGGAGGGGGCCTCGACGGACGCGGAGTCGGCGGACGTGGCGTCGACCGGGACCGACAGTGGCCGACCGTGGTACCTGACGTCGCGGGGCGCCGCCGTGTTCGGCCTGGACGCGCTGCTGGCGCTGGTCGTGGTCGGCGGGACCACGGGGATCGCGTCGTTGATCCTGGCGGAGTTCGGCGTCGACTGGGAATCGGGCGTCACCGTCGACCCGTTCGTCTACCTGTTCGGCGCGCTCGGCGCGCTCGGGTACGTGTTCACCGCCCTGGTCCGGGACTTCGAGCGGTCGACCGGGGCCCTGATCAAGTACAACGTCCGCGTGCTCGCGGCGTTGCCGCTGGCGGCGGGCGTGTACCTCCTGGCCGAGTTGCTGTTCGGGGACGTCCCGTCCGACGAGGTGCTCGCCGGGGTCGCGTTCGTCGCCGGCCTGTACGTGAATCAGGTCTACGAACGCCTCGGTGCGCTGGCCGACCGGTTGTTCCGCTCCGGGCGAAAGTGATCCCGGCGACGGACGGTGCGGCCATCCGCGCGCCCCGTCGGTGCCCCGCCCCTCGCTACCGCCAGTCGACTACCTCGGCTGACAGTTGATGGACCGAACCCCGGTGAACCTTCGTTATGGGGCGTCTAATCGTCACGACGCGAACTTCCGTCTGACGAAGATTTTTATAGGAATCAGCGGATAATCGAGACGATGGTGGGAGCCGTTCAGAATCGGGTCAGTGCCGACGACCGCGCCAGCACGGCGGTGCTGGAAGCGGTCGCAGCCGAAGAGGGATGCGAACCGACCGAACTCGACGTGCCGCTGTACGAGCACGTCGACCCCGAGGCGCTGGACGCGCTGGTGTCCTCGCCGCTTTCGGGCCACGTCTCGTTCACCTACCACGGGTACGAACTGACCGTCGACGGCGGGGGGGCCGTCCGGATCGACGGGAGGGCCTGACCGCGTTCGCTCGTCGGGTAGCGTTGCAGGGCGTGGCTTTTCCGACTCGCACGCGACCGGCGAGCGCCGGCCGGCCGACGGACGAGCACGACCGACGCCCACGAGTGGCTGCTGGCCGACGCCAGTGACCGACGACCAGGGCGAAAGCCATTAGAGGAGCGAGCGTCCACCTAGAAGCCGTGACACGACCGCGACTCGCCCTGGTGAACGCGGCCCACGAAGGGGCGCTCACCCGCAAGAACTTCCGCCGGGAACTCCCCGCCGACCTCGTGGAGTTCCACGTGACCGAGGGGGAGTACCCGCCGGCGGTCGAGGGTCCCGGCGACCCCTACGACGGGTTCGTCGTGACGGGGTCGCGCTCGTCGGTCTACTGGAACGAGGAGTGGATCGACCCGACGAAGGAGTGGGTGCGCGAGGCGGTCGACGCCGGCCTGCCGGCGCTGGGGGTCTGCTACGGCCACCAGTTGCTGGCCGACGTGCTCGGCGGCACCGTCGAGGACATGGGCGAGTACGAGATCGGCTACCGGACGGTGAGCCACCGCGGGACGCGGCTGTTCGACGGGATCGACGAGGAGTTCCTCGTCTTTACCACGCACTCGGACGCCGTCACCGAACTCCCGCCGGGCGCCGAACTGACCGCGGACAACGACTACGGCGTCCACGGGTTCCGCAAGGACCGCGTCTTCGGCGTCCAGTTCCACCCGGAGTACGACCTCGACACCGCCGAGTACGTCACCGAGAACAAGGATCTGGACCCCGAGCGCAAGCGGCGGGTGCTCGACGGCGTCACCGAGGAGAACTACCGCCGGGCCTGCGGGGCCAAGCAGGTGTTCGACAACTTCGTCGCGTACGTCGGCGAGGTGCGGGCCGACGCGGAACCGGCCCGCGCGGCCGACGACTGACGGCGATTATTCCTCGCTGGTCCGTTCCTCCTGCTCGTCGGCCGACCGTTCCCGCTTGACCAGCACGAGGTCGTTTCTGGAGTGGACGAGTTCGCCGTCCCCGTCGTGGCCGGTCACGCGGAACGTCACCAGCCCCCGGTCCTCGTCCCAGGGGTCCTTGTCCTCGACGCGGACGGCGACGTCGATGGTGTCACCCGGCCGGACCGGTTCCGGCCACCGGAGGTCCTCGACCCCGACGGCCGCGACGATGGCGACGTCGTCGAGGACGTGCTCGGCGAACGGCCGCATGCACAGCGCCGCCGTGTGCCAACCGCTGGCGATGAGGCCGCCGAAGCGTCGCTGGGCCGCCTCGGCGTCGACGTGGAACGGCTGGGGGTCGTAGGTCTCCGCGAACGCCAGGATCTCCTCCTCGGTGACCGTCACGCGGCCGGGCGACCAGTCCTGGCCGACCTCGATGGCTTCGAAGCGTTGCATGGTATGCTTACGGGCGGCCGCGGCCGTGGTTTTTTCGCCGGGCCGGCCGAACGGGGGGTATGGACGCCATCAGCTTCGGCACGGACGGCTGGCGAGCCACGCTCTCGGAGTTCACCGCACCCCGGGTGCGGATGGTCGGGCAGGCGGTCGCGACCTACCTGGCCGACGAGGGGCGCGCCGGCCGCCCGGTCGTGGTGGGCTACGACGCCCGCGAAACCTCCCGCGGGTTCGCCGAGGAACTGGCCCGCGTGCTCGCGGTCAACGGCCACGACGTGCTCGTGCCAGAGCGCGACGTCCCGACGCCGGTGGTCGCATGGGCGGTCGTCGACCGCGACCTGGCGGGCGCCTGCATGATCACCGCCTCGCACAACCCGCCCGAGTACAACGGCGTCAAGTTCGTCCCCGCGGACGGCACGCCCGCGCTCCCCGGGGTGACCGACGCCATCGAGGCCAACCTGGCCGAACCCGACCCCGCGTCCAAAGACGAGTGGGGATCCGTCCGTGAGGTCGACCTCGTGGACGCCCACGCCGAGCAGGCCCTGGACCTCGTGGACGCGGACCTGTCGGGGCTGTCGGTCGTCTACGACGCCATGCACGGCAGCGGCCGCGGCGTCACCGACGCCCTCCTGGAGCGGGCGTGCGCCGACGTGAAGCGGCTGCGCAGCGAGCGCGACCCCGAGTTCGGCGGGACGCCGCCCCAGCCCAGCGCCGAGTACCTCGGGGATCTGGTCGAGACCGTCCGGGAGCGTGGCGCCGACCTGGGC
>CAYTAG010000303.1:0-3436 GCA_964435625.1 uncultured Halobacteriales archaeon | reverse complement strand
CCGAAACCGTCCCTTAACCGATCCTACCAACCCCGGGGGCTGGCCGGTTCGTTTCGATGGATTCGACCGCTGAAATCACCCGAGTGCGGCGGGTTAACCGACCGTACCAAACCCCCTAAGTCCGACTCCACGCAAGGGGTATCCATGAGCACGAGCGCGAGTGCGCCCGCCGACGGATCGCTTTCGGAGAAACAACGCCGCATCCTCACGTTCCTGCGGGAGCACGCCGACGACCAGACGTACTTCAAGTCCCGGCTGATCGGCGAGGAACTCGGCATGACCGCCAAGGAGGTCGGAAGCAACATGACCGCGATCCAGGAGGGCGACTTCGACGTCGACGTCGAGAAGTGGGGCTACTCCTCCTCGACGACCTGGATGGTCTCGGCCTGACCGCGGCCCGTCGACCGACACCTAAAGACTCAAGTCGGGGGCGGGGATCACTCCCTCACGTATGCCGTCACGTCGTCGGGTCAGGCTCGCGTTCGTGGTCGTCCTGTTGCTATCGCTCGCGGTCCTCGCACACGGGGCCCTCAACGCGCCGACTACCGCCAGCGCCAGTGAAGTTCCCCGGACGGAACCCCGCGAGAACGTCACGGTCGTCACCGAATCGGCGCGGTTCGGGACGATCATCGCGTGGAACCCGGACGGGAGCCTCCTGTATTACGAAGACGAACGCACCAAGTACTACGACGTCGATCCGGTCGAGAACGAATCGATGACGGTCGAGTACGCGGCGACCGACACCATCCACACGTCCGGACCGACCTGTTCGGAACCGCCGTGTACCCGCAACATCGTCGAACGGGTGAACCTCTCGACCGGCGAGGTCACCGAGGTGTACGCCCGCCATGACCACGACGAGTACGCGGGGGAGTGGCACGACCACGTCCGCGTCAACGAGACCCACATCATCGTCGCCGACATGATCGAGGACCAGGTGTTCATGGTGAACACCGAGACCGAGATCGTCGAGTGGCTGTGGGACGCCCAGAGCGACTTCTCCGTCGAGGGCGGCGGCCCGTTCCCGGAAGACTGGGCGCACCTCAACGACGTCGAACTGCTGGATGACGGTAGCGTGATGGTCAGTATGCGCAACCAGGACCAGGTCGTGTTCCTCGACCGTGAAACCGGGGTGGTCGAGAACCGGACGCTGGGAACCGAGGACGACTACGACACCCTCTACGAGCAGCACAACCCGGACTACATCCCCGAAGAACAGGGCGGCCCGGCGGTGCTGGTCGCGGATTCGGAGAACGGCCGCGTCGTCGAGTACCAGCGCGAGGGCGACGGGTGGGCCCAGTCCTGGGAGTGGTCCGACGAGCAGATGCAGTGGCCCAGGGACGCCGACCGACTGCCGAACGGGAATACGCTGATCACCGACACCAACGGCAAGCGCCTCATCGAGGTCGACCCCTCCGGCGAGATCGTCTGGTCGGTCCCGCTGAGCCACCCCTACGACGCCGAACGGCTCGGCACCGGTCCCGAGAGCAGCGGCGGCGAGAGCGCGGAACGGCTCGGCCTGCAGTCCCGGACCTCGTCGGCCGGGTCCGACGACGGGTTCAGTCCGTTCGGACTCCTCCGTGACCTGGTCACGTTCGTGGTCCCGTCCCGGGTCGTCAACGCCGCCATCTTCGTCGCGCCGGTGTGGATGGGTGCCCCCCAGTTCTTCGCCACGTTCGTCGGCATCGTCGCCACGCTGTCGTGGATCGGGTTCGAACTCAAGTGGTGGCTCCCGGAACTCGAACTCCGGTCGCCGGTCGCCCGGAAAGAGGAATGATGATCCGGGGACGCCCCAGGGTCCGGAGGGGGTCGACGGCGTGAGTGCGTACCTCGGGAGCCACGGCCTGTTCCTCGCGGTGGCCATCACCACGCACGCGCTGGTCGGGTACACGCTCGGGGCGGCCCTGTTCGACGCCCCGCGCGCGGGCCTGGTCGGCGGGGTCCTCGCGGACGGCGACTTCCTGTTCCCGTCGGCCTGGGAGTCGCCGCTGGTCCACCGCGGGATCACCCATTCGGCCGTCGCCGTCGGCCTCCTGGCCGCGGTCGTGGCCGCACGCAACCGGACCGCGGGGGGCGCACTCGGCGCCGGGTACGCCTCCCACCTGCTGATCGACGGGACGACGCCGATGGGCGTCCCGCTGGCGTACCCGCTCGTGACCGACCGCGTCGGGGTGACCCTCGGCGGACACTCCCCGACGGCGACCGCGGCGCTGTGGGCGTGCTGTCTTGGCTGGCTGGCGTGGCACCGACGACTACCCGTCGGACGCGCTGTAGGCGAGTAACTCGTCGGCGTCGGCCGCCACGCGGACCGCGCGCGCGTCGAAGGAATCGGCGTACCGGACGACCAGGACCAGCACCGTCTCGGGACGCTCGACGGCGTACCCGTCCTCGCGGGAGAGGAGGCCGGCTTCCTCGAGTTCGCCGGCGTACTTGCTCACGGTGGCCCCCGAGACGTCGAGACGGTCGGCGAGTTCGCCGGCGGTGACGTCCGGATCGGCGAGCAGTTCCACGAGCATCCCGCGGGGCGTCTCCCGCCGGAGGTACCCCAGCGCGACCTTCTCGAAGCTGGAGAACCGCTCGGCGGGGAAAAACCGCCGATAGTCGCCGTCCCGGTAGCTCTCGACGGCGCCGACGTCGACGAGTTGCCGGAGGTGGTGCTGGGCCTCGCCGGTCCCGAGCTTGAGGTCGTCGCGCACCTTCGAGAAGTGCGCCCCCGGGGTCGCCGCGAGGTAGCCGGCGATGGCCTCCCGGACCTCGCTACCTTCGCCGTCCTCGCGGCCGTCGACCAGCCCGACGAGCGGGGACGCGGCTCCCAGGGCGGCGAACCGCCGGAGCGTCGCCCGCTTGCTCTCGTCGACGCCGGAACCGCGTGTCATCTATCATTAGTATGAGCGACGCCCGTAAAATTGTATCGCTCCTCGCCCGGCCGGGGCGTCCCCGACCGGTTCGCCGAGGGGCGCCTACTCCGTCTCGGTTTCGAGGTCGGCGTCGGCCTCGCCGATGATCTCGTCGGGATCCCTGATGTCGCCGCCGACGTCGCCCTCCTTGATGGCCTCGGCTTCCTTCTCCATCTCCTCGACGTCGACGTCTGCTTCCTCGTCGATCTGGCCGAGGATCTCCTCGATGTCGTTGAGCCCGAGCATCTCGGCGGTGTCGGCGTCGAACTCCAGGCTCTCGAGGGTGCCGTCCTCGATGGAGACGTCGCTGCCGGTGAGGTGCTTGCCGTAGCGGCCGACCAGCGAGGACAGTTCCTGGGGCAGGACGAACGTGGTGGATTCGCCCTGGCCGATGGCTTCGAGGGTCTCCATGCCCTTGTCGATGACCGCGCGCTCGCCCATCGACTCCGCGGATTTGGCGCGCAGCACGGTCGAGATGGCGTCGCCCTGCGCCTCGTGGACCTGGCTCTGCTTCTCGCCCTGCGCCCGGATGACGTCGG
>CAYTAG010000302.1:0-3443 GCA_964435625.1 uncultured Halobacteriales archaeon | reverse complement strand
CCGGCAGCGACGTTGCGAGAGCGCCTCTCCGGCCCGGACGGCGAACTGCTCGACGGCGACGAGACGGACGTCGCCTTCCGGCTACAGTCGAGCATCGAGGACCCCGACGCGACCGGCGTCGTGAGCGTCACCAACCGCGTCACCGGCGACTTCGTCCTCGAACTCAACCAGGACGCCGGCGACGTCATCAAGTTCATCCGCGCCGCACGCGAGTACGGCAAGCACGCGGACGACGACGGCCACTACGCGGCGACCATCAACGTCGACGACGAGGCCGTCGCGACCTACGAGAAGCGCACGTTCCTCGTCTACGACAAGGAGGGCAACCTGCTGCGCCAGCACAGTTTGATCCCGAGCGGCGTCGAACTGTGAGGGCAGGTTCGTCGCGTCCGGGACCTCGTCCGGGGACCATCCGCTCGCCGGCCGCCCGGGCGAGACACTTAACCGGGGCCGTTTCCAACGACGCGGTATGTCCACGGTCACGCTCATCGGCGTCCGGCTCGCGAGCGAGGGCACCGAGTTCGTCTACGGCGGGGAGGCGCCCGGCTGTGAGGGCTGTCCGTACCGCGAACAGTGTCTCAACCTGACCGAGGACGTCAAGTACCGGGTGACCGACGTCCGGGACGGCCAGTTGCTCGACTGCGCGGTCCACGACCGGGGGGTCCGCGCCGTCGAGGTCGAACCCGCACCGGTCCGGGCGAACGTCCCCGAGCGGACCGCCTACGCCGGCAGCAAGGCGAGTCTCGCCGGCCCCTGCCCGCACACGGAGTGCCCCAGCCACGAGTTCTGCGTGCCCGACGGCGCCGAATTCGACCGCGAGTACCGCGTCGACGAGGTGGTCGGGGACCCGCCCCACGACCACTGCGCGCTCGACCGGGACCTGACGCTGGTGGAGTTCGCGCCCTCGGAGGAGTGAGCCACCGGGGCGTCCCGTTGGCCGATGGGGTCCTGACGGACGCCGCTCGGTCACCCCTGCACCTGGATCCCGGTCCGGTCGAGGTCGGCCATCTCCGGGGTTCAGGGAACGGTGCCGACCCGGTCGGCGGCGTAGCCGAACAGGTCGGTGTAACCGTACGCCGACAGCAACACCGGGTAGAACGGGGCGTCGGCGGACAGCGGTTCGCCGTCGGCGGCGGCATACGCCTCGCCGGCCGCGACCCGCTGGAAGTTCCCGGCGAACACCTCGTACTCGTCGGCGGGGGGCTTCGGCAGGGGGTGGGTCAGCCGGAACAGCGGCCGCGATTCGCGCCGAACCGGTTCGTCCAGGACGTCCATCGCCGCGAGGAACTCCGCGATCAACTCGCTGGCGTTCTCCGCGGCGGCGTCGGTGCCCTGGCGGCCGCACTCGACCTCGACGACGCCGCCGGAGGCGAACAGCCGCCCCTCGACGAACGACCCGGCGTCGACGACCGCGTCGACCGACAGCGCGGGAACGACCCGCCTCGCCAGGTCGTCGACCCCCGAGACGACGGCGAACGGCTCGTCGTACGAGCGCGTCGAGTGCAACGACAGCGTCACACACTCCGACAGTTCCGCAGTGATCTCTACCGCCAGGCGGGTCTCGTGGGTCTCGCCGTCGGCCTCGCCCGGGAACGACCGGTTCAGGTCCGCGTCGACGTACCGCATCTCCCGGTCGATGGCCGCCTCGTTGGCGACGACGACCTTGACCGGCCGCCGGACGTCAGGTGGGTCCGAAAGCAGGTCCTCGACGGCCCGGACGCCGCAGGGTTCGTCCCCGTGGATGCCCGCCACGACGGCGATCTCTGGCGTCCCCTCGCCCAGCTGGTCGACCCGCATCGGCTTACACTCCGTGATTCCCGGTAGAAGTACGTTGCGTTGTCAGGACTGGGCGGCGATCCGGGGCGACGGTCGCGGCGTCCGCCACCGGCGGGTCGGGGTCGCGGTGGTCCGCAGCCGACGGGATTACAGTTCGACCGGCGGTTCGAGCTGAGGATCGGCGTCGAGGATCGCTGAAAGTTGGGGCTCCGCCCGGTCGAACGCCGCAGTCGGCTCCACCAGTTGCCGTTCGAGGTCGTATTCGACGAACCCGGCCGCGTCCAGCTTTGGGACGTGAACGTGATGCAGAGCCGTCTTGATCCGCGGAAGCGTCCCGTCGGAGACCTCCGTCAGTGCCACGTGGTGGTTGTGCTTGACGACCGCCTTCGTGAGATCGTCCAACGTCAGGGACCGCCGCTGGTCCGCGAGAACCGCGATGGCGATGCGGCGATGCTCGTTTCTACACAGGTCGACGAGCACGTCGAAGTCGATTTCTAGCCCAACCATTACACCCCGATAAACGGGCCGCGCGGTTCCGTGCTTCCCTTTAATATACAAGCCGTTTATGAGCGTTCACGCCGGCGGCCGCGTTTCGGGGAGCGTCGTTCCGAGGATCCGCTCGATCCCGCGGCGGAGTCGGGACGCGACCGCTTGCTGGGAGATCCCGAGTTCGTCGCCGAGGTCTTCCATCGTCACGTCGCGTGGCGTGTTGAAGTACCCGCGCTCGTACGCGAGCACCAGCGCCTCTTGCTGGGGGTCGGTGAGCGCAGCCTCGGTCTCGGACTCGAGGGGCGTGAGCGCGTGAAGCCTGGTGAGGGTGATCGGGATCTCCTGCTCCCGGCAGCGGCGTCGAAACGACGCGATGTCCTGACGGTCGTCCCCGCGGACTTCGAACGTCCACTGCTCGTTCGTCCCGACGGCCCTGACCAGCGGCACCTTCGTCTCCAGCAGCGCGTCCAGGATGCCCTCGTACCCCAGCGTCCACTCGACGCGCAACAGGTACTGGTCCTCGATGGAATCGACCAGCTGGATGTTCTCCACGCCCGGATGGTCGAGAAACGCGCTCTCGATGTCGTCGACCTGCGTCCCTCGAACCCAGAAGTAGGGGATCACCACGTCCTGGGCCGGGATCATCCGCTCCAGTTCGACCGTCACCCCCGGCAACTGTTCGAACACGGTTCCCAGGGGGAACCGGTCGGACGGGATCGTAAACGTCGCCTCGGTAGCCATTGTCAAATTCTCGTACTCCGGCAGTAAAGGACTGGCGTCGACGCGCCGGGCAGAACTGTCTCAGGTGCTTCACGGCCTCGTCCGGTCCGCCCCGTTCTACTCCTGTCATTCGAGACCTTCGGCGTACTCGAAGTCCACGTCGCGGGCTTGCGGCCGGTCCCCGTCCAGCGTTATCTGCCACCCGTGCAGGACGGTCGGATCGTGGAGCGCGTTCGTGAGCGTCGTTCGCACGTCGAGCACGTCGACGCCGTAGTAGTCCTTCGGGACCCCCTGGAGGTACTGGAGTGCCGTCTCGAAGAGGCTTCGCATCCCGTCGTCGTTCTCGAAGTCGAAGTGCTTGTACGCGCCCGCCGCGACCTGGACCATCCCGTGGGCGTAGGCACTCTCGGTGGTCCCGCTGCCGTAGTTGTACCACTCGTCCTCGAAGCAGTCGTGGG
>CAYTAG010000301.1:0-3462 GCA_964435625.1 uncultured Halobacteriales archaeon | reverse complement strand
ACGGCACCTTCTACGCGAAGATCGACGCCGAACTGTACCACGGCGGCGAGCGCCAGAAGTTCGTCTTCGACGCCCGGCCCAGCGACGCCATCGCCATCGCCCTGCGCGTGGACTGCCCCATCGTCGTCGGCGACGAGGTGCTGGACGCCGCCGGCCGCGACCCCGACGAGTTCGAGGTCGGCGAGGACGTCGACCCCGCGGACTTCGGGGAGGACGTCGATCCCGAGGACCTCTAGGCGTACCGCGTCAGCAACTCGCGTTCCTCGGCGATGAGTTCGCCGACGCCGTGGGACATGATCGCTTTCCCGAGCGCAGTGGCGACGTAGTAGGAGTACAGTCCGTCGGCACCTCGCTCCTTTCGCTTGCGGTTGTCGACCAGTCCGGCGTCGACGAGTTCGTCGAGGTGGTAGTGCAGCCGGTTGTTCGGCACCTCCAGCGTCTCGGTCAGTTCCGTGGCCGCCATCTCGCCCTCCCGGAGCAACGCCGCGAGGACGCGGTAGCGCGTCTCGTTGCCGACCGTCCGCTGCATGTCGAGGTACTCCGACAGCGAGAGGACGCTGTCTTCGGGGAGTTCGGGCGCGTGGTAGCGTTCTGCTTTGGCCATGGTTCGAGTAGGCAAGCGGATTTTCGGGCAACGCTGCCTGCTACCCGTAGTTAGTACAGCTTCCCTTTTAACAGTTCTTGAGTCAAATTCTCTTGAAAACGAGGCTTTTTATGCTATTCCGAGCCACTTCGAGGTACCACGGATGCGAAATCGTCTCCTCGAAACGCTGCCGCCGGCCCGGTACCGACGATTCCTGGTGTTCGTCATGGGGCCGTACGAGGGCCACGGGGTCGCGGACGACGAGATGTTCGCGTTTCTGGAGGACGTTCGGGACCGCATTCGTGCCGAGGGGTTCAACGCGTTCCTGGCGACTGATGTGGGTGTCCCGCTCGACGAAATGGACGCAGGTACCCAGAGCCTGGAATTCGCGCGAGCGAGCAACGCCGTGGTGTTCGTCGCACGTCGGGATGGCAAGAACCTGGGCGTCGGCATCGAGACGGGCGCCGTTCTGGAGGAGATGGACGAACGAGCATCGGATCGAGTGCTCTTCGTCCACGAGGAGGGCGTGCGGAGTGCGATGATCGCGTCGGTCGCCGACCGATGGGATGCGACCGTCCGGACCTTCGAGGACGCCGACGAACTCGTCGATCAGGTGCGACTGTTCGCCCGCGACGTGATGCGCGAGGAAATGGTAGACGAACTACCGTTCCCACCCGAAACGTAGCGTTACGCCGGAAACTGCTCCCCGAGGAACGACTCCACGTCCGCACGGGCGGGCGCGGTCCGGGCGCCCTCCTCGCGGGCGGCCAGCGCGCCGCAGGCGTTGGCGAACTCCAGGGCGCGCTCGTAGTCGCCGCCGTCCAGCAGGGTGGCGACGAACCCGGCGGCGAAGGCGTCGCCGGCGCCCGTCGTGTCCACGGGGTCGACCTCGAACCCGGGGTGGGCGTACCCTCCCTCGGGAGCGTGGACCTCGGCGCCGCGCTCGCCGTGTTTGACGACGATCACGCGGTCCTCGACGAGGGCGTCGTGTTCGGCCTCCAGCAGCGTCTCGGCCTCCTGGTCGTTGACGAAGACGACGTCGGCCCGTTCGAGGGTGGCGGTGAAGTCCCGGTCGGGCAACCGGCGGCCGGGATCGAAGCTCACCGGGACGCCGGCCTCGCCGGCCACCTCGGCGAGTCGGGCGGCCGTCTCGGGCCGCTGGCTCGTCAGGTGGAGGTGGTCGGCGCCGCGGACGTACGCGGGGTCGACGTCCGCCGGGCCGACGGCCTCGTTGGCGCCGTCGTTGCCCAGGACCGCGACCTCGCCGTCCTCGGCGACCAGCAGGTACTTCACGGTCGTCGAGGCCGCGTCGGCGGCCGCGAGGTGGGCGACGTCGACGCCGGCGTTCTCCAGTTCGCGGCGGGCGAGCAGGCCGTTCTGGTCGTCGCCGACGGCGCCGACGACGCCGGCCTCGACGTCCAGTCCCGCCAGCGCGGCGGCGACGTTGGCGGCGCTTCCACCCCCCGAACTGTGCTGGTCGCGGATGCGCGCCTCGCCGTCGGCGGCCGGCAACCGGTCGACCCGCAGCGTGACGTCCCAGTTGACGTGTCCCGCACAGCAAACGGTGACCATCTACGTAACCCCGTCGTTCGGGGCCGACGACGATAAAACGCCCGGACCGGCGGCCGACCCACCTGTCGGAACGGCCACTGACCTGTCTGCCTGGACCGCCGCCGATCCGTCTGCCGGGACGGCCGCCGACCCGTCTGCCTGGATCGCCGCCGGCACCGCCCGGCGGTCGAAACCCGCTCGCCGGACCGGCCGTTTCAGGCGGCCCCCGAGACCAGGAACAGCAACATGTTGTAGAAGCCGGGACCGAAGCCGACGGCGGCGACGCCGGCCAGCGCGAGGTTGCCCCGGGATTTGGACTCGCGCACGTAGTCGGCCAGCAGGGCGACCAGCAGCAGCGCCAGTCCCACCTTGACGAGGACGAACAGCCACCCGGAGCCGAGGTACGCCGCGGTCGGGAGGTCCCCGGAGAAGTCCATTATCGCCCGGGGCAGCGGGGACCGCTCCTCGACGCCGAGGACGTCGATGCCGATGGCGGTCGTGAGGCCGTCGAGGGTGTGCGCGAAGACGACGAACGCCCCCGCCTTGCCGGTGACGGCGACCGCCTCGGTGTAGGTCAGGCTGAGCGCGACGAACGCGATGGCGGCCAGGACCATCGCCCCGGCCAGCGCCACGACCGGCCACACGGGTTCGAGCGTGCCGGTCTCGACGCCCCGCCAGGCGAGGAAGGCGACGAGCGCGATTGCCACGTTCGCCCCGAGGACCCCGACCAGCCGCGGGATGGAGTCGAAGATGCCCGCCGCGGCGCCGACCGTGGCGAACAGCCACACCGCCCCGGCGACCGTCGCGGTGGTGAAGTACACCGCCGGCGTCCCGAACAGCGGCGCCAGCCACTCGGGGAACGCGCCGATCTGGTCGATGGCGTGCAGCGCCGACCCGACGGCCATCCACGATCCCAGCGCCAGGACGTCCCACCCCCGGACCGGCGGCCGCATCAACAGCAGCAACACGCCGACGATCAGGGTCCCCATCGTCAACCCGACGAGGTACGCGAGCGGTGGTAATTTCGTTCCTGCAGGTAAGACCGCGGCCACGGCCATCATGAATCTCAACGAAAGCCGCTCCCTAAAAAACGTTTGGTCGGCCGAAACCGGGCCGTTCGGCGCGCTGACAGCTTCGCTCGGCCCGGCCGGGGGGCCTCGTGCCGGCCGGGCCGGTCCGACTCCGCCCGGTCAGGTCTCGTCCCAGGGTTCGGTTCCGGTATGCTCGCCGAACAGTTCCCGGATGAGCACGACGACGGATTCGGGCGGGTACTGGCCGCGCTCGGTGACGATGGCGTCGACGTACCGCGGCGGGGTCACGTCGAACGC
>CAYTAG010000300.1:0-3527 GCA_964435625.1 uncultured Halobacteriales archaeon | reverse complement strand
ACGTGTTCGAGGTCGCCCTGCTCGGGCTTGGTGGGCATCCCGGTCGACGGGCCGGCCCGCATGGCCTCCACCAGGACCAGCGGCTGTTCGGTCATCTCCGCCAGCCCCAGCGGCTCGGACATCAGCGCGAACCCGCCGCCGGAGGACCCGGACATCGCCTTCACGCCGGCGTGGGTGGCGCCGACCGCCAGCGACGCGGCGGCGATCTCGTCCTCGACCTGCTCGGCGATCCCGCCCATCTTCGGCAGGTTCTGGGACATGATGGTGAACACGTCCGTCCACGGGGTCATCGGGTACCCCGAGATGAACCGACAGCCTGCGTCGATGGCCCCGTAGGCGATGGCGTCGCTGCCCGAGACGAGTACCTGCTGGTCGTCGTGGCTGCCCTCGGGGACCGACACGTCGTGGCTGTGGTCGTAGTCGTCGCGGACGCTCTCGTAGGACTCCTGGAGGATGGTCTCGTTGGCCTCCAGGACGTCGCCGCTCATCTTCGACTCCCGCATCACGTCCAGGATGGAGTCCAGTTCCATCCCGACCAGCGCCGCCGTCGCGCCGACGCCGGCCGTGTTCCGCATGACCTCGCGGCCGTGTTCTTTCGCCAGGCCGCGCAGGTCCAGCGGGTAGACGTGCCAGTCGTTGTCCTCGGCGCGCTGCTTGAACTCCGGGACGTCCTCGACGTCGAGCAGCCCCTCGTCGTAAATGACGATGCCACCCTCCCGCAGGTCGTCGAGGTTCTCGCTCAGCGGCTTGATCTCCTCGACGCCGTAGTACGCTTCCTCCTGGGGGTTCCGGGCGAAGGAGTCGCCCAGCGCCAGCAGGAAGTTGTACCCGTCCCCGCGGGACTTCACCTCCTCCGCCGACGCCCTGATCTCCACGTACGTGTGCCCGCCGCGGATCCGCGACGGGTAGTGACGGTGCGTGAATACGTCGAGGCCGGCACGCATCAGCGCCTTCGCGAAGTTCTGGCTCGTCGAGGCGATGCCGTCCCCGGAACCGCCCGCGATCCGCCAGATGAGTTCGTCGTCAGTCATAGGTTGATCACGGCCCGGATGGGCCTGCTGTCCCGAGACTAGCCTGCGCGAGCCTAAAGTGTTTGCGAAGGATTAGCAAGGAACGATAATGAAGGATTTCCGATACGGCGGGCTTACCGACCGACGCGGTCGAACTTGGCCGGCTTACCGTACGCGGTCGCGTGCTCCACAACCGTTATTGGTCTGCTGTGGGAGGTCACGAACATGGGGTCGAGAGCCCTCCCCACCATCGCGGTGGTAGTGCTCGTCGTCCTGTCGGGGTGCAACGGCCTGGGGAACGGGACGACGACTGCCACTCCCGCGCCGACCGACGAGGTCACGTTCCCCGGCGACGCCAGCAGGTTCGGCCTGGGCGACGTGGCTGACCTCCGGTCGGCCCACGAAGCGGCCCTGCAGGACGCGAACTACCGTGCTAGCCTGGTCGTCGAGACCAACCTCTCGCGCCGTGGCATCGAGGGGACGAACCGGACCGTCCACGTGGGCAACCGGGACGGCGAGCGGTACCTCCACGTCCGGGACTACGGCGAGGAGGCCCACGGCCTCTACGTGGGGCCGACGACGGAGTACACCCGGTACCCGGCCAGCGACGAGCACCGGTACCGGTACCAGGACGGGGGGTTCGGCAACTGGACCGCGGTGTTCCCCCGGTTGCAACCCTGGCCGACCGACCGGCTGGTGGGCCTGCTGGAGGCCGGGAGCTTCCGGTTCGAGGGGACGACCGAGCGGGACGGGACGACGCTGCTGCGGTACGGGGCCGACGGCGTCCTCGTCAGCAGGGAGGGCAACTACTCCGACTACGCGGGGACGCTACTGGTGAGCCAGGACGGCGTCGTCCACCGGGCGAACGGGTCCTTCGTCGAGGTCCGCGGGTCCGGCGACGACACGTTCCGCCAGCGCGTCACGTTCGACTGGTCGCTTTCGACCGACGTGGCCCCGCCCGAGCGCCCCGGGTGGACCACGGCGTTCCCCAACCTCCAGCTGTCGGTCCCGGACGACGGGGCGGCGGTGCTGGAGAACGTCCGCGGCGCGACGGTGCCCGCCGGGACGACGGTCGAGGGGCTGGTCGGCCACCCGAACGGATCGCAGGTGCGCGTGAACACCACCCTGGACGCCGCCCTGGCACCGGGCGAGCAGGTCGTCCTCTACCTCGTGGACGCCGAGGCGGGTTACGAACTGCGGGCGAGTACGGACCGTTCGTCGGTCCCCGATTCGGCGGTCCGCATGGACGGGGGGTTGCTGTTCGTGAGCGGCGACGGCTGGTGGGCGGAGGTGAGCGCGCCATGGGAAGAGGACGACGAGTAATTGCCCCGAATCTTCAAGCCGGAAGCCGGGACCACAGCCGACAGCCCGGTCCAGGTACCGGAAGAACCTGACGATTGCAGACAAACTGAGACAACCGCTGACGACGCAGATGCCCATCCGCATCGACGCCGCTACCTCGGTGGCGAGTCTCGCGAGCCTCGACGCCATCGAAGAGCGGTACGGCGACGACGCCTACGGACGCGCCGACGACTACGACGACCTCCCGGACCTCGGCGAGAACGCGTAACGGCGCCCACGGTCGAGAACTCGTCGTCTCCCTACGCCGATTCGATGGCTTCCCGCCAGGCGTCCGGAATCGGTCTGGACGCCCCGTTCTCGCGGTCGTAGGCCACCTGGACCGTCTCGCCCGTCGCAGCGAGGGTCCCGTCGTCCGTGCGAATCTCGTACTCCATCGGAATCGAGGACTCCCCCAGGTCCGGGACCGAGACCGCGACGGTGATCCGGTCGCCGGGTTCGACCGGGGCGTGGAAGTCGATGGACAGCGAGGCCAGCACGGAGTCGACGGTCGACAGGTTCTCGCCGATCACTTCCCGGAAGTACGCTGCACGGGCCTCTTCCAGGTAGGTGGCGTACACCGCGTTGTTGACGTGGCCCATCGCGTCGACGTCGCGGAAGCGGACCTGTACCTCGGTCTCGAAGTCGTGGTCGGCGGTCATCGTGCCGGTCGAGCACCCTCGGCTACTTAAGGGGCCTCACTCGTTCCGTGGATTGCTCGGGTGGTAGTCGGCGTCGTACTCGCCCACCGCGCCGTCCACCCTGTCGGGGTTGATCCGACCCGCCAGCAGCATGAAGTCCACGAGCGTCAGCGCCAGCACGGCCTCGACCACTGGGACCCCGCGCGGCGGCAGGACGGGGTCGTGGCGGCCGATCACCTGCGCGTCGTCGACCACCTCGCCGGTCTCCCAGTCCACCGTGGTCTGCTCTTTCGGGATCGACGTCGGCGCGTGGAAGGTCACCTCGCCGTAGACGGGCATCCCCGTCGTGATGCCGCCCTGGAGACCGCCGTGGTCGTTCTCGGCCGGGGTAACGTCTCCGTCGTCTCGCGGTTCCTCGTCGTCGCCGCTCGACCTGTCCGAGGCGCTCCGCGCCTCGCGCTCGTCGAATTCGAAGGGGTCGTTGCGCTCATAGCCCGGCACCTCGCGGGCGTCCTTCCCCAGGCCGAACTCGAAGGCG
>CAYTAG010000299.1:0-3612 GCA_964435625.1 uncultured Halobacteriales archaeon | reverse complement strand
CCGGCGGAGTACGCGGGCAGCGCCCAGGCGCAGGTCCTGCAGTTCGGCGAACTCGAAGAGGAGGAGTGGCAGGCCGACGGCTCCTGGATCGGCGTCATCACCTTCCCCGCCGGGATGCAAAACGACTTCTACGACCTCGTCAACGAGCACTCCTCGGGGCAGGCCGAGACCCAGATCGTCAAGGACGAGGACGACATCCGCACGCGGTAGGTCGGGCCGTCCGTACGCGGCAGGTCGCTATCCCTTCTTGAACCCGACCAGGAACCCGCCCGCGAAGCCGGTGCCGACCGGCATCGTCGACAGGAAGCTCATCGCCCAGGACGGCGGCTCGGCCGAGGTGGCCGGTTCGCTGGCGGCCGCCGCACTGGAGGTGATCGCGTCCCAGTTGACCTGCAGGACGCCCCGGGTCTCCAGGAACTTGAACAGGGCGAGCTCGAGCCCGACGATGATGGCGATGATCTTTGCGACTTTCTTGGCTGCGAACCCGATCACGCCACCGATGATCGCGCCGCCGCCGAACTCCAGCCCCATCTGCTGGGGATTCAACTCCACCATACTTACCACTCGGTAACGGGGCGTTAAGGCTCTTGTGGGGGCCGAAAGGTGACGTTACCTGAACCGCGGCGCCACCGGGACGGCCGCCGCGCCCGCAACGATCGCGTAAGCCCGGGTTACCGGTGTCACAGCCGGTCGCCCAGCAGGTCGTTGACGCGGTCCCGCCAGTTGCCCAGTGCCTCGACCGACCGCCGGAGGGACCCCAGGGTCTCCTCGACCTCGTCGAGCCGCCGGCCGTGTTCGTCTTCGAGGGCGTCGACGCGGTCCGCGAGGTCCTCGATCCGGGCGTCGCTCGCCGCGGTCCCGCCCGCGGCGCCGCCGGACTCCAGGGTCTCGACGCGGGCCCGCAAGGCCTCGATCTCGTCGTCGATCTCCTCGATGAACTGGTTGCCCGTGCCCTCCTCGGCCAGGAACGCCTCCCAGGCGTCGGTGTAGGCCGCGAGGTTGTCGACCCGCTTCTGGAGGTACTCCAGCCGGACGTCGAGACTGTGGGTGCTCTCGACGCCGAGCGCCTCCCGGAGCCCCTGGCGCCGGTCCGGCCCGACGGCCCCCGACTCCAGGGCGGTCACGAGGTCGTCGACCAGCCGGTCCACGTCGGCGGCCGACCCCGGCGCGGTCGCCGCCGAGCCGCCGTCCGACGCCGATTCCGCCGGCGGCGCCGATCCAGCGCGCTTCGATCCGCCTGCCGCCGACGCTTCGGCTGCCGTCGTCGCCTCGGCGGCTGGCGATTGGTCCGGGGTCCCGCCAGCGCCGTCGCTTCCGGCGCGGTCGGGTGCAGGTGGGGCATCCTCGCCGTCGGACGATCCGGCGTCGACCTCCGGGACGTCGGGTCCCGTGGGTGCCTCGCCGTCGGCTGTCCCAGCGCCGTCGGACGTTCCGTCGTCGGTCGCCCCAGTGCCGTCCGCCATTCCGGCGTCGGCGGTCACGTCGTCGTCCGGTCCGGCGTTCGTGGTCGCGTCGTTAGCCTCGGCGTCCGCAGTTACGTCTTCCCCGGCCGATCCGTGGTCCGTAGCCTCTTCGCCGTCGCTCTCGTCGTCGGCGGACTCCTCGACGGACTTGATCGCCTCCTCGATTCGCTGCTCGTCGGCACCGCCCATCGCCGCGGTCGATCCCTGGCCGTGGGTCGCGGCCTCGCCCTCGCCGAACAGCTCCTTCGCGTCGACGCCATCGCCCGCATCCGCGTCCGAATCGTCCCCAGAATCGCCGTTCAGCGCCGCGTCGTCGAGCGCGACGTCCTCCAGTTCGACGTCGCCGCCGGCGTCCCCGTCGCTCCCCAGATCGACGTCGGCCTCGTCCTCCAGGTCGACCTCCTCGTCGGCGTCCGGGCCGCCGGGAAAGGAGACGCCCTCCAGTTCGTCGACCACCTGGTCGTAGTCGAGTTCGGTGACCTGCTGCTGGAGTTCGTTGAACACGTCGTTGGCGTCGGCGACGTCGGCCTCCTCGTCCGGCGACTCCAGCAGGCGCTCGCAGACGTCGGTCACCTCGACCACGACGGCGCCGCGGACGGGCGTGACCCCGCCGAGTGCGGAGGCGATCTGGCTGGCCGTGTACTCACACTGGATGAGCACGTCCACCTGCGGGTCCGCGGGGTCGACGCCGGCGGTAAGCGTCGACCCGAGGACCGTCACCTTCCGTTCGAGGGCGTCGACGAGTCGCTCGCCCGCCCGCTCGGGGTCCTCGCTGGGGAGGCTCGCCCGGACGAGGTAGCCGGTAGCCACCTCGTCGACGCCCTCGAGGAGGTTCGGCAGCAGGTCCTCCAGGGCCGACTCCGAGGGGATGTCCGGCGGCTCCTCGCCCGCCCGGCGGACCTCGCGTTCGGCGACCTCCACGACCTCGTCCCCGCTCATGGCTGACCAGTGATCGCCGACCCGACGGTTCCCGGACGAGCGACGGCCGGTGCCGGCGTCCGGACGTGGCCGCCCACGCCGGGGGATTGAAGTCCCGCGCGGCCGTGCGATCCCGCATGGCGAGGGGCGTCCCAACCGAGGTGGCGGACCGGCACGGTTGACGTGGTCGGGGTCGACATCAGCGGCCGCCACGAGGAGGCCGGCGAGTACCTGATGGTGGCCGCCGCCGTCCACGCGTCGGTCGGCTCGGGTCGGTTACATTCGGTGCTGGGCATGGGATTCGCTCGTAGTACCGCGGAACCAACGTTCGACGCCACCGTAACGCTTGTGGCCGACGCGCTGGACCGCCTGCCCGAACCCCCCGACTGCCACGTCGTGGCCGAACACGGCGAGTTCTACGAGGAACCCGCCTGGACCGTCGGCCAGCACCTCGAAGCCGAATTTAAATACGTCGAGAGCATAGCCGAACGCGAGACAGTGCAGGCAGCCCACCACGCCGCCTACGCCGCCCGCCAACTCTTACTATGAAGGTCGTCGTCGCCAAACGAGTCGACGAAGGTACCGCCGACACGGCCGAAATCCGCGACCTGGCGCGGGCGGCCGGCTACGAGGTCGCGGCCGAGGTCACCCAGCGCCGCGACGAGGACCCCGCGTTCCACGTCGGCGAGGGCAAGGCCGACGAACTGGCCAGGGCGGTCGCCCGCGAGGGCGCCGGCAAGGTGATCTTCGACAACCGGCTGGGTCCCTACCAGACGTACAACCTCGGGCAGAAGCTCCCCGAGAGGACGGAGGTCCTCGACCGGTTCACGCTCATCCTGGAGATATTCGGCCAGCGCGCCCGGACCCGCAAGGCCCAGTTGCAGGTGGAACTGGCCGAACTGCGGTACGAACTCCCCCGGGCGGAGGCGAAGACGAGCCTCGCCAAGCGGGAGGAACACCCCGGGTTCATGGGGCTGGGCGAGTACGACGAGAGCCGCGAGCGCGACATCAAGGCCCAGATCAGCCGCATTCGCGACGAACTCGCCCACATCGAGGAGACCGAGCAACACCGCCGGGACCAGCGCCGCGAATCGGGGTTCGACCTGGTGGCGCTGGCCGGGTACACCAACGCCGGCAAGTCGACGCTGTTGCGGCGGCTGGCCGCCGACCTGGACGTCGACGAGAACGAGGACCTCCACCGGGACCTGGACCCGACCGCCGAATCGGAGAA
>CAYTAG010000298.1:0-3648 GCA_964435625.1 uncultured Halobacteriales archaeon | reverse complement strand
CGCGAGATGATCGAGGGACTGCTCGAATACTCCCGGGTCGAGACGCGGGGCGATCCGTTCGAGCCGGTCGACCTGAACGTCGTGCTGGCGGACGTGCGCGACGACCTCCAGTTCAAAATCGGGGAGCGCGACGCCGAGATCACCGCCGGGGACCTGCCGTGCGTCCAGGGCGACGGCAGCCAGCTCAGGCAGGTCCTCCAGAACCTGCTGGACAACGCCATCGAGTACAGCGGCGAGGAGCCGCCGCGGGTTCGCGTCTCGGCCGAACGCGACGGCCCGGAGTGGGTGATCTCGGTCAGCGACGAGGGGATCGGCATCGACCCGGACGATGCCGACCGGGTCTTCCGGGTGTTCGAGCGGCTTCACACCACCGACGAGTACTCGGGAACGGGGATCGGGCTGGCGCTGTGCGAGCGAATCGTCGAGCGCCACGGTGGCGACATCTGGGTCGAGTCCGAACCCGGCGAGGGATCGACCTTCTCGTTCACGCTGCCGGCCAGGACGCGCGACTGACCCGGCCCGACGGAGCCGGACCCGACGCCATCCAGGGATTTCGATTGCGTCGTTTGGCGCTCGCGCGCCGGGGGCCGTCGACCTTCCTCACTCGCTCGGCAACTCCGCTTCCGTCACGACTGGGGAGCGGCACCAGCGGAGGGCTTATATTAGTGGAATCTGATATTAGTACTTGCTAAAATGAACCGGCCGACGAGCGACACCGAGTCCGACGACGTCCCGGATCGACGAGCGGCGGACTGCTGTTCGGTCGGGCACTCGCTGCCGTCGTCGGCCTCGTCGTCGTCGCGCGACGCGCCGCGAGGCTCGTCCGGTGCTTCTACGACTGTCGGGGATTCGCGTTCGAACTGGGCGGGCGTCCGGATCACCGTCACGCAGGCGTCCATCGATGACCCGAACTGATCGGCGTTTCGCGGCGGTTGATCGCCGTCGGCACGGCCCCCGACTCCGCCCACCGCAAACGAATCCCCCCCAGACCGCATGACCGACCCATCGCTGACCCTCCGGCCGGCGGGGACCCACCTCGACCGCGTCGAAGCCCTGCTCGAAGCGAACGACCTTCCGGCCCGGGACGTGCAGTCGAAGCCCGAGTGCTTCTCCGTCGCCCGGGTGGACGGGGAAGTCGTCGGCGCCGGCGGGGTCGAGCGGCACGGATCGGACGGACTCCTGCGGTCGGTCGTCGTCGAGGAGTCCCGGCGAGGTCGTGGCTACGGGGTCGCCATCTGCGACGCGCTGGAAGCCGAGGCGCGAAGCGACGGCGTCGAGACGCTGTACCTGCTGACCACGACGGCGGCCGGGTTCTTCCGGCGCCGGGGGTACGAGGAAGTTCTTCGGGAGGCGGCGTCCCCGGGTATCCGGCAGACGGCGCAGTTCGCGGACCTGTGCCCGGCGTCGGCGACCTGCATGACGAAGGACCTGTAGTAGGCGGCTGTTCTTCGGCGGTCATGGAGGACGAACGCTGCAGGGTCCCGGCGGGCGTCGTCGACATCAGTCGTCGTTCACGTGGTCGAATATGGGGAGTAAATCGTCGAGTCCGTCCGTCTCCTCGGCGTACTCTGTTATCGTTTCCTCTTTCGTTTCGCGGTCGTTTTCCCTGACGACGCCTGCGGCCGCTTCGAGACTGTCCGCGAACGCGACGAGCGTGAACTCGTCGTCGAGACCACTGCTGCCCTCGACCGAGCAGGATACCAACGTCGCGTCCGAGCCGATTTCGGTCCTCGACTCCCGGCGAACGCTGACGGCACCGCCGTACCGACTCCCGACGTGGCCGTTCAACTGTGCGAGAACCTGCTGGAGTCCGTCGCCGTCGCAATCGATAACCAGTGTGTATTCGAGGTCGAACGGACATAGGTCAACGAGCACCGTCGAGAACACCTTCAGGAGGTTCGTGTCGCCGTTTTCGGATTTGAGGAGGACGTCGCCCCGTTCTTCGCGCGTTCGAAATCGCCGAATCTCGTCCGTTTCCGGTGGAACGAGCGGTCCGGGACCCTCCTCGGTGACGTACCTCTCGGCGAGGAACTCGTCCACGTCGACGGTCCCGTAGGCGGACGCCAGCAGCGACTTCACGAAGTGAACGTCGTTCCTGCCTTCGGTGAACACGATGTGGCGCACGCGCGACCCCCCTCAGATCCCACGGAGGTCCAGGTGGAGGTCTTCGACCTGTTCTTTCGCGTCCGCGTAGTCGAAGGTCTTCGGGACGGTCTCGGTCATCTGGACCAACCGGAACTCCGATTCGAGGAACTCCCGCTGGTCGTCGGGTAACTCCGCGAAGAACTCCGAGATGAAGTCGACGTTGTGGGTCGAGATGAACAACTGCACGTCCTCCTCGCGGGCGACGTCGACGAGAAACGGGACGAGTTCCCCGACGTAGCCCGGGTGCATGTGGTTCTCAGGTTCCTCCATCAGCACCACGTCGCTGACGTCCTCCTCGCCGACGAACTGCCAGAGGATGCCGACGATGGTCTTGAACCCGTCGCCCATGAAGTCGTAGGGCACCTGGTAGCGTTCGCCCTCCTCCTCAAAGACGATGACGTCGAAGTCGAAATCCTCGACCGTGACGCCCGGTTCCGGCGTGATCTCGTGTTCGTTGAGGTAGTCGCGTATCTCGACTTTCTTGATGGCTGCATTTTCGTCATCTGAGGAATCAGGGTGGCTGGTAGTTTTCGGTTGTTCGATGAAACGGACATCGTTTGGGCCTTCTGGGGATTCTAGATAGAACTCTGCAAAATGAAAGGGGCCGCGGCGGGTCAAAACGTAATCAAAAACGTCATCCACTGGACTCTGTTTATGCCACTCCTCCAATTCGGAATTAGAAAACTCGGATTCCAAGGAAGCTCTGATTTCGTCTTCACGCTTTAATAGCATTTCAGTTAATTTTCCATCGACAATTACGAGTCGAAAGGTCACCCCACCATAAGAAACATTGAGAACATGACGATCTATGTCGGGGACCTCTTCGGCCTCGATGTTTGCGAGTTCCGCCCTAAGTACCCGTTCGATAGCATCCGATAGGTCTACATCCTCTGGAACGAATGAAAGAGGAGTGGAGGAAAACGTTCTGACCAGAGCATTAATCGCATGTTCTAATGCTTCCTCGGGGGAGGCAAATTCTAAGGACAGTGAATACTGACCTTTGGCGAGAGATAGTTCAATAAGTGCTGCATCTAAATGGACATTAACGAGGTCCCCCACCTGATCCCCGTACCCCTCCAACCGTTCCGGCTCAAGCCCCAGTTCGATGGCTTCCAGCAAACTCGTCTTGCCGGTGTTGTTCCGACCGGTGACGACGTTGAGCCTCCCGAATTCGAGATCCGTGTCGGTCAGCCCCTTGAACCCGTCGACGTGGAGTTCCTCGATTCTCGTCATCGGTCGGTCCGTTACCCGATGATTGCTCGCTATCCTTTAAAAAGTGAGTGTATCGCCACCCCCGACAGTGTTCGTGCTGGCGGAGGAAGTCCGTCCAACCGGTCAGGAAGGACCGCTAGCTCGACAACCCCTACGTTTCTCGCGCCCCCACCGTGCTCCCGGCGCGCGCGAGGAACGTGCGCGAGGGCCGCGGGCGCCCTCCGTGGCGCCCGCGCGGTTGGGGAGGCGTGAGGGTGACCCCTAGTCGCCCGGTCGCGAGATCACCCGTCG
>CAYTAG010000297.1:0-3655 GCA_964435625.1 uncultured Halobacteriales archaeon | reverse complement strand
CGCTGACAAACAGTTTATAGGCGATAGCGGAGAAATACAGTGGATGGTTCCATGGTGTTCAAGAAAATCTCGTTGATCGGCACCAGCCCCGAGAGCTTCGACGCCGCGGCCGACGACGCCATCGACCGCGCGGAGGAGACGCTGGACAACGTCTACTGGATCGAAGTCGAGGAACTCGGCGTCGAACTGAAACGCGCCGAGGACCGCGAGTACCAGGCCGAGGTGACCGTCGCGTTCGAACTCGAGGATTAGGTCCGGAAGGACTCGCCGCACCCGCACTCGCTGACGACGTTGGGGTTCTCGACGGTGAAGCCCGCGCCCTGGAGGCCGGACTCGTAGTCCAGCACGCTGCCCTCGACGTAGCGCATGCTGGCGGGATCGACGAATACCCGGAGGCCGTGGTGTTCGTAGATCTCGTCGTCCTCGTCCGGTTCGTGGTCGAAGCGCATCCCGTAGGAGAGGCCGGCGCACCCGCCTTGCTGGACGAACAGCCGGAGTCCGGCCTCCCCGACGTCGAGGCCCTCGCGGTCCATCAACTCCCGCGCCTCCGAGGCGGCCTCCTCGCTGACCTCGATCTCGGGCCGCCCGGTGGCCTCGCCAGCGGCGTCCGTGCTCATGGCAACCCGTTCGACCCCGAGCCTGAAAACGATAACGGCGTCCCGGTCGGGGACGCCCGACCGAGAACGTCCGTCGATCCTCGGTCGGGAACGTCCGTCGGCGCCGACCGAAAACGCCCGTCGGCGTCCGACCGAGAACACCCGTCGGCGTCCGACCGAGAACACCCGCAGACGCCCGGCCACGACGGTCCACCGCCGGGCCGTTAAATACTTGTTAGTTGTCGAACAATATTGCCCGGAGATGTACGAGATCGAAGGGACCGACTACGGCTACCGGCTGACGTTCGGGGAGGAGATGGACGCCGAGGAGATGGCGGAGTGGAAGGCGGCGTCCGAGCGAGAACTGACCCACTCGCCGGAGCGCTTCGGCGTGTTCGTCGACATGCGGACCCTGGAACCGCTGGACGAGGAGGCCCAGGAGGTCATGGAGGCCGGGCAGGCCCACTACCGCAAGTCGGGGATGGTCCGGTCGGTCGTGATCCTGGAGTCGCTGGCGGTGAAGACGCAGTTCAAGAAGATCGCCATCAAGAGCGGCATCTACGACTGGGAGCGGTACGTCGTCACCTCGGAGTACGATGACTGGAAGCGACGCGGCCTGGACTGGGTGACCGACGCCATCGACCCCCACACCGGCGAGCGGCTGGACCCCGCTCCGGTCCGGTTCGGGTACGACGGTTCCGAGGCCCTCGACGTCGACCTCTCCGTCGAGTACACCCACGACCGCCAGCCGGTCACGGAGACGTGGCGACGACCCATCGCGCCGGGCAGTTCGTTCGTCACGTCCCAGCCGGTCCCCATCGGCGCGGACGTCGACCTGCGGGCGCCGGACGGCTCGCTGGTGGCCCGGTACCGGCGCGATCCCGAGACCGGCGAGTCCTTCCGCGTCGACCAGCCGCTGCAGTGACGGGCCTCGTTCCGCCGTACGCTGTTCATAACTAACCCCTTCCCGGCGGAGCAATCGGACATGCCGACGTTGCCCGACGAATCGGTACGGGTTCGCTGGCAGGGCGAACTCAGAAACGGTCACGGGAACGAGGACGTGGTCCTGGGTACCACCGACCGCTGCATCGTCTTCCGGTCGGAGACCGGCCGACGGGGGACGTTCCCGCGAAACCACGTCAGCACCATCGAATCGGAGGTCCGGACCGAGACGGAGTACGAGGGGCTGGACTACCGGCTGCTGGTCGGCGGCGGGGCGGTGCTGTCGACGCTGTCGTTCCTCGGGGCGATTCTCGTGGGGTCCGGCCTGGCGGCGCTGTTCTTCGTCCTGGTCGGCGTCGGCGGCCTCCGGTTGGCCGACTTCGGCTGGAAACACCGCGAGGAGTACGACGGCATCGAACGCATCGAGAACGAGGTCGAGCGGATCACGGTCCACTCGGACGGCGGCGCGCGCCGGGAGTTCGTGCTGCCGGTCGACGAACACGTCGGCGCCCGCCTCAGCGAGTTCGTCCGCGCGGGCGGACACGCCGAACGGCCCGAACTGGAGAGCCGACGGCCCCGCACCAGGGAAGCGACCGACCCGGCCGACCCGGACGCCGCCACCTGAACTGGCGTTCGACCGACCTAGGCCCGCTTCTGGATCTCCTCGCGGAGTACGTCGCTGACCACGTCGCCGTCGGCCTTGCCGCGAAGTTCGCCCATGCACTCTCCCATCAGCGCCGAGAACGTGCCCATGCCCTCGGTCTCGACCTGCTCGGCGTTGCGCTCGACGACCGCGACCACCGCCTCGCGGACCTCGTCCTCGCCGGCGCTGCCGAGACCGGCCGCCTCGGCGGCCGCCGCGGCCGACTGCTCGGGGCCCTCGGCCAGTTCGGCCAGCAGGTCGCCGACGCCCTCCTTGGCGAGTTCGCCGTCGGCCAGCAGTTCGAACGTCTCCAGGAAGTGCCGGTCGGCCAGGTTCCCGACGGGCACGTCGTCCCGCCGAAGTTCGGTGACCGTCGACTCGACGGTCCCGGCCGCCAGCGTGGCGTCGACGCCTATCTCGACGGCCTGCTCGAACAGCGACCACCGCTGGCCGAACGCGACCTGCTCGGCCAGCCCCTCGTCGAGGCCGTGCTCGTCGGCGTACCGGGACGCCTTCTCCGTCAGCAGTTCGGGCGTCTCGACGTCCGCGACGTCGGGGTCGACCGGCGGGACGTCCGTCTCGGGGTACATCCGCGCCGCGCCGGGCAGCGGCCGGAGGTACCGCGAGGTGGCGTCGTCGTTGGCGTCGCGGGTCTCCTCGGGGACGCCTTCGATGGCCGCTTCAGCGCGCTCGGCGGCCGCCTCGATGGCGCCCGCCGCCACCCCTGGGTCGGCCGCGACGATGGCGACGGCGTCGTCCGCGCCAGCGTCGACGGCCTCCCGGAGGTCGGCTACCTCGTCCTCGGTCACGCCGTAGGCCGGGAGTTCGTCCGTGTGGAAGATGCCGCCCGCGCCGTGACGCTTGGCGTGGTCGGACAGTTCCGTCCCGAGTCGGCGGTCGGGCTGGATTTCCCGGCCGACGAGGCCGTCGAACCCGTACAGCGGGACCGCCCGGACCTCGCCCCCGTCGTCGAGCGCGCCGCGGATGACGCCGCTGTCGGTCTCGGCGAAGACCTCGCTGACGTCTCTGGGTTCGCCCACCTCGGCGTCCCGTTCCTCCAGTTCCTCGGCGATGTCGAGCAGTTCGACCTGCCGGCGGACCTCGTTGCGGACGATGTCGTCGATGTCGTCGAGGCTCTGGACGCCCTTCAGTTCGATGCGGGCGCCCTCGGCGATGGAGACGTTGACGTCCTGGCGGATGGTGCCCAGGCCGCGCTTGACGTGGCCGGTCGAGCGCAGGAGCATGCCGATCTGTTCGGCCGCTTCGCGGGCCTGCTCGGGCGAGCGGATGTCCGGCTTGGTCCCGATTTCGACGAGCGGGATGCCCAGCCGATCCAGCGAGTAGCGGACGCCGTCCTCGGTCTCTTCGACGCGCTGGGCGGACTCCTCTTCGAGCATCATGTCCTCGACGCCGACCGGTCCCTCGCTGGTCTCGATCTCGCCCTCGTTGGCGACGAGCATCGAGCGCTGGAAGC
>CAYTAG010000296.1:0-3699 GCA_964435625.1 uncultured Halobacteriales archaeon | reverse complement strand
GCCCAGCCCATGAAGCCGAACGTCCAGACGAGGACGACGACGATGCCGAGCAGGCCGAGCAGGATGTCGAGCAGGTCCCGGTACGCGACGATCAGGGCGACGACGACGAACAGCAGCGCGAGCGGCCCGACGATGGCCAGGCTGTCGGTCATCGAGTTGTCGATCTCCTCGCCCATGATCCCGCCGCCGAAGACGATGACCTCGGCCCCGCCCGCGTCGGTCCGGTCGTTCGCAATCGACTGCATGGCGAGCTGGGCGTCCGCGAGGTCGCTGGACCCCATCACCTCCTGGTCGCCGCCACCGTCGGTGCGGTGGGTGACCAGCAGCATCGTCGCGTTCGCGCTCGTCGACCCCGCGTCGTAGTCCGTCGGCATGAACGCCAGGCCGCTCAGCTGCGCGGAGGCGTTCTCGCTGAGGACCGCGTCAAGCGCGCGTTCGTACTCCGTCTCGTTCATCGACTCGACCGCGTCGATCTGTTCGTCCAGCGGGGGCACGGAAGCGTTCTCCAGGGCCGCCCGCTGGGCCTCTAGCTGGCGACCGAGTTCCGCGAGTCGGTCGGCCTTCGACCGGAGATCCTCGCTACGTTGCTGGAGGTCCGCGTACTCGTCGGCCAGTACGCCCCGGGTCCCGAGCCGGTAGGCCTCCTCGACCTGCGATTCGGTCTCGGCGCTCCGGAGGAGCTGCACCGACCGGTTGAACGTCTCGTAGTGGGACTCCCCGAGGTCGACCGACGAGTTCTCGCGCACCGCCTCGAACTGCGCACGCGGCGACGCCGAGGGGTCCTGGCGGAGCCTCGTCAGGGCCGCGCGGAGGTCCCGGCTGGTCGCGTTCAGTTCGGTACCCCGACGTTCCAGCGCCGCACGTTCCTCCTGGACGGTCGCGTTCAACTGCTGGAACTCCGCGGCCGTCGCCTGCAGTTCGCGCTGGTGCTCGCGGAGGATCGACGAGAAGGCGACCAGGTTCGCCACGCCGACCGTCGGCCGCTCGTCGGCGAGCGTCCGGTTGATCGTCTCGTTGTTCCGGAACGACTGCTGCAGACGGAGGGCGTCGACCAGCGACTCCTGCGAGAGGACGTTGTCGCCTCTCACGATGAGCTGGGCCGTCGTCGTGTCGTCGGATCCGGTCGAGAAGTTCTCCTCGACGTAGTCCAGTTTCCGGGCCTCCTCGGTGTCGCTCTGGAACTGGTCGAGCGACGACGACTGCTCGATCATCCCGGCGCCGGCACCGGCCAGCACCGTGAGGACGAGCATGACCGCGACGACGACGCGGCTGTACGTCGTTATCGTCGCCGAGAGGCGGTCGGCCAGGCTCATCCGTCGGACCCTGCCCCCCACCGGGCGTTCCCGCCCGCCGGGCGTCCCCGTTCGGTTGCCCGACGTCGCTGTTCCGTCACTTGACGTTCCACCTCCGACGCCGGACGTCCCGCCCCCATCGCTGGACGTCTCATCCTTACCGTCTTCGTCGACGGACGTCCCACCGCCGTCGTCTCCGCCGCAGAACGTCGCATCGTCGCCGAACGTCCCACCGCCGCCGTCCCCGTCCGTTCGTCGATCATCTCGTGACTGAATATTTAGTCAACAGTTATGAACCTTCTGACTGCGAGGCCTCGACGCCGTCGGGACGACCACCGGAACTGATTGACCGGTCAATCAACTTTTATAGGTGGCGGCGGTACACCGTATTCGAGATGGGAACTGCAGCGGAACCGGACGAGGACGACGCCGCCACCGCGGGCCGGCCGCGGGGACGGAACCGGTGTCCGCGGGCCGGTCACCAGGGCGGGGACCCGGTCCGGCGGGGCAACGACCGAGTTCGGCGGGGCCAGGACCGTGTTCGGCGGGGCAACGACCGGTTCGGCCGACCGGGGGACGTGGGCGTACCATGACGGACCCACCGTCGTTTCTCGAAGAGCCGGACGGGACCCGCGAGGAGATCATGAAGGCGACCTACGTCGCGCTCTGTGAGCACGGATACAGCGACCTCACGACCCAGCGGATCGGCGACGAGTTCCCGAAGAGCAAGTCGCTTCTGTACCACCACTACGACACCAAAGACGACCTGCTGGTGGACTTCCTGGAGTTCATGCTCGACCGGTTCGAGGATCGACTCCCGCTGGAGCAGGTGGGCGGGGCCGACGAGTACGTCGAGGAGATCGTCGCCCGGACGTTCGCTCCCGCGGAGTTCACGGACGAGGACTTCTCGCGGGCGCTCGTGGAGCTCCGCGCGCAGGCCGCCCACGACGACCACTACCGGGAGTACTTCACCCGCAGCGACCGGTTCGTTCGAAACCACGTCGCGTACGTCATCCGTTCGGGTATCGAGCAGGACGTCTTCCGGGCGGTCGATCCCCGGGAGACGGCAGCGATGTTCCAGCTCGCGTTCGTCGGGACGATGACCCAGCGGGTGACCGGCGAGGAGGACGTCCTCGAAGACGGTCGCGAGGAATTCGAGCGATACGTCCGCGAGTGCCTCCTCCGCGAGGAGTGACGGTCGCCAGCCGGGATCGGATGCTGGAGCGACGCCGACGCTCAGTCGGTACCGTCCGCCGCGTCGGCGGTCGACAGGATCGCGGAAACGTACTCGTCGGCGGTTCGTCGGGCCGTCGCGAGCGCCTCGTCGTCGTCGAGGACGACCGCTCGCGTACGGGCCCCGTCGACTATCGTCACCAGCGCCCGTGCGACGTGGTCGGCGTCGACGTCCTCGAACACCCCCCGGTCGATCCCGTGGTCGATCACCGCTTCGAGCATGTACCGGACGTACCGGTCGTTTTGCTGGAACCGCTCGCGGAACGTCTCCTTGTACGGGGCCTGGCTCCGCATCTCCAGCATCGCGATCAACATGTCCCGGTGGTCCTCGGGCTCGACGAGCAGTTTGTCGAGCAACAGGCCCATCCGCCGTTCGGGGTCCGTCCGTTCGACGCCACGGACCGTGTCCACGAACTGGTCGAGCAGGTAGTCCAGATAGGCCGCGAGCAGGTCGTCTTTCGTGTCGTAGTGGTAGTGGATGGCGGCGGTCGACTTGCCGTACTCGTCGGCGATCCGCTGGATCGTGAGGTCGGCGTACCCGTGCTCCCGCAGCGCACGGTAGGTCGCACGCATGATCTCCTCGTTCGGGGTCGAGACGGTACGTTCCGGCGGATCGTCCATCGTACGTACGTTCCCCGGCGGCAAGATAACCGTTGTGACCTCCGCGTCGAATTCGACGCCCCCGTGCCCGGATGGCCGTCCGCACGCGAACGAGTGGGGATTCCCGGGGAGCCTTTCCAAAGCCTTTTGACTAACTGGTCAGTAAGTCCCGGCACTGACCGACATGGACGACGAACTAACCGGCGGGCGTCCAGCCGAGTCACGCCCAGTGCCGTACACGCACGCAGGTCTCGCGCGGCGGGACGTCGTCGCCGGGACGGACGGGATCGGTTCGATCCGTGGCGACGCGCACCTGGTTGCCGACGGGTCGGTCGAGGAGACGCACTGATGGACGTCCGTCGCCGTATCAGTTCCCTGTTCAAGAGCCCCGAGGAGTTCGACCTCACGTCCGGGGGCATCGGGAAGCCGCTCTTTTTCCTGTCGTTGCCCATCGTCGTCACGAACCTCTTTCAGACCGCGTACAACCTCGCGGACACGTTCTGGCTGGGGCAGTACAGCACCGACGCGCTTGCGGCGATCAGCTTCGCGTTCCCCATGGTGTTCCTGCTCATCT
>CAYTAG010000295.1:0-3703 GCA_964435625.1 uncultured Halobacteriales archaeon | reverse complement strand
GGTGCTTACGTCGTCCGGGCGGGGTCGAGCGCCCGGCCCCTTTCAGTCCCGCCCGGTGTAGTTGTGCCGGTCACCTTCGCGTGCGGTGGTGCCGGTCACCTTCGTTCCGGCGGATGTGCCGGTCACCCACGAGTGCGGTCGTGCCGGCCACCTTCGAGTGCGGTCGTGCCGGTCACCTATGCTTCTCTGAACGCTACCGGGACGCCCCGACCGGACCTTGAAGGCCTCGACGCCCGAACCGCGGGCATGGCGACCGATCCGGAGTCCGACGAAGCGCCGCCGGACGCCCCCACGGACCCGACCCGGGTGTGGCTCGTGGAGCGCACCTACAGCGACGACGAGCAGAACATCATCATCCTGATCTACGCGACGCCGGACGGGGAGTTCTACCACCGCAAGGAGCGGGCGCTGACGAGTTTCACGGCCGCGGGGCCGGCGACGACGGCGGCCGTCGAGGTCGACCCCGACGACCTCGGCCGGGTCGACGACGCCGCGACCCGCGAGCAGTACACCGCCGAGGCCGAGCGGATGGCGGCGACCCACGACCCGGACGACCCGATCTGAGGTCCCCTCACTCCCCGTCGAGGTCGGTCAACTCGAACAGGTCGTCGAAGTCCCCGGGGCGCTGGCCGCGTACCTGCCGGAGTTCGCTAGCCCGGACGGCCTCGCCCGTGCCGGGTAGTTCGAGACGGTTCCGCACCTGGCCGGTGAACTGGTCGGAGTTCGTTCGGTGTCCCCCCGGACGTGGAGACGGGCAGCGGACGCAAAACCCGCGGTCGGAGGCGGTGTACCGATCACTCGATCCGGTAGCCGTCGTACCGGCGGACCGCGTACCGGTACGACGCAGCCGGCGCCACGACCAGCGGCACGAGCGCGACGGCCGCGGCGGCGAACAGTTCCGATGGCGACGCCGTGATCCCGAACGGCAACAGAAACGACAGCATCGCCGAGACGAACGTCCGGATCGCCAGGTCGTAGACGATCACTGCGGCGCCGGCGGTCAGAAACAGGTGCAGGCTGAACAGCGCGAACGCCCAGCCACTCGGGACGACCGCCTTCATGGACCGGGTGACGTCGACGGCCTCGAACCGGGGGAACGCCATCCCGATGCCGACCGCGAGCGCGCTCTCGATCACCACGACCACGGGCGTCGCCGCGACGAGTGCGACGGCCGTGCCGGCGTCCAGCGGACTGAGGACCGCGACGATGGCCGTCAGGGCCGTCCCGAGCGGGACCGCGACGAGCCCCCCGGCGAGGACGTGCGCCCCGACGAACTGCCGGCCGTCGACGCCGGTGAGCAGGGTCGACGGGAGCGCTGCACCCTGGTCGCCCAGCGGGTTCAGCGTGAAGACGACCCCGGCCGCCCAGACGACGAACAGCGAGACGACGACCGGCAGGAACGTGGGTACCCGGCCGGTCCGGAGGACGTTGGCGAACACCCCCGCCAGGAACAACAGCGGATACGCCGCGTACAGCAGTTTCATCGGCGACCGCACGGCACGGCGCCACGCCAGCACGACCAGCGCCGCGGTCGCACGGGTCGAAAGCGACGTCAGCGCGTGCTCGACCCGTGACTCATGGACGCCGTCGTCGGTCCGCTCGCTGGACGGTTCGCCGGCCAGCACCGGGTCGGAGAACCAGTGCCGGGCCGCGACCAGGGGGCCGACGAGGACGGCCAGCGCCGCGAGACCGGCCGTCAGGATCAGGCTCCCCACTGCCCGGGCGACGCTCGGGGTCACGCCGGGCGTCCCCGAGAGCAGGAGGTCGGCGTACCAGCCCGTCGGGGCGGCCTGCATGGGCTCGAACAGGACGACGAACGCCCGATTGAGCGCACCGGAGGTCAACAGGAGGAAGTACGCGAGGAAGACGACGACGACGAGGGCTCCTTTGTGGCGAGCGACGAACGGAAGCCTGGTGACGAGGTGGCGCACCAGCAGGCCGACCGTGTAGCCGACCGCGACGGCCGCCGAGCCCGCGGCGGCGACCGCCACCGGAACGGCGACGACGGGCGAGGGGACGCCGGTCCCGGCCGCCACGCCGACGCCGACTCCAGCGGCCGGGGCCAGGGTCCACAGCAGCAGGTAGGCGTACTCCGACAGGAGGACGCCGGCGAACGCCTCCCGGGTCGTAACGGTCGTCAGCACGCCCTCCGCGTTCGTTAGCGTCCCGCGCTGGCCGACCGCCCGGACGGCGAAGACCACCGCCGCGACCAGCCAGAACAGTGCAACCACTCCCCGGGCCGCCCCGACGACGGTGTACGGCCCGGCGTCGAGTCCGTTCGTCAGGGCGCCGCCGATGCGAGCGGCCAGGTAACCGCCCCCGACGGTCATCGCGCCGACCAGCAACGCGAACATCAGGACCGAGAACAGGGCGGTGAACCCCCTGCCGCGGTCGGTGTGTTTGCGAATGGACCGCAGGACGTCGATTCGCGCCAGCCGGAGTGCGTGGGCCGCGTCGCTCATCGTTCCTCGTCGACGACGCCGGTCGCCTCGGCGGTGTGGTCGGCAGTGACCGACAGGAAGACGTCCTCCAGAGTCCGTTCCTCGCCGGTCTCGGCGCGGTGTGTGAGTACGTCGGGCGACCCCTCGGCTACCAGTCGCCCCCCGCTGAGAACGCCGACGACGTCGGCGAGTTCGTCGACGACCGACAGGATGTGCGTCGACAGGAAGACCGTCGTCTCGCCCTCGGCCAGGTCCTCGATCAGGTCCTTGACGGTGCGGGCGGCCCGCGGGTCGAGGCCGCTCGTCGGTTCGTCGAGGAACAGGACCGGGGGCCGGTGGAGCATCGCCTGCACGAGGCCGACCTTCTGGCGCATCCCCTTCGAATAGCCCTCGATCCGGCGGTCCGCCTCGCCGGCGAGGCCGAACCGGTCGAGGTCGTCCGCGATCCGCTCTTCGGCCACGGTCCGTGGCACGTCGTGGAGCGCGGCCACGTGCCGGAGTTGTTCGCGGGCCGTCAGTTCGTCGAACAGGGGCGGCTCCTCGGGGAGGTAGCCCACGTTGTCGACGAGTTCCCGGCGGTTCCGGACGTCGACGCCCAGGATCTCCGCGCGGCCCGCCGTTGGCCGAGTCAGGCTCGTCAGCATCCGCATGGTGGTCGTCTTGCCCGACCCGTTCGGTCCGAGGAAGCCGTAGACGGTACTGGGCGCGATGGACAGCGACAGGTCCTCGACCGCCACGACGTCGCCGAAGCGTTTGGTCAGCCCCCGGGCACTGATCGCGGGATCGGCCGTCGTTCGGTCGGAGTCGTCCGTAGACTCCGAGCCGTCCGGGGAATTGCCGGGCGACATAGGGCGACTTTGCGGCACGGCGTCAATAAAGGTGGTTCAAACGTGCCAGGTCCCGGCGAACGCTGGCGGCCCTGCCGGCACCGTTCGGTCCGGATTCGCCAACGGTTAAGGCCGCGCCGTCCGACCTTCCGGTAATGTTCGACCCCGAGCAGCTCGAAGACGTCCGCGAGGCCCGCGAGGGGTGGGAGGAAGAGACGTACGGCCCGACGGTGGAGCGGTTCGGCGAGCGCAAGGAGACCTTCGAGACCGACACCGGCGGCCAGGAGGTGAAGCCGCTGTACACCCCCGAGGACGTCGCGGACCTCGACTACGTCGAGGACCTGGGGTTCCCGGGCGAGGAGCCGTACACCCGCGGGGTGTACTCGACGATGCACCGCGGCCGCCTGTGGACGATGCGGCAGTACGCCGGCATGG
>CAYTAG010000294.1:0-3718 GCA_964435625.1 uncultured Halobacteriales archaeon | reverse complement strand
CTCGTCAGAGCTTGTCTCTGACGGTGTCTCCGCGAGTGAAACGAGCGGAGGCTCGTCGGAGCTTGCTCCGACGGTGGGCGAGTAACGCAGGCGCGACCGAGCGAAGCGAGGGAGCGACGAGTAACGCAGTCGGCTGGGGAGGATGTGGACGTCCCTAGCTGCCGTGTGCCGCTAGCGTTGGCTAGATCCGGCGTAATTCGACGGCCGACGACGACCAGGGACGTCCTCCCCGGCCGCGGCGGACATATGAATATATGTGCATATATCTCGTGCAACGTGCGACCGAAGTCCGCAGGGGGCTTTCGACCGAGTGGCAGTCGAAAGACGTCCTAGCCCCCCTGCATCCGGACGAACCGGACGCCGCCGTGGTCCTCGCGGTCGACGACGCCGTCCTCGCCGACCGTCGCGCGGACGAGTCGCTGACGGCGGTCACCGACGGGCGCCAGCACCACCCCGCCGGGCCGGACCTGTTCGACCACCTGCTCCGGAATCGCCGTGGGCGCGGCGGTCAGGTACGCGGCGTCGTAGGGCGCGTGCTCGGACCAGCCCTCGTGGCCGTCGCCGACGCGGACGTGAACGTCCCCGTAGCCCAGGTTCGCCAGCGTCTCGCGGGCGCGCTCGGCCAGGTCGGCGTGGTACTCGACGGTGTAGAGGTTCTCCGGGGCCACCACTTCGGCGGTGACGGCGGCGTGGTACCCACAGCCGGTGCCGATCTCCAGCACCTCCTCGCCCACCCCGACGTCCAGGAGGTCGACCATCATCGCGACCATGTGCGGCGCACTGATGGTCTGGCCCTGGCCGATGGGCAGCGGCCGGTCGGCGTAGGCGTCGTCCCGGCGGCCCTCGGGGACGAACTCGTGGCGGGGGACCGTCCGCATCGCGTCGGCGACGGCGTCGTCGGAGAGGCGGCCCTGTCGCTGCAGGCGCTCGACGAGTCGTTCGCGGGCGTCCTCGAAATCGGTGTCGCCGTTGCGTCCGAACATCACCAGGCCGACCACGCGCTGGTGGTGGCGGTCGTGTCCCGGGCGTACGCGCGCTTGACGTCCTTCGCGACCACGGCGTCGCCCGGGTGGTCCAGTTTGTCGTGGTCGTAGCCGACGGCGTCCTCGCGGACCACGATCCCCTCGACCTCGAAGGCCTCCTCGCCGAACTCGGCGACCTCGCCGACGACGAACTCGTGGTCGCCCGGCACCCGGACGGTGACGCCGCGGGACTCCTCGTCGACCCCCTCCTTGGGGTGGACCGTGACGTTCACCGCGACGTTGTCGACCGCGCGGGTCCAGATGGTGCGGACCTCCGAGGCCCCGGCTTCCTCGGCGCGGCGGTCGCCGTCCAGTTGCAGGCTGGTGATGCGGACGGTCATCAACGCCTCGGGGGCGTCCAGGACGAACTCCTCGCCGGTCGCCAGCGTCTCCTCGACCGGTACGTCCGCCGTCGCGGTGAACGACTCGCCGTCCTGGGAGACGACCACGTCCGTCTCCTCCGTTCGCTGCCGTTCGATCCGGGTCTTGTGGACGTGCCCGCACTCCGTGCAGCGGACTGTCGCCTGCCCGCCCGGCTTCAGCACCTCGTGGACCGTCTCCAGGTCCGGCGAGCAGGACGGGCAGGTCGCCGCCACGCGCTCGGTGTCGCTCATTGGTCGTGTGTTGCGGATGCGCGGGTAAAAGGGTGCGGAGTCGACCCGCCTCGCCCGTCGGAATCGGTCCTCTCGTCGTCCGTCGGGCGTCTTCGCCGTCTATCGCGCCCATGCTCGAACCGAGTTTCACGGATGGGAGGCCAGGCTCCAGGGCGTGCGCGAGCAACGCGCGCGAGGTCCCCGCGAGTGAAACGAGCGGGGGCTCGGGAGCGCTTGCTATCCCGGTGGCCGGGGGTGGGGAGGCGTGAGGTATCTCCGAGGCGTTGCATGCCGTCGAGTCACGTCCCCGCCAGCCAAACGCTAGCGGCATGCAACGACTAGGGATACCACCACCTCCCCAGCCGACTGCGTTACTCGTCGCTCCCTCGCTTCGCTCGGTCGCGCCTGCGTTACTCGCCCACCGTCGGAGCAAGCTCCGACGAGCCTCCGCTCACATGCGTTCGCGGGAACCTCGCGCGCGTTGCTCGCGCGCGCCACCGCCGACGGTATATATGAACATATGTGCATATACTCATATAACCCCGTCGTGATTCGTGCCGAAGTCGAAAAGCCCGAAATCGATCCTCGAACCGAGTACAATCGTGCCAGAACGATCCCAGCGACAACGAAACGACGAACGAATCGCCAGGACGTCGGTCACCCGTTTTCGCCCGGACGCAGTTCAATCGGTCTGTGCGCGTTCGGCGGCCCGGACGTACGCCTTGCGGGGCAACAACCGCCGGAGGAACAGCCGGAGTTTGTTCAACCGGCCGGGGACGACGAGTCGCTCGCCGTCCAGCAGCCCCTCGTAGCCGGCCCGGGCCACCGTCGCGGGGTCAGTGAGGTCGCCGTCGGAGATCGCGGACTCCTCGAAGTTCCCGCGCTCCATGAAACCGGTGTCGGTCGCCCCCGGGCAGAGGGTCGTCACGGTGATGCCCTCGTCGGCGAAGTCCTCCGCGAGCGCCTCCGAGAACGACCGCAGGTAGTGTTTCGACGCCGAGTAGACGGCGCTGGTCGGCACCGGCGCGAACCCGACCGTCGAGGCGTTGTTGAGGACGTACCCGCCGCCGCGGTCGGCCATGTCGCGGGCGAACAGCTTCGTCAGGACGGTGACGGTCTGGACCTGCAGGTGGGCCACGTCCAGTTCCTGGTCGAGGTCGGTCTCCAGGAACCGGCCGTACACGCCGAACCCGGCGTTGTTGACCAGCGCGTCCACCTCGAAGCCGGCGTCGGTGACCCGCTCGTACAGGTCCCGGGCGGCCCCCTGCTCCGCGAGGTCGGCCGGGAAGACGCCCGCCTCGACGCCGTACCGGTCCCGGAGGTCCCCGGCGATGGACTCCATCTTCCCCTCGCTACGGGCGACCAGCAGGACGTCCGCTCCATCCCGGGCGAACAGTTTCGTCAGTTCGTGGCCGATCCCGCTCGATGCGCCCGTGACCAGGGCCGTCTCCGGACCTGCACGTCCAGTCGTCATCGTCTCGACCACCGATCCCTTGGACCATGAACATTTTGCCGGACCGCGGGTCGGGGCTGCGTCCACGACCGGGAGCAGCGAGTCGGTCCGGGCTACTCCGTCCGGGCGCCGGGATTGGTCACCGCGCCGTTGGCCGCCGAATCGAAGTCCCGGGCGTACTTCGCCAGGACGCCGTTCTCGTAGGTCGGGTCGGGATCGTGGTCCGCGAGGCGGGCCTCCATCTCCGCCTCAGAGAGGTCCACGGAGAGTTCGAGGTCGTCGACGTCGATCGTCACGGTGTCGCCGTCCTCCAGCGCGGCGATGGGGCCGCCGACGTAGGCCTCCGGGGCGACGTGGCCGATGGAGAAGCCGCGAGTCGCGCCGGAGAACCGCCCGTCGGTAAAGAGGGCGACGTCCTCGGCGTGGCCCTGCCCGGCCACCGCGGAGGTGACCCCGAGCATCTCCCGCATCCCCGGGCCGCCGCGGGGGCCCTCGTTGCGGATGCACAGCACGTCGCCGGACTCCACCTTCCCCTCCTGGACGAAGGCCATCGCGCTCTCCTCGCCCTCGAAGACCCGGACGGGACCCTCGTGGCGGAGGTGGTCCTCGCCGGTGATCTTGATGACGGCGCCGTCGGGCGCGAGGTTGCC
>CAYTAG010000293.1:0-3730 GCA_964435625.1 uncultured Halobacteriales archaeon | reverse complement strand
GTGCTGTGCATCTCCGACGAGGTGTACGAACACATCGTCTTCGAGGGCGAGCACCGCTCGCCGATGGAGTTCGCCGAGACCGACAACGTCGTGGTCGTCAACGCCTGCTCGAAGTCCTACTCGATGACCGGGTGGCGACTCGGGTGGGTCACCGCGAGCGAGCGCCGGATGGAGCGGATGCTGCGGGTCCACCAGTACGTCCAGGCCTGCGCCTCGGCGCCCGCGCAGTTCGCCGCCGAGGCCGCCCTCTCCGGCCCTCAGGACCCCGTCGAGGAGATGGTCACCGCCTTCGAGGAGCGGCGGGACGTGCTGCTGGATGCCCTGACCGACGCCGGCCTGGAGGTTCCCATGCCCGAGGGTGCGTTCTACGCGATGCCGAAAGTTCCGGAGGGCTGGGTCGACGAGGTGCTCGACCGCGGCGTCGTGGTGGTGCCGGGCGAGGCCTTCGGGGAGCACGGCGAGGGCTACGCCCGCATCTCCTACGCCGCCAGCATGGAGCAACTGGAGGAAGCGCTGGACGCCATGCGCGAGGCGACGGCCGCGGTGCAGTGAGTCGTCGAACGGCAGCCTCCGCCGGCACCCAGTGCCTGGACAGCAATCGACGTACCCGGTCAGGTCGACCGCCTCGCCGGCGGTGAAACCCCTGGAGGGGGTCCGGGCCGCCGGCGGCGGAAGTGCTCCAGTGGACCCGGGTCGAGACCGATCCTTTAGCGGGTCGAGATCAGTCGTCGCTCAGCGGTCGGGATCAATCGTCGTTCAGCGTAGCGGGATCGATTTCGGTGTCGTCGTAGTACAGCGTGTACATCGACTGGTCGTAGTTCGCCGACCACGAGGTGACTTCTCCGTCGACGAAGTAGCTGTCGCCGTAGCCGTTGCCGGCCTTGCCGGAGACGGTGAAGGTGCCGTCGCCGTTGTCGGTGATCGAATCGTTGCTGCTCTCGGCGGAGTCGTCGCCATTGGACGTGTCCCGGGTGACCGAGGAGCCGTCGACGGTGAACTCGTAGAGGAAGTCCCCGGTGCTGTCGGCGGTCGTGATCTCGAAGTGGACCTCCATCAACGGGTACGGATCGATTTCGGTCCCGTCGAAGTACAGCGCGTACTCCGACGTGTCGTAGTTCGCCCACCACGACGTGACCTCTCCGTCGACGAAGTAGCTGTCGCCGTAGCCGTTGCCGGCTTTGCCCGACACCGTGTAAGTGCCGTCGCCGTTGTCCGTTATCGAGTCGTTGCTGCTCTCGGCGGAGTCGTCACCGTTGGACGTGTCCCGGGTGACCGACCCGTCGACGGTGAACTCGTAGAGGAAGTCCCCGGTGTCGGACTCAGTCGTGATCTCGAAGTGTACACTGCCCAGTTCGTCCGGGTCGATTTCGGTCCCGTCGAAGTACAGCGCGTACTCCGACGTGTCGTAGTTCGCCGACCACGAGGTGACCTCTCCGTCGACGAAGTAGCTGTCGCCGTAGCCGTTGCCGGCCTTGCCGGAGACGGTGAAGGTGCCGTCGCCGTTGTCGGTGATCGAATCGTTGCTGCTCTCGGCGGAGTCGTCGCCATTGGACGTGTCCCGGGTGACCGAGGAGCCGTCGACGGTGAACTCGTAGAGGAAGTCCCCGGTGCTGTCGGCGGTCGTGATCTCGAAGTGAGTGGACCCGTCGCCACCGTTGCCACCGTCGCCTCCGTCGCCGCCGTCACCGCCCTGGCCGTCTAGCGGTGCGCCGACGTCGTCGCTCGACGGTTCGTCGGAGCCGTAGTGGTTGTTCCA
The DNA here is from genome assembly GCA_964435625.1 of uncultured Halobacteriales archaeon. Lineage (GTDB taxonomy): Archaea > Halobacteriota > Halobacteria > Halobacteriales > PXRE01 > PXRE01. The sequence goes on along the minus strand of CAYTAG010000293.1, from coordinate 1,974 downwards.
CCAGTCCATGTTCGCCCAGGTGTCTGCCTCCTGCTGGACGATGGCCTCGTTGGTCGTCTGTTCTCCCTCCGGCGGGGAGTCCAGCGGTGGCTGCGGGTTGTAGAACCAGTTGTTGTAGATGTCACAGTAGTCCGCCGGCGTGCCGCGGATGACCACGTGGGGGACGTACTCCTCGTCCCAGTCGTCGTCGGCGAAAGGGAGGTCGTCCGGCCGGTAGAGGTGCGCGACCGTGTTGTTGTAGATTTCCATCTGGGTCCCGCCCGGTTCGTGCATGTCGATGGGGAAACTGATCGTTTCCCCGCCGAAGAAGCTGTGATGCAACTGGTACCCGTTGCCGCCGCCGCCCGACCCGGCGACGCTGTGGCGGTTGTGGTTGTAGACGTTGTACGAGAACTCCGGCAGGTCGTCGATGCTGAGGGTGCCGTAGCCCAGCCTGTTCATCGACATGTGGTGGAGGTGGCAGTGATGGACGTGGTGATCCCCGTCAGCGCCGACGCCGTAGTGGCCCCAGCCGTAAATCTCGCAGTTGTCGACCTCGACGCCGTCGCCTTCCAGACCGACGCCGCGGCTCCACTCGGGACCACCCCAGTCCGGGTGTTCGACGTATTCCCACAGCGGGCCGCCGATCCGGATGCCGGTCACCCGGGCGCCGGAGAAGGCCTTCATGAACTGCTTGTCGTTCTGGTCGGTGTAGATCAGCCCGCCAGTCGAACCGTTTACCCCCCGGTCGCTCGCCAGGGTCACGTCGGCCGAAACGTCGAGGTACTCGCCGGTGTCGTAGGGATCGGAGTCGGTCACCTCGATGCTGGCGTCGCCGGGCACGAAGACGACCTCGCCGCCGCTGGCCGACGACAGCGCGCTCCGCAGTTCGCTCTCGGTCGTCGGTTCGTAGTTGCCCGCCGTCGGACGACTCGAATCCGAGTAGTTCTCCCGGCCGCCGAGTTCGGAGGTTTCCAGCACCGTCTGGGGAGCGGGGTCGGCCGCCGCCGCGGTCCCCGATAGCGCCCCGAACGCGAGCGCACCGGCAGCCGCGCCGGTCAGTTTCATCATCGACCGCCGCCCGATACCGTCAGTCCCGGATCGACGCGTCGCAGGTGTAGCGTTGTCCCCCGTTTCCGATCCGGGCCGCTCGGGATCGCTCATCGGCGTCGGCCCCCAGGTTCGACGTCCCGAGTGCTCCGCCGTGACAGTCCGTACTCGATCTCGCCGCCGTCCGCCCCGGTTTCGTTCCGGGACGGAAACGTTGATTTCGTCATGCTGCACTCGCGAATAGTACTGGACGGTCATCAAATTAATGATCCATCTATCGATTGTAACTGGACGGTTGAAATGAGATCGAAGATAGAATTAGATATAACGTCGATTCTGTGGCCTGCCGACCTGTCACGTGACCGTCGACGTGGGGGCGACGACCCGGTACCGGTTCGGTCGCGTTTCGCCGGCGAGCGTCGTCACGTCGCCGTCCTCCGACCGGGGCTCCCCGTCGTCGTCCGGCCTCCCCGTCGTCGGGCCCGGCCTCCCCGTCGTCGGCCGGGCGGTCGACGACGGGTCGAACCCCTCGCGTGGCCGTCCGGCACTTCAGAAGTCGCCTTCGGTTACCTCCTCCTGGTTCAACTCGACGCGGAGGCCGTCGTCGACCTGCAAGTCGGTCACCGTGCCGTCGACCTCGTAGCCGTCGCCGTACGGGTAGCCCGTCGTCCCGGTGACCGTGTAGGTGCCGTCGCCGTTGTCGGTGATCGAGTCGTTGACGGGTTTGGCGTTGATCCGCCCGGCGGCGGGGTCGAGGTTCGGTTCGGCGGCAGCGGGGGTCAGGTAGCCCGCGTCGGTCATGCTGACCTCGCCGTCGACCGTGAACTCGTAGCTCAGCGACCCGTCTTCGGTGATCGAGAGGAACGCGAGCACGTCAGTCCCGTCCGAACCGTTCTGCCAGGGGAACCCGCCCTTCCAGCCGTCGCCGGTGGCCCCGTCCTGGGG
>CAYTAG010000292.1:0-3731 GCA_964435625.1 uncultured Halobacteriales archaeon | reverse complement strand
TCGAACGCCGCCGCGGCGACCGGCGCCACGAGGTTCAACAGCGACTGGTCGAAGACCACCCCGGAGTTGTCGACGTACCCCTCGTCGTCGATCCGGATGCGCGACCGCAGTTCCCCGACCACCGCCTCGCGGCCGAGGCCGCCGACCACCTCGCCCGCGCGCTCGGCGCTCGGCAGGACGTGCCCGTTGACGTACCGGTTGAGGTCCCCGGCCGGCAACTCCGTGTACTCGGCCAGTTCGTCGTAGGTCCGGGTCTCCTTGAGCATCCGCAACACGGCGACCGCCTTCAACTGTAGCGTGGCCTTCTCCGCTCTGTTCATGCCCCGATGCTCACGATTCCACAACTATGAACACTTCGGAATGCAGATCCGTGCAAGTAGACAGGGTCGTGGGCCGACCGGCCGACCGGAGGGCTGGATTCCGCGGGACCCAAAGGCTTTCCCCCGGCGTTCCGATGGACCGGTCGATGAACCGCTGGCTGGCGCTCTGTCTGGCCGCGAGCGTCGTGCTGGCCGGCTGTGGGGGAACGGCCACCCCGTCGACGGGGACGACGTCCGCCCCGGCGGCCGACGAGTACGACGCCGTGGCCCCGGAGCCGTTACCGGGCGACGTGAACGCCTCGCTGGTCTACGAGCGCGTCCAGCGCCTCCTCGACGTCCCCGCGACCGCCGACGTGACGGTGCGCCTGGGGGACCCGGCTGACGCGACCGACGACGCCGTCTCCAGGGAGTCGTTCGTCGAGTACCTGGGCGTCCGAGCGCACGACGACGGGGGCGGTCCGCGCGGCGTCACGGCAAGCGGGACCGAGATCACCCTGTACCCCAATGAGACCTGGTCGGCGGCGCTGACCGAGGTGGTGCTCGCCCACGAGTTCGTTCACGCGCTCCAGTACCAGCACGGCGTCCACGGGCGGGTGGGCGACCCGGGCGCGGTCAGCATGGCCGACCGGGCCGTGATCGAGGGCGCGGCGACGTACGTCCAGCGGGCGTACGCCGGCCGCTACCTGGACGACGCTCCACGGCTGGTGCGGCCGTTCAACGACAGCACCCCCTACCGGAAGTTGCAGTTCGCCCAGTACAGTCTGGGCGGGCGCTACTACGAGGCCCGGATCGACGACCCCGCGGCGGTCGACCGGGTCTACGAGGACCCGCCGACGACCACCGAGCAACTCCTCCACGGCTACGCCCCCGGCGAGGAGCCGCCCCGCGAGTTGTCGGTCGAGGTCGACGCCGAGGGCTACCGGACCGACCGCCGGACGACCAGGGGCGAACTCGCCGTGAACGTCGTTCTCTCGACGGAACTGTCCGACGAACGGGCGTGGCGCGCCGCGGCCGGCTGGGGCGCCGACGAACTCGTCCGCTTCCGGCAACTTCCCGGCCCCGAGGAGGAGGGCTACGCCTGGGTGCTGCGCTGGGATTCCCCCGCCGAGGCGGGGGAGTTCCGCGAGGCGGTGGCGGCGTTCCTCGACCGGCGCGGCAACCGCTCGGACGGCCGCTGGACCGGCCCGGACCACGCCTACCGCGTCGACCCGGTCGCCGAGGAGACGGTCGTCCTGCTGGTCGGGACCGACGGGTTCGTCGAGGCGGCATCCGCGAGCGGCACCGCCGGCGAGGTCACCGTCGAGATCTCCGGGCCGTCCGACCGCGTGGCTTACCGGTCGACGATCGTGACGCCGGAGAATTCGAAGCGGGCGCCGCCCGGGCGAGCCGCAGACTCGCTTCCCCCGTCGGTGCTCCCGGTCACGTCGACGTCCCAGCCGTGGGCGTCGGCGATCTCCGCGACGATGGCGAGTCCGAACCCCGTCCCCTCGTCGGCGGTCGTGTAGCCGGACTCGAAGATCCGGTCGCGCTCGTCGGGCGGGATGCCTACCCCGTCGTCCTCGACGTAGAACCCGTCGCGGTCGTCGAGCGTCCCGACGCGAACTGCCTCGGGGTCGGCGTGTTCGATGGCGTTCCTGACGAGGTTCTCCAGCAGTGCCGCCAGGCGGCGCTCGTCCGCGAGGAACGCCGCCCCGTCGCGAACGACGAGGTCGACGTCGCCCGTCTCGACGGTGGACCAGGCCGCCTCGACGCTCGCCCCGAGGTCGACCGGCCGGGGATCGTCGATGGTCTCGCCCTGGCGGGCCAGGGTGAGCGTCTCCTCGATGAGCACGTCCATCCGGTCGAGCGCGTCGGCGACCGCCTCGACCGGGCCGTCCCGGTCGACCAGTTCGACGTATCCCTTCGCGACCTGCAGCGGGTTCCGGAGGTCGTGGCTCACCATCGAGGCGAACCGTTCGAGGCGCTCGTTCTGGCGCTGGAGTTCGCGCTCGCGCTCGACCCGGCGCAACGCCTCGGCGACGTGGGCGACGAGTAACTCCGCCACGTCGAGGTCCTGCCGGTCGAAGTACCCCACGGTCCGGGACGCGGCCTGGAAGACGCCCCTGTCGCCCAGCGGCACGGTGATGCTCGACCGGAACGCGTCGTGGACGGGTTCGCCGGTCGGATCGGTCTCCCCATCGTCGGCGAGTCGGGGCTCGCCGGTCCGGAACGATTCGCCGGCCAGCCCCTCCTCGATCCGGAGGTGCCGCTCGCCGACCGAGACGGGGGCGTCCTCGGAGACGGCACGGAGTTCGAACCACTCGTCCTCGACGATTGCGACGATGCACCAGTCGTAGCCGAGGATGTCCTGGCCGGCCTCGATGGCCAGGTCGTAGATCTCCTCGACGGTTTCGGCGGTCTGCAACTCGGTCGCGATGCCGTGCAGCAGTTCTATCGTGCGGTTCAACTCCCGCAACTCCCGTTCGCGTTCCTTGCGGTCGGTGACGTCCCGGACGACGCCGACCGACCCGACGAGCGATCCGTCCTCGTCGGTCAGTGCCGCGACCTTGTCCTCGGCGTGGAGTCGTCGGCCGTCGGCCGTCTCGACCGCTACCTCGAAGGACGCCCACTCCTCGTCGCCGTCGACCAGCGACAGCAGGACCTTGGTGCCGTGGCGGACGTCCTCCTCCGGCACGAACCGCGAGACGGGCGAACCGATCACGTCCTCACGGTCGCACGCCAGCGTCCGGGCCATCGCCGCGTTGGCGAACGTGATGGTCCCCTCCCCGTCGAGGACGTACATCGGATCGCCGACGCTCTCGACGAGTGCCCGGTAGCCCGATAGCTCCAACCCGGAGTCGGCGCCGGCGTCCAGCCGCTCCATGAGGGGGGTACCGCACGGACGGGCTAAACGCTGGCGGCCCGTACCGCCGCGGCGTCCTCGTGCAGCGTCGGTCGTCACTCACGGGCGGCCAGCAGTTCGTCGGCCGTCACGAGCGCGTCGAGGTCGACGCCGTGGTCGGCCAGCAGGTCGGTGGCTCCCTCCTGGCGGTCGACGACCACCAGGACGCGCTCGACGGTCGCGCCCGCCGACCGGAGGGCCTCGACCGCGTCGAGGGCGCTGTTGCCGGTGGTGGCGACGTCCTCCAGGACGACGACCCGCTCGCCGTCGGCCAGGCGCCCCTCGATCCGGTTACCGGTGCCGTAGTCCTTCTCGGACTTGCGGACGATGACGTAGGGCCGGCCGGTTGTGACGCTGGTCGCCGCGGCCAGCGGCACCGCGCCGAGGGCGATCCCGGCGAGTCTGGGTTCGTCCCCCAGGCGGTCCGCGAAGGCGTCCGCGACCGTCGACAGCGCCGCCGGGTCGGTCTCGAAGCGGTACTTGTCGACGTAGTAGTCGCTGGTGCCGCCGTGGGAGAGTTCGAACTCCCC
>CAYTAG010000291.1:0-3739 GCA_964435625.1 uncultured Halobacteriales archaeon | reverse complement strand
AGACTTCCTCCTGGCCGTGGACCCAGCCGTGGACGTACGGCCAGGTGTTGCCCGGTTCGTCGGTGTCGACCCGGAGGACCCGCCGGTCCCAGTCGGCCGACGTCGCCTCGACGCCGGCCTCGGCGAACGCCTCCCGGACGCGCGCGACGGTCTCGTCGGCGTCTTCCCCGTCCCGCGGATCGCCGGACTCGCCGCTGGACCGTTCCGGGGCGCGTCGCACCTCGCCGTCGCGGGCGGCCTTGATTTCGTTGACCCGGACGGCCTGCGGGAGCGGCCGCTTGCAGGCCGCCAGGAAGGCCTCGTAGTCGTCGACCAGCGGCTCGTAGCGCGCCAGCACGTCCATCGCCCCCGGATACTGGCCGCCGGCGCTTGTCGGTTTCGCATCGCCGGCCCGTGGTGAGCGTCCGTGGCTGCGCCACCGACGCGCGGGCGACGGCGGTCGCCCCGACTCCCTCGCCATTAAGGCGTCCCCCTCCGTTGCCCCGGGTATGGCCCACGTGACCATCCGCGATCCGGACGTCGAACTGGACCAGCCCACGCTCGTCGAGGGACTGCCGGGGGTCGGCCTGGTCGGCAAGATCGCCACCGACCACCTCGTCGACAGCCTCGACATGACCTACTACGCCAGCATCGACGAGTGCGAGGGGATTCCCCGAATCGCGATGTACGGCGAGGGCGCCTACGACGTGCGGCCCCCCGTCCGCGTCTACGCCGACGAGGACCGGGATCTGCTGGCGCTACAGAGCGACGTCCCAATCGACCAGGGGGCGGCCGCCGAATTCGCCACCTGCGTCACCGACTGGCTGAACGAACGGAACGTCACGCCGATCTACCTCAGCGGGCTTCCCACCGAGGAGAAGGCGACGCCGCCGGAGCTGTTCGGCATCGCCTGCGGGGGCGGCGCGGAACGGCTGGACGGGCTCGGGGTCGACCGGCCACCCGAGAGCGGCGTCGTCAGCGGTCCGACGGGCGCCCTGTTGACCCGGGCGGCCCAGCTCGACCGCGACGCCGTCGGGTTCGTCGTCCAGAGCAACGCCCGGTTCCCGGACCCCGAGGCCGCCAGGATCCTGCTGAAGGAGGGCGTCGGCCCCGTCGCCGACGTCGACGTCCCGCTGGACGAACTCGTCGACCAGGCCGACCAGATCCGCGACGCCAAAGAGAAGTTCGCCCAGCAGATGCAACAGGCCGCCGAGGAGAAGAGCACCCAGGCGAAGCCGCTCCGGATGTATCAATGATCCCTCGGAAACGATCAGTATCCATGACGACGGGACAACGCCACGAGGACGCCGACGACGTGGACGAAACGTACCGGGAGCGGGTTCGTGCCCCCATCGAGGAGCACCGTCCCGTACTCGACCGTCCCCACGAATAGCGGCGTAGTTTTCCCCGAGTCGCGGTCCCCGTCGAACGGATACCGAGGGGTCGGCGGCCTGCCTCCTCCCCGGAACGTCCGACCGACGCCCCGATCAATCCCGGGCGCCTTCCCGCACCTTTACCGCCACCCCGCGGTCGAAGTCGGCCATCGCGGTGGCGGACAGTTCGGCGCGGCCGACCGCGAGCAGCCCCGATTCGTTGACCACCAGCACCTCGTCGCCCGGCCGGACTGCAGGGTCGACCTCGCGGACGAACTTCGCGAAGGCGTTCTTGCCGTCCCGGACGAACGGTTCGCTCTCCTCGCCGACCACGACGCGGTTGCCGGGCGCAGCCAGCGCGTCGGCGAGCCGTCGGCCGCCCGCCAGCCCCAGCGTGAACCGGCCGTCGGTGCGGAACGTCACCAGGCGGTCGCCGTCGGCGTGGACCTGGGCGACCCGGTCGCTGCTGGACCGCTTGACGCGGCACTGCTCGCCGGGCGGGAACAGCGCCCGCCCCGCCCCGTGGCCGAACTGGTAGTCCGCGACGGTCCGCAGTTCCGGCGCTTCCGGGAACGGCTCGTCCATGCCTCCCCGTCGGCGACGGGGTCACATACGCGCTTCGTCTCGCGGTCGCCCACGGGACGACACGCTCGCGTCGCCCGCGGGGACACCAGCGCGCGCCGTGGTAGGAAGTCGAATCGTTCGGAGTGAACAGGCCGACCGCTACGGTCGAGAACGTTCCGACCATCCGTGTGCCGATAGGCACCATAGTTATTACGGCCGTTTCCTGTTAGTATCCGAACCCCTATCGTCGAATTCAGCAGGACTTTTAAGGAATGGGAGGATACTCGCGCACCGAGATGGACGTCAGGAAAGTCGGGATCGGAGCCGTCTGTCTTGCCGCCAGCGGAGCCACGCTCGCCTGGGCGGGCGTCCCCGGCGGCCGCTTCCTGCTGGGCCTGGCAGGTCTCGGGATCGCCGGCCCGGTGGCGAACGAACTCCGCGAGCGGGTAGCGACGGGGCGCTGGCCGGTCTGACCGGAGTTACAGCAGGAACCGGTCCGCGCTCTCGCTCATGTCCGTGAAGGCGTCGGCGGCCTCCACGAGGTCGTCGGCGGTCGATTCGCGGAACGAGAGGACCTCGACGCGGACCCCCTCGTGGCGCAGGTGCGAGCACAACCGCGTGAAGTCGCCGTCGCCGGTACAGAGGACGACGGTGTCGACGTGGTTGGCCAGCGTCACGGCGTCGAGGCTCAGGCCGACGTCCCAGTCGGCCTTCTTCGAGCCGTCCGCGAACGTCCGGATCTCCTTGATCTTCGTCTCGAAGCCGATCTCGATCAGCGCCTCGAAAAAGCGCTCCTCGTCGGGGACGTCCGCGCGGATCACGTACGCGATGGCCCGGGTGAGTCGGCGGTCGTCGACGGCCTCCTCCAGCAGCACCGAGTAGTCGATGTTTCGCGAGTAGCGGCTCTGGGCGGTGTGATAGAGGTTCTGGGCGTCAGCGAGCACCGCCACTCGCTGGTCCGGGTGTACCTCTTCCATGGTGGGCCGTGGGTCGCCCGGATTAAAACGGTTCCCCGTCGGCCCGCTGGCAGCACTTGCCCGCGGCGCAACCGTTAAGGTTCCCGGGGGCCGTCGATCCGGTGATGACCGCCGCCACCGTCACGGCGTCCGCGACGCGGACAGCCGCCGGTGGCGCCTTCGTCAAATTCTTCGGGAAAGTCGGCACCTGAGCGCTCTCGGCGGGAGTGGCACCCCGTCGATGGCGCACCCCGACGCACCGCTTCCGACCGACTTTCCACACAGATCACGATGACCGATACCCCCTTCCGGGGCGTCTACCCCGCGATCACGACCCCCTTCCACCAGGACCGTAGCATCGACTTCGAACGACTCCGCGCCGACGTCCGCCGACTCGAAGCCGCCGGCGTCGACGGGATCGTCCCCGTCGGCTCGACCGGCGAGTCCGCGACGCTGACCCACGACGAACACGTCGAGGTGATCGAGGCCGTCGTCGACGCCGTCGACGAGGTGCCCGTCGTCGCCGGCGCCGGCAGCAACAACACCCGCGAGGCGCTGGCACTCTCCCGGCGGGCGGCCGACGCCGGCGCCGACGCACTCCTCCTGATCTCGCCGTACTACAACCGGCCCGAGCAACGCGGTCTCCTCGAACACTACCGGACCATCGCCGACGCGGTCGACCTGCCGGGGATCGTCTACAACGTTCCCTCGCGGACGGGTGGGAACGTCGACCCGGACACCGTCGTCGAACTGGCGGGCCATCCCAACGTGGCGGGCTACAAGGCCGCCAGCGGCGACCTCGGGCAGATCACCGAGGTCGTCGAGCGCACGCGCGAGGAGGAGTTCGCGGTGCTCTCGGGCGACGAC
>CAYTAG010000290.1:0-3745 GCA_964435625.1 uncultured Halobacteriales archaeon | reverse complement strand
GAAGCGACGAAGAGGATTGCGTGAAGGAAGCTAGCTACTCCCGAAACCTAGGGGAGACCGCAACCGCACAGCACCGCAACAGCCACGCCCTCCCCAGCCGATTGCGTTACTCGCTCCGCTGCGTTACTCATCCCTCGCGCGCGTTCCTCGCGCGCGCCACCCCAAAGGCCAAACCAGCACCGCATCACCCCAAAGGCCAGACCGGCACGAACCCCGCCCCCGATCCGCCGAGCGTCGACCCGTCTCCCGTACGCTTTAGTCCCGGCCACGCGTGCCCGGTCACGTGGCTGCGCTGACGCCGGACGTGCTGGCGGTCTTCGCCGTCGTCCTCGCCGCCCTGGCGCTGTTCGTGACGGAACCGGTCCCGGTGGACATCACGGCCATCGGCGTCATGGTGACGCTGATGCTGCTGGGGCCGGTTACCGAACCCCTGGCGGCGGCGGGGCTGCTGTCGGCACCGATCCAGGTGCTCACCCCCGACCAGGGACTGTCGGGGTTCGCCAACGCGGCGACGATCACCGTCCTGGCGATGTTCATCCTGAGCGACGGAGTCCAGCGGACCGGCGTCGTCCACATGCTGGGCCGGAAGATTGCATCCTACACAGGCGACAGCGAGGGCCGACAACTCGGCGCGACAGTCGGCCTGGTGGCGCCGCTGTCGGGGTTCATCAACAACACCGCCGCCGTCGCAATCCTGCTGCCGATGGTGTCGAACCTGGCCCACCAGGGGAAGACCTCGCCCTCGAAACTGCTGTTGCCGCTGTCGTACGCCTCGATGCTCGGCGGGACCCTCACGCTCATCGGGACCTCGACGAACCTCCTGGCCAGCGGCCTGGTCGCCCGCCCGGAGTTCCTGGATCGGCCGCTGGGAATGTTCGAGTTCACGGCGCTCGGTGCGCTCGTGACGGTCGTCGGCACCGCCTACCTGCTAACGGTTGGCCGGTGGCTCACGCCCGAGCGGATCCCGCCGGACGACGACCTCACCGAGGAGTTCGAGATGGCCGAGTACCTCACCGAGGTGCGCGTAACCGCGGACTCGCCGCTGGTGGGCCGGACCGTCAGTGCCGGCCTGGAGGCGAGCGCGTTCGACGTCGACCTTCTGCAACTCGTCCGGGACGGCGAGGTCTTCGTGGAGCCGCTAGGCCAGAAGGCCATCCGTGCGGGCGACGTCTTCGTGCTCCGGACGGGCCGGGACACGCTCGTCGAACTGATCGACGCGGAGGGCCTCGAACTGGTCGCGCAGGCCCTCGACGAGACGGACCTCGAACGCCCCGAGACTCGCCAGAACCTCGTCGAGGTGGTGATCGCACCTGGGTCGTCGGTAGCCGGCGAGTCGCTGACGAGCGCGCGGTTCCGCCGACGCTACGACGCCACGGTGCTGGCGCTGCGCCGCGGCCAGGAGGTCGTCCGCCGGCGGATGGACCGGGTGCCCCTGCGGGTCGGGGACACCCTGCTGGTACAGGCCAGCGCCGACAGCATCGAGCGGATGGACGCCAACCGCGACTTCATCGTGGCACAGCAACTCGAAACGCGTGACTTCCGCACGAGCCGCATCCCCGTCGCGCTGGGCATCGTCGCCGGCGTGATCGGGGTGGCCGCAATCGGGGCCGTCTCCATCGTCGTCGCCGCGCTGGCGGGCGCGCTCGCGATGGTCCTGACGGGGTGTCTCCGCCCGCCGGAGGTGTACGAGGCGGTCCAGTGGGACGTGATCTTCCTGCTGGCGGGGGTCATCCCGCTGGGGATCGCCCTGGAGGAGAGCGGCGGCGCCGAACTCGTCGCCGACGCGCTGGTCGCCAGCGCCGGCGTCCTCCCGCCGCTGGGCGTGCTGTTCGCGTTCTACGTCGTGACCGCGCTACTGACCAACGTCGTCAGCAACAACGCCAGCGTCGTCCTGATGATCCCGGTCGCGTTCGAGGCCGCCCAGGGGATCGACGCCAACCCGCTGGCGTTCGTCTTCGCCGTGACCTTCGCCGCCAGCACCGCGTTCATGACGCCCGTCGGCTACCAGACCAACCTCTTCGTCTACGGCCCCGGCGGCTACCGGTTCTCGGACTACCTCCGGGTGGGGACGCCCCTGCAACTGCTGCTGGCGGTCGTGACGACGCTGGGCATCGCCGTCCTGTGGCCGCTGTAGACAACGAAACGCTTTCGTCGCCGGGGCCGGTACTGGCGAGTACGGGGCCGTAGGGTAGCCTGGTATCCTTCAGCCTTTGGGTGGCTGTGACCCCCGTTCAAATCGGGGCGGCCCCACTTCTCGCTGATCGACGTCCGAGAGCCAGCGCGGCGTCCGCTCAGTCGAACGCCCGGAAGTCCTCCAGTCGGCGCTCGCCGTCGCGGTGCTGCCGGAGGTAGTAGACGACGCCGGGCTGGTGGGCGGCGCCCACGAGCAGGTGGACCGCCTCGGCGGCGTCGGCGTGGGCGACCGCGTAGTCGGCCATCCGCTCGTTTCGCGCGTGCGTGATCACTTCCAGTTCGGGGTCGTGGCGCCGCAACCACTCCCGCTCGACCGGTTGCGGGAGAAACGCCTTGTCGTAGTACTGCTGGAGGTCGACGAGTGCCTGGGGGTTGCGCGATGCCCGGCGGGTCTTCCGGAAGGACTCGAAGTCCTCGCCGGTCGCCAGTTGTTCCTCGCGTAGCAGGAACGTCGAGGCGAGGTCGCCCAGCGTCGCCTCGAACGCCTCGCCGTACAGGTCCCCGCCGGAGTCGATCAGCGAGAACACGCCCTCCCGGAACGCCGACGCCAGCGATTCGACGTCGTCCAGCAGGCCCGAGACCTCCGGGCCGGGGAACCGGTCGGGGTGGGCGGTCGGGGCCAGTTCCTCGTAGCGCTGCATCGCCCAGTGGTAGTCGTCGATCTCCCGGACGTCGTCCAGATCCGCGAAGTACATCGACCGGACGCCCTGCTCGCAGAACACCGCGGCCCCCCGGTCGAGCAGGCGGGCGACGTGCTCGCGCAGGTAGCGTCGCTCCTGGGGCGTACCCGCATGAGTGATCCCGTGGACCCAGAACTCGTGGTCGTCGACGACGACGCGTTCGCCGGGCAACCCCTCGACGGGTGGGTGGGCCGCGAGTTCCTTCTCCCGCAGGGCCGCCCACGCGCGCTTGGCCGTCACGTAGGCGTCCGCCGTCGAGTCCGCCCCCGTCAACCCCACGAGGTCGGCGAGACTCTCGGCGGACCGCAACGCCGCCAGCCGTTCGCGTTCCGCCGGGGTCAACGCCGCGTCGGGACCGGACGGCATGGAGTCCTATAGTGGGGTCGCCGCGTACATAAGTCCCGTGCGTGCGGCGACGGCGGTGCTCGGACTGGAACCAGGCCCGGAACGTCCCGGGGCACCGCTACCCGCCGAAACGCCAGCGTCCGCCACGGCGACCGTCGACGTAACGGATCGCGTCGCTTCGTCGTCGGGACCTCTCAGTCCTCGACCCGTTGCCCGTATAGCGGCAGCGTCGCCGCGATGGCGGCGCCCGTTATCGCCATCGCGATGGCCAGGGCGAGGTCGTCCCGGACGAGCAGCGCGTAGCTCACCCCCGCCATCGAGAGGGCCGTCACGGCACCCCCCACGAGCACCGGGAGTCCGATGCGGTTCACGTCGCTCGACCGTTTCTCGACCGCACTATTAGTCGATGACGGTTCGCCGTCTCGACGGCCGGCCGAGGGAAGTCGGTGGTTCGTTCCCCTTGAGAATGTACCGTCGCTACGGATCGGGCGGCCGCGGGCGGACGGTCCCGGTTGCCTTGACGATGG
>CAYTAG010000289.1:0-3766 GCA_964435625.1 uncultured Halobacteriales archaeon | reverse complement strand
CACCTTCGCTCGCCGGATGCGCCGGTCACCTTCGCTAATCCGAATAGTGCCCCACGGATCAGGCGAACGGCGAGTCGTCGCCGTGGGCCGGGGCGGTCCAGTCGGTCGCCAGTTCGAGGAACTGCACGAGGATGCGGGCGGTCGCCCCCCAGACCGTGTACCCCCCGACGTGGAAGTAGTGGACGAGGACCTCCCCGAGCTCGGGGTGGTCCCGGCGCTCGTGGTCGTAGTTGTCCCGGTCGGTCAGTCCCGCCAGGGGGAGGACGGCGATCTCGGCGACTTCGTCGTCGTCCGGTTCGTATCCGCGGTCGGGGACGGCGGCGACGAACGGCCGGATCGAGTAGTCGGTGACCGTCAGGATGTCGTCGAGGCAGCCGACGACCTCCGGTTCGGCGGGGTCGAGGCCGATCTCCTCGTCGGCCTCCCGCAACGCCGTCGCCAGCAGGTCGGCGTCCTCCGGCTCGCGGCCGCCGCCGGGGAAACTCATCTGGCCGGCGTGCTCGCCCAGGTGGTCGGCCCGCTCGGTAAACAGCAGGTGCGGGCGGCCGTCGCGGTCGAGGACCGGCACCAGCACCGCGGACTCGCGGGCCTCGTGGTCGACCGCCCGGGGGTCGTGGTCCGCGACCGCGCCCAGGTCCATGGTCGCGTTGTCGGCGTCGCGGGGCTTAAGCGACCCGGACGGCGGCCGGGCCGCCAGAGCGGGCGGCTCGACGGCGGCGGCCGGGCCGTGACCCTCCGGGCGAATCCGGACGGGACCGACCCCGTTACGCGGCGTCGAGGGCGGCCGCGTCCAGTACCTCGTCGGGCGACAGCGGCGACTCCGCCCAGGCCGGCAGGGGCGGCTCGTCGCCCGGCGGCGCGACGGCGTCTGCGTACACCTCGACCTGCCGAAGTTCGGCGTCCCGGTCGATGGAGAGGCCGTTGAACGCGGCGTCGGCGGCGTACCGGTCGACCAGCGCCCGGGCCGTTTCCCGGTAGCGAGCGGGGAGGCTCCCGTAGTCGGGGTCGACCCCGTGGCGTTCGACGGCAGCGAGCAGCGCCTCGCTGACGCCCTCGCTCATGCCGGCCAGGCCGCCGGGACCGCCGACCGAGCGGTGGTCGTGCTCGTGGGTCCCGAGGTCGACCTGCGCGGTCCCGTCGAACCCGGCGTGCTCGAAGGCGTCGCCCAGCGTGGCGACCTCCAGGCCCCACCCGCGGGGGACCGACAGCCGCCGGGCCAGCGAGGCGGTCACCGCGAACTCGCCAGCTAGCGCGTACCGGAACGCGTCGAGGTACTCCAGGACGGCGGCGTCGTGGGCCTCGGCCAGCGCCCGCACAAGCGGGACGTAGAACAGCCGGAACAGCCGGCCGTACAGGCGGTCGTTCTCGACGCGGGCGTAGTAGCCCTTCGAGAAGTCGTACCCCTGCGCGAGCGGCCAGGCGAGCCGCCGGACGAGCGCCCCGTCGTAACCCCGGGCGTCGGCGTCGTGGACGACGACGTTGTCGGCCGCCTCGGCTGCCGGCCCGAGCGCCAGCCAGACGTCACGGCCCTTGCCGGCCTCGCCGTCCAGCCCGGCCGCCGCCAGGCGGTCCTCGACGGCGGGGGCGTTGCACCACAGCACCGTCAGCGGGAGGTCGAACCCCGCCAGCCAGGTGCGGACGGCGTCGACGCGGTCGGCCGGCGCCCGCAGCGGCACGACGACGGCGGCGACCGACAGGTCGGCCAGCACCTCGAAGACCCGTTCGGCGGCCAGGCTCGCGTGTTCGCGTTCGGTCATCGGGACGACGACGGTCGTCCGGTCCAGCGGGGCCGCCGGGACCGGATCGGTCAGGTCGTGCAGCGTCGCGACCCGCTCCTGGACGTACTCCATCGCCGCGGGCTTGCACCTGCCCCTCCAAAACACCCGCGACTCGGCGCCGCACCGTGGGGACGGACCAGTGAGTCACCCTGCGTTCGCCCGGCGCGTCCGCTCGGCGCCGGGGAACCGGCCGAGCGCCCACAGGACGGCCAGCGCCGCCACCAGCACGGAGAGGCCGAGGGCGAACCCGCCGAACACGGCGTCGTAGGGGACCCCCCGTTCGACGAGCTGGCCCACGGCCGAACTGCCCGTCGCCTGGACGAGCATCATGCAGCCGCTGTAGACCGCGTAGGCGCCGCCGCGGTGCTCGTCCGGGAGGGTGTCCAGCAGGAAGGTGTCGATTGCGGGAAAGAGACTGTGGATGACGAACCCGAGTGCGGCGGTGACGACGACCAGCGGGAGGCCCCGGACGGCCGTCAGCGCGAACACCGTCACGACGAAGGTGCCGAGGATCGCCAGGAGGTACGGTACGTGGGGGAACCGGTCGGCGAGCCTGCCGCTGATCAGGAAGCCGGGCAACCCCGCCAGGAACACGACGGTCAGGAGGTTCCGGCCGGCGGTCTCGGTCAGCCCCTTCGCCGCCATCGCGTAGGAGACGTAGAAGTTGAAGATGCCCTGCCAGACGAACCCGGCCAGCCCCAGCACGAGGACGCCGGCGGCGACGAGTCGCCACTGCGCGCGGACGGCGCCCAGCAGGTCCCTGTCCGCATCGCTGGCGGCGGGCAGGGTCGCCCGCCGGGCGACCCGGTACAGGACCACCGTCGCCAGCGCGGCGGCGACGGCGATGCCCCCGAAGATGGTCCGCCAGGTCCCGACCAGCAGCGCCGCGGTGACCAGCGGTGCGGCCAGCACGGCGGCGACCTGGGAGGCGCCGCCGTGGAGGCCCATCGCACGGCCCACGCGCTCGGGGTAGAGCTCGCTTACCAGCGGGTTCGCGGACACGAAGTAGGCGCCGCTGGCCAGCCCCATCAGCAACGCGCCGGCGCCGAGGGTCGGCACCGAGTCCGCCGTCGTGGCGAACGTCGCCGCCAGCGTCAGGACGACCCCGGAGCCGAGCACGACCCGGTGCCGGGGGACCCTCGTGAGCAGGTAGCCCGTCGGGATCCGCGGGAGGGCGCTGCCGACCCACACCAGCGTCGCGACGATCCCGACCGTCCCGGGGTCGGCGTCGAGGGCGGCCCGTAACGGCTCCAGCAGCGGGGCGTAGATCACCCTCGACAGGTTGACGAGGAAGACCATCGACGTCAGCGACGCGAACAGGCGGCCCCGGGTCACGCCGCGGTCTATGGACGAGGGGGCGTCAAACCTTCCGGTCGCGGCCCTCGCGGCCGGGTAGGCTTGCCTTTTTTAACGTCAGGGAGCGTACCCCGACCCATGAAGACCGTGCGGAAGGGGCTCCGGGACGGCGACATCGAGAAGGACACCTACGAGCGGTTGCACTGCACCAACTGCGAGAAGCCGCTGAAGACCAACAACGAACCGGGGGAGGTCGGGTCGATCCGGGTCTGTCCGGAGTGCGGCGCCGAGTGGCGCGAGTTGAACTGATCCGCTCGACGCCCCGACTACTCGAAGGTGGCGTCGAAGGCGTCGGCACCCATCGGCGGGACCCGCCCGGCCCCCAGGTTCTCCTCGACGTGGTCGGGCGAGCCCATCCCGACCAGGGCGGCCGTCACGCCGGGGGCGCTCCGCGCGAAGTTGATCGCCCGCTGGGCCGGCGTCTCGCCCGCCAGGCGCTCGGCCACGTCCGCCGGAAGCCCAGCCGCGAGG
This sequence comes from uncultured Halobacteriales archaeon, assembly GCA_964435625.1. Lineage (GTDB taxonomy): Archaea > Halobacteriota > Halobacteria > Halobacteriales > PXRE01 > PXRE01. Next base: position 161 of record CAYTAG010000289.1, on the reverse strand, counting down.
TCGCCCTGTCCGATGCTGGCGCTGGTGAAGACGTTCAGCCCCGCACTGCGCGCGAACGCCAGCGCGCTCTGTGGTCCCTCGGCCCCCTCGTGGGCGGCCACCGTGAACGCGTCGGCCATGTGGACGTTGAACGGGAGCTGGACCGCCCGGAAGTGCGTCGC
>CAYTAG010000288.1:0-3785 GCA_964435625.1 uncultured Halobacteriales archaeon | reverse complement strand
GCTCGCGCGCCGTGATCCTTCCCCGGGCGCGTCGACGACGGACGGCACCGTTCCGGCGAACGACGACCCGGCCGACGCGAACTACTCCCGGTGCTGGTGTTCGCCGCCGCTGCCGGCGTCGGTCTGCTGGTACTCCAGCAGGTAGACGTGGACGACGATCAGCGCCATCACGAGCAGGCCGCCGACCACGACGAAGTACACGAGCGCCCACCCGGCGGGCGGGAGGTCGACGAAGGCGACGAGCAACCCCAGCCCGAGCAACAGCGGCGCGACGACCACCGCGACGAGTTGCACCGGCAACACCTCGACCAGCCTGGCCATGGCGGGCCATCGACTGGAAGGCGCTTGAATCTTGCCTACACGAGTCCGGTCAGGCGGTTCAGCGCGTACACCGCCCGCAACATCCAGGCGCTGTCGCCCTCCTCGAAGACGAGGTCGTCGGTGTCCCGGACGTATTCGAGGACGTCCGTCGAGGCGTGCGCGGGCGCGGCCGCGATGCCGCAGTCCTGGCCGTGGACCCACCGCATCACCCGGAGGTCGCTCTTGCTGTCGCCCATCACCAGCGCGAACGGATCGGCCACGTCCAGCACGTCGAACGCCGCCTTCACGCCCTCGACCTTGTTCAACTCCAGGCTGGTGATCTCGGCGGCGTCGGCCTCGTAGTAGCCCACGTCGATCCGTTCGAGCACGTCCCGGCCCGCCGGCGGCAACGCCTCGGCGTCCTCGGCCGGGAGTTCGCCGCGGCGCTCCAGGACGGCCCGGATCTCCGGGTCCGCCGCGGCGTAGTACGCGCGGGTCCGGTCCGCCCAGGCCTCGGTGGTAGTTTCCGCGCCGCCGACCCGCTCGGCCACTGCTTCGGCCAGCAGGTCCAGCAGGTAGACCAGCGCGGAGTCGACCACCTCCCGGGCGCGCTCGCCCCCGATCTCGTAGTTCGGCTTCAGCGTGACGTTGAACTCGTTGCCCTGGAGGTGACAGCCCCGGGCGACGTCGTCGGGCGCGGCCGGCAGCACCCGCGAGCGGACCGCCTCGAAGACGCCCCGGATCTCCGCCGAGAGGTCCTCGTACAGCAGTTGCTTCGTCTCGGTGCCGTGGCCCGGCGTGAAGACGCCGGTGCCGCCCTCGTAGACGATGCTCAGGTTCCCCGAGTGGACGACCTCGCTGCCGAGACCCTGGATGGCGAAGCCCTTGACGTTCTCCAGGGTCTGGCCGGTGCAGATGACGATTGGCACGCCTTCCTCGTGCAGTTCGGTCAGTACGTGCAGCGTCTCCCGGGGGATCTCGTTGTCCGTCGAGGCGGCCGACCGTAGCGTCTCGTCGACGTCGAGCACGAGCACGTTCACCGCCCGGCCGTACTTCGCCGAGAGGTCAAGCGCCGTGAACGCCTGCTCGCGGGTCGCCCGCGCCGCGACCTCCGCCAGCGTCTCGCCGTCCGGATAGCTCTCCCGGATGCGCCGTTTGCGCCGGTGGAGTTCCTCGCCGACCGCGTCCCAGTGTTCGAGGGCGACCCGCGAGTCCACCGGCGGGAACAGGTCCACGAAGTCCTGGTACTGCCGCAACTCCGCGACGACGTCTTCCCCGTAGAGCCGGTAGAGCAACTCGTGGTCCATGCGCGGGGTTGGGACGACGCGCACCTAAAAGTGGCCCGATGGGACCGCCGGGCCGCGTTCCGGAGGGGCAATCGGAGGCACAGGGAGGGCGGTGGGGGATGGACCCGCGTGGCGGCCGAGGGGGATTCACGTGACGGATCGGATGAGGGGGAGATACCCACGTCCCCCCAGGGGCGTCCACCGCCAGTTGGTAGTTAACTCGGGAGAGAATAAATCTTTTGGGCCGGGACGATCAAGTGGACGTATGAACGCAGTCGCCGTTTCGCGGGACGACCGGAGGCCGCGCGTCGTCGAGCGACCCAGGCCCGACCCCGCACCCGGGGAGGCGCTCGTCCGGACGCTCCGGGTCGGCGTCGACGGGACCGACCACGAGGTGATCGAGGGTGCACACGGGGACTTCCCGCCGGGCAGGGACGAACTGGTGCTCGGTCACGAGGCCGTCGGCGTCGTCGAGGACCCCAACGACACCGACTTCGAGCGCGGCGACGTGGTGGTGCCGACCGTCCGCAGGCTTCCTCCCGGCCAGGACGACAACGAGTACTTCGAACGCGGCGAACCGGACATGGCCCCCGGCGGCGAGTACGTCGAGCGCGGCATCGCGGGCGCCGACGGCTTCATGGCCGAGTACTTCACCAGTCCCCAGGAGTTCCTGGTCCCCGTCCCCGAGGACCTGGCGCGGTGGGGCTTCCTCGTCGAACCGGTCTCCATCTCCGAGAAGGCGTTCGAACTCGCGGCGTCGGCCCGCTCGTCGTTCGCCTGGGACCCCGAGAGCGCGCTCGTGCTCGGTAACGGCAGCCTCGGACTGCTGACGCTGGCCATGCTGGCCCGTGAGGACCGCTTCGAGCGACTGTACTGTCTCGGCCGCCGGGACCGCCCGGACCCGACCATCGACGCCGTCGAGGACCTCGGCGGGACCTACGTCGACTCCCGGGAGACCCCAGTCCCGGAGATTCCGGAGGTCCACGAACCGATGGACTTCGTCTACGAGGCGACGGGCTACGCGAAACACGCCTTCGAGACCGTCGAGGCGCTGGCGGCCAACGGCGTCGGCGCGCTGCTGGGCGTCCCCGGGGACTGGACCTTCGAGGTCGACGGCGGTCGCCTCCACCGGGAACTGGTCCTGGAGAACAAGGCGCTGGTCGGCAGCGTCAACTCCCGGCGCTCGCACTTCGAGGCCGCCGTCGAGACGCTCGGGGACCTGCCCGAGTGGTTCCTGTCGGACCTGGTGACCGGGGTGTACGGACTCGACGACCTGGCAGCGGCGTTCGACGACGACGACACCACTATAAAAACCGCCGTCGAATTCCACGAGCATGAAGAACGTTGACGACCTGATCGAGAGCGCGGCCGAACTCGCCGGGCAGGGTCTCTCGAAGGGCGAGATCGCCGACGAGTTGAACGTCTCCCGGGAGACGGCGTCCTGGCTGGTCGAGCGCGGCGGGACCGAGGTCGCGCCCCAGCCCGAACCGTCCGGTGGCCCCCACGACATCCACGTCGACTGGAGCGCCATCGGCCGGGACAGCGGCCGACTCGCGGACGTCTGCCGTGCCCTCGCGGACCTCCTCTCGAAGGAGGGCGACGGCGTCGACCTGACCATCGGCATCGAGAAGGCCGGCGCGCCCATCGCGACCACCGTGGCGACCGCCCTGGAGACCGACCTCGGGACGTACACCCCCCGCAAGCACCAGTGGGAGGAGGGCGACATCGAGGACCTGGAGGGCACCTTCTCGCGGAACTTCGCGGGCATCCGCGGGCGGGACTGCTACGTCGTCGACGACACCATCACCTCCGGGACGACGATGACCGAGACCGTCGAGGCGATCCGCGCGAAGGGCGGCAACCCCGTGGCGTGTGCCGTCCTCGTCGACAAGCAGGGCGTCGAGGAAATCGAGGGCGTCCCCGTCCACTCGCTGGTGCAGGTCATCCGGGTCGGAGATAGCGGGTGAGGGTCTGGACATTTCGTTTCATCCGCCGTTTCTCGTTGGGAATCCTGCGAATTGTTGCTCGGCGTGACGGCACGACGGAGGTTTCTCGGCGTGACAGTACGACGACGATCTCCGCTGGCGTGACTCGACTGCCACCGGGCGACTAGGGATGTCCTCGCCCTCCCCAACCGCGGGCTCGGGCCGGCGCCCGCCCGCTGGGGGCGCCGACCCTCACCCGACCCTCGCGCGCGTT
>CAYTAG010000287.1:0-3819 GCA_964435625.1 uncultured Halobacteriales archaeon | reverse complement strand
CCAGGCCGAAGCGGTCGCCCAGTTCCTCGGCGCGCAGGTACGCCGAATCGTAGGTCGAGATCGTCAGGTCCTCGATGACCTGGTGGTCGCCGCCCAGTTGTCCGACCGGGCGGTCGAACTCCGTCTCCAGTTCGCCGCGCCACTGCTCGACGAGGTCGATGGTCGGCGCGACCACCAGGGTCGGCGTCGCCAGCGCCTCGATGGCCCCGATGGCGAGGACCGTCTTGCCGCTGCCCGTCGGGAGTTCGACGACGCCGTGTTCGCCCGATTCCCGCCAGGCCGAGAGTGCATCCTGCTGGTAGGGCCGCAGTTCGTACGTGGAGGACAGGTCGGGGAGGTCCGGCAGGTCGAGGACGCGGTCCTTGACGGGGACGTCCCGCTCCCGGAGGTACGCCCGCAGGGCCGGATAGCGAAACGCCGGCGCCCGGCCCGTCTTCGAGCGCGGGTCGGCCTCGACGCCCGGCAGGTCCGCGACGAGGTCGGCGTCGCCCTCGACGCGGACCGTGCCGTCCTCGTAGGTCAGCGTGACCGCGGTCACGCCCGGCCGTGGGGCCGCTGGAAGTAAAAAGGAGTCGCCAGCGCGGTGTGGCCCGGTCCCCGCTCACTACCGCAAGGATCACCCCGGGCGGCCCCCCGGGCGACGAAATTTGGACGCCGTACCGGGCCGACCCAATTCTTTAGTTTCTAAAGAATGATTATTTGGATTCTACAACATTACACTTCGAAAATCGAACCGACGGCGGCGGTTCGCGTTCGACCACTGCCGCCGGTTGGGGGTGTAGACGGCGGCGCCGGCCCTGCCACTGTGACTCACACCCGGGCAACGTTTATGCACCAACCGGTTGATGTATTCGATAGCTCACCGGCGCACGCCGGTGACGTGATCCGCATGCTGACCGCGACCACCTTCGACGCGTTCGCCTCCGGGTCGGACGGGAAGCCGTCCGTCCCGATTTCGGCGTCCCCGAATCGGGGAAGCGTCGAACTCGTCGGGGTGGCCGGCTGCATGTCGGGTCACGAGGGCACAGGGCCCGCCGCCGCCGTCGGGGTTTGAAGCTGACCCGGACGGCAGGCGGGGCCACCTTCTGCGGACCATCTTACTCCCCAGGAGGCCGTGTCCGTGACCCCTTCTGTCGTCCGTTACCCCGACGGGAGCGGCCGCTCCCGTGGGAGAGGCCCACCGGTCAATCACGGGCGGTTCTCCGTCCTGATCGTCCCGGGCGCGTTCGACCCGCGCCGGGAGTTTCCGATGGCAGCTACCGCCCATCGGGTCGGCGTCACCGCCGACCTCACGATAGACGTCCCGCGCAACGACCAGGGCGACCTCGTGGCCGGCGCCAGGGCGGCGCTGGCCCGCGTCGACGCCGTCGACGCCGTCGACGACGTGGAGGTCACCGGGCTGACCCCCCGGCTGAACGACCTCCGCGCGGAGGTGGAGGCCGACCTGACGCTGGCGCTGGAGCGGGCCGACGACGCCCGCGAGGCGCTGGCCGACGGCTTCGGCGTCGACGTCGAGACCGTCCGCGTTCACGAGAACCCGCCCCCCTGATCCGCCGGCGACTCCGCACCCACCGGGACCGCCGGCACGCTCCCCGCCGACCGGCGGGCGCCGGGCGACCGGCCCGCAGGTCTCGCGAGTACCGCTCGCGGGACGTCGTCGGACAACATCCGACGGAAGTTCGACTCCTGCCGGGGAGTCTCGGGCCACACGGCCCGGTGTGACAATGACGAGCCGACCAGTCTCCACGAGACGGAGCACCGACGCACAACCGACCGCCGCGCTCGTCCGGCGCTCGGGGCCGGCGACCGAGTTGCTGGTCCTGGCGGCGACGGTCGTCGCCGCGCTCGCGGCGGCCTGGGTCGTGACACAGCCGCTGTTGGGCCTGGCGACGCTGGCCGGCCTGGCGTTGCTGCTGCCAGCCGTCGCCCTGCTGCGGGCCCCGCGACCGGCGCGACCGACCGAGCGAGCGCGGCGGTAACTGCCGCCCCCGGGCGCCGCAGGCGCCGGTGCGGCCGATGCCGGACCCGGCGGCGCAACGGGCGCCGGCCGACCGATTCTGAAATCCTTTTACGCCCGAATCGACTGGGTTCGACCATGAGCGAAGACGGCGACCAGGCGACGGGGGAGGTCGGCGATTCGACGGGCGTGACCGACGCCGACGCGGAGCCGGATGCCGAGAACGTCGACGCCGACGCGGAGTCGGCCGACGGCGCGGACGCCGACGCGGAGCCGGCCGGGGACGGGGCGTCGACCGACGGCCCCGAGGTGGGGGACCTCCTCGACAGGGCCGCCGACCACGACGAGGCGCTGGCCGAGGACGTCGCGGCGGTCGTCGGGGAGCGCGACGACCTGGCGGCCCGCGTCGAGGACCTCGAAGCCGACCTCGCCGAGCGCGACGAGGAAATCGAGGACCTGCAGTCGCGGCTGAAGCGCACGCAGGCGGACTTCCAGAACTACAAGAAGCGGCGCAAGCGCGAGGAGGAGAAGATCCGCGAGCGGGCGACCGAGGACCTGGTCGAGCGGCTGCTGGACGTCCGGGACAACCTCGTCCGGGCGCTCGAAGACGACCACGACGACGTCGAGGGCCTGCGCGAGGGCGTCAAGATGACCCTCGGGGAGTTCGACCGCGTGCTCGACGCCGAGAACGTCCAGGAGATCGACCCCGACCCCGGCGCGGAAGTCGACCCCGGCCGCCACGAGGTGATGATGCGGGTCGACAGCGACCGGCCGGCGGGCACCGTCGCGGACGTCTACCAGCCCGGCTACGAGATGGCCGACCAGGTCCTCCGGGCCGCGAAGGTGACCGTCAGCGAGGGCGGAGCGGACGAAGGAACGGCCGGGGGGGCCGACGAGACGACGACCGAGGAGGGGGGTGGAGCGACGACCGAGGGAGCCGACGGAGCGACGGCCGGGGACGACGAGGCGGGCGGATCGACCACGAGGGAGGCCGCCGACGGGGGCGACGACGCGGCCGAGGGCGACGACTGACCGGGGCCGGCGCGTCGCCGGTCGACCACTGGGACGGTCGGCCGTGGACGACAGCGGGCCACCGGAACGACGACCCCCGTGACTCTTCGGTCGAATTGCAGGTCGTAATATAACCTTCCGGCAGGCGGGGCCGGGAGCGGTGCGGATCGCAAGACGGGAGCGACCTCCCGTCGCGCCGGGGCGGGCGTAAACTAGCAAGGTATAAACGTCCGAAACTGGTAGTTTCGACCAACGATGGCGAGCGAGAAGATTCTCGGTATCGACCTCGGAACGACGAACAGTGCCGTCGCCGTCATGGAGGGGGGCGATCCCGAAATCATCACCAACGCGGAGGGCGACCGGACGACGCCCTCGGTGGTCGGGTTCACCGACGACGGCGAGCGGTTGGTCGGCAAGCCAGCGAAGAACCAGGCGGTCCAGAACCCCGAGCGAACGGTCGAATCGATCAAGCGCCACGTGGGCGAGGAGGACTACACCGTCGAGATCGAGGGCGAGGAGTACACGCCCGAGCAGATCTCGGCGATGATCCTCCAGAAGATCAAGCGCGACGCCGAGGACTACCTCGGCGCGGAGGTCGAACGGGCCGTCATCACGGTGCCGGCGTACTTCAACGACCGCCAGCGCCAGGCGACGAAGGACGCCGGCGAGATCGCGGGCCTGGAGGTCGAACGGATCATCAACGAACCGACGGCCGCGTCGATGGCCTATGGGCTAGACGACGAGTCCGACCAGACCGTCCTGGTGTACGACCTGGGCGGGGGGACCTTCGACGTCTCGATCCTCGACCTGGGCGGGGGCGTCTACGAGGTCGTCGCCACCAACGGGGACAA
>CAYTAG010000286.1:0-3842 GCA_964435625.1 uncultured Halobacteriales archaeon | reverse complement strand
CGGCCCGGGGGCGAACTGTCCGCGAGCGAACGGCCGCGGGACGCAGGTCCCGGTCGAACGGCGGCTTTTTACCTGGCCCTGCAAGAAGATACGTAGCATGGCCTCACCTGGGTTGCCACCGACGACGGCGCCCTCGGAGTCGATCTCCGTCCTCCTGGTCGGAGTTCCCGAACTCTACGGCTCGCTCTCGTCGGCAGCACCGGACGACGGCGAGTTTCTCGTCACCGAGGCGTCGAGGGGGCGCGACGCGTACCAGTGGTTGACGACCCAACCGGGACGGGTCGACTGCATCCTCTGTCGGTACGACCTCCCGGACATGAACGGGATCAGCCTGCTCGAGGCGATCCGGGCGTCCCACCCCGACCTCCCGTTCGTCCTCGTCGCCGCCGACGGCAGCGAGTCGGTTGCGAGTCGGGCTATCAACGCCGACGTCACCGAATACGTCGTCGTGGACGAGGACGTCACTTCGCTCGACGCCGGGGGCCTCTACGAACGGATACAGCAAGCGGTCGCCGACGCGCGATCCCGGCGGACGATTCGCAAGCGGGCCCGGCAACTCGACGGACTCTTCCGGGACTCCAGGCGGTACATGTGGGTGCTCGAACCGGACGGGACCGTGAGGAGGGCCAACCGGACCGTCCTCGACGGCATCGGCGAGGAATCGACCGACGTCGGCGACGACCCGCTGTGGGAGTACGGGTTGTGGAACCGGTCGGAGGGGGCCGAACATCCGGTCCGGCGGGGCATCCGGGCCGCACTGGAGGGGCGGGTGACCCGCTCGGAAGTACGGCTGTCGGCGGCCGTCGACGACGTGACGGCGCTGGACCTCGCGTTCCACCCCGTGTTCGACACCGACGGGCCGGTGGAATCCGTCGTCGTCGAGGGGATCGACATCAGCGAGCGGACGCAACTCGAACGGGAACTGCGGGAATCGGAGGAACTGCACCGGGTCACGCTCAACAACATGACCGACACGGTGCTGGTCACCGACGACGACGGCAACTTCACGTACATCTGTCCCAACGTCCACTTCATCTTCGGGTACTCCGTGGGCGAAATCGAGGAGATGGGAACGATCGACGGCCTCCTCGGGGAGGACCTGTTCGACCGCGAGCGACTCGAGTCCGAAGGCGTCCTGACGAACATCGAGACGACCGCGACCGACAAGGCGGGCACCGAGCACACGCTCCTGGTAAACGTCCGGAAGGTGTCGATCCAGGACGGGACGATCCTGTACAGTTGTCGGGACGTCACGAAACGGAAGGAGCGCGAACGGGCGCTGACGGCACTGCACGAGACGAGCAGGGGACTCCTCTACGCCGAGACGCCGCGGGAGATCGCCCAGCAGGTCGCCGACGACGCCAGCGAGGTCCTCGGAATCCCGGGGAGCGCCGTCTACCTCTTCGACAGCGACGAGAACGCGCTCGATCCCGCGGCACTGTCCGAGAACTTCGAACGGCTCCACGGGCCACCCTCACCGATCAGCCCACAGGAGGGGAGCATCCTCGGCCACGCGTTCGTCGAACAGACCGCGACGACGTACCGTGACGTCCACGAGTCCCCGCGGCTCCACGACCCGGCCACCGACGTTCGCGGTGCGATGGTCATCCCGCTCGGCGAACACGGGGTGTTCGTCGTCGCGTCGGCCGACGTCGACGTCTTCGACGAGATCACCGAGGAGATCGCCGACCTCCTGGCCGCGACCGCCGAGGCGGCCCTCGACCGGGTCGAACGCGAGACGAAACTCCGCGAACGGGACCGCGAACTGCAACGGCAGAACCGGCAGCTCTCGCGACTCAACCGGACGAACGAGATCATCCGGGACGTCGACCAGTTGCTGGTGAGAGCCGATTCCCGCGAGGAAATCGAGCGTGCCGTCTGCGAGCGGTTGACCACGGACGACCGCTTCGAACTCGCCTGGATCGGGACCGTCGACGACGAGTCAGAGACGGTACAGCCGCGGGCCTGGGCCGGGGCCGCACACGGATACCTCGACGCAATCGACCGCTCGACGGCGGGGAACGCGGCCGACCCGGCGATCCGGACGGCGCGTTCGTCCGATCCGACGGTCGTCGCCAACGTCGGCGAAGACCTGCAGGCGGGCGAGTGGCGGAAGGCCGCGCTCTCGCGGGGGTACCAGTCAGTCGCGAGCGTCCCGCTGGCGTACGACAACATCTCGTTCGGCGTCCTCACCGTTTACGCGGAGCAACCTGACGTGTTCGACGAGATGACCCGGACGGTGCTGTACGAACTCGGCGGGACCATCGCGTCGGCCGTCCGGTCGACGGAGCGGCGCACGGCGCTGATGAGCGACACCGTCACCGAACTCGAGTACCGGATCACCGACTCCCGGTGTGCGCTGTACGCGCTGGCCCGGGCGGCGGACTGCTCGTTGACGCTGGAAGGCGGCGTCCACCCATCGCCGGACGGGACCCGGATGCTGGTCACGGTCGAGGACGGACCGGCGGACGCCGTCCGCCGGTCGGCCCGGGAGATGGTCGCAATCGAGACGGTTCGACCCGTCGTGACCGCCGAAACCGGGAGCCTGCTCCAGGTCACGACCGCCACGCCCTTCGTCGGGACGACGTTGAGCGAGCACGGCGCGATACTCCGCTCGTTCACGGCGACGCCGGACGCGGCGGTCATGACCATCGACGTCTCGGGGAGCGTCGATACCCACGAGATCAACGACCTCGTCGTGAACCACTATCCCGATTCGGAGATCGTCGCCCAGCGGGATCGCAACCGGTCGTTGATGACCGCACAACAGTTCCGGGCGGAGTTCCTGGAGGCGATCACGGACCGCCAGCTAGAGGTCGCGCAGACGGCGTACTTCGGCGGGTACTTCGATTCCCCGAGGCGGAACTCCGGCGAGGAGATCGCCGAAACGCTGGACATCTCCTCGTCGGCGTTCTACAGCCACGTCCGGAACGTCCAGGCGAAACTGTTCGCCACGCTGTTCGAGCGGACGGAGGCGGCCGTTCCCCTGGCTGGTTGATTATCGAACCCCTCCGGATAGTACGGGTTCGTAATCCAACTAGTATCTACTTCCCGCTTCCACAAATATCACTGGCGTGACGATGCCGGAGCGTCGGACGTCGACGAGACTGTCGGTTACGGAACAGGAGGTAGCTATCGATGAGAGATCCCGACTACGATCCGTCGACCGAAACGGACTACGAGTGCATCCAGTGTGGGACGATCATTACGGCCGGCGACAACCCGATGGCCTGTCCGGAGTGTGACTCCCCCCTGCGGAACCGGGAACTGCCGTTCGAATAGTCCTCCGGGTCGATACACCATGTCCAAAACGACAGATGCGTCTACGACGGAAGGAACCGACGGGACCGACGACCGCGAACCGGAGTCCGCGCTGGAGACGGCCCGCCTGCAGCTCGAACGGGCGGCGGCCCAGCTCGACGTCGACCCGAACATCGTAGAGCGGTTGAACCACCCGACGAGGGTCCACCGGGTCTCGATTCCGGTCGAGCGCGACGACGGGACCGTCGACGTGTTCACCGGGTACCGAGCCCAGCACGACAGCGTCCGGGGCCCGTACAAGGGCGGGTTGCGATACCATCCGACCGTCACCGAGGAGGAGTGCGTCGGCCTCGCGATGTGGATGACCTGGAAGTGCGCCGTGATGGACCTGCCGTTCGGCGGCGCGAAAGGCGGCGTGGTGGTGAACCCGAAGTCGCTCAGCGAAAACGAGAAGGAACGCCTGACGCGGCGGCTCGCCCAGGAACTCAGGCCGGTCGTGGGACCACACGAGGACATCCCGGCCCCCGACATGGGGACCGACGCGCAGACGATGGCGTGGTTCATGGACGCCTACAGCATGC
>CAYTAG010000285.1:0-3867 GCA_964435625.1 uncultured Halobacteriales archaeon | reverse complement strand
CATCAAGGACGCCGACCAGTTCAAGGTCGAGCAGTCGGTGTTCGACGACGCGACCTACGCTGCGCTCTACCGCCTCGTCCAGGACGGCTACGTCGATGCGCTCGGCGGCGCCATCTCGACCGGCAAGGAGGCCAACGTGTACACCGCCCTCGGGGGTCGGGAGTCCGCGGAGGTGCTGGGCGTGGACGTCGGCGACGCGGCCAGGGGCGAGGCAATCGACGAGCGCCCGGAGGTCGCGGTCAAGGTCTACCGCATCAACGCCTCGGACTTCAAGGACATGCGGAGTTACCTGGAGGGCGACCCCCGTTTCGAGGGATTAGGCGGCGACAAGAAGGCGGTCGTCCTCGCCTGGACGAAAAAGGAGTTCGCCAACCTCCAGCGCGCCCGCCGGGCGGGGGTGCGCGTCCCGACCCCCATCGCCGTCGAGCGCAACGCCCTGGTGATGGAGTACCTCGGCACCGAGGAGGGCCGGGCAAAGCGACTTTCGGAGGTCGAGGTCGAGAACCCCGAAACCGCCTTCGAGGTCGTCCGGGAGTACATGCGACGGCTCTACCGCGCGGGGCTGGTCCACGGCGACTTCAGCGAGTACAACGTCGTCGTCCACGAGGACCGCCTGGTCGTGCTCGACCTTGGCCAGGCGGTCACCGTCCACCACCCCAACAGCCGCGAGTTCCTCGAACGGGACTGCCACAACGTCGCCAACTTCTTCCGTCGGCAGGGGGTCGACGTCGACGACGACGAGTTGCTGGCGTTCGTGACCGGGGACGACGAGGCGTAGACCGGGGCGGCGACGAGCGACGACGGAGCGTAGGCCCCACAGGCGTCGTGTGCGCGAAACAAGCCTTTTATCGTCGCACCGAGTACTCGATGACATGCAGCACGTGAAGATTCCGCAGGACCGCATCGGGGCGCTCATCGGCGAGGGGGGCGAGACGATGCGGGAGATCGAGGACCGCGCGGAGGTCCGGCTCGACGTCGACTCCGAGAACGGGTCGGTCAAGATCGAGCAGGTCGGCGATCCCGTCCGCGGGCTGGTCGGCCCGGAGGTCGTGAAGGCCATCGGCCGCGGGTTCGCGCCCGAGGAGGCCCTGCGGCTGCTGGAGGACGACGCGATGCTGTTCGACGTGATCGATATCGACGCCGCGACCAGAAACGAGTCGGAGATGCGCCGCCAGAAGGGCCGGCTCATCGGCGAGGGCGGTCGCACCCGCGAGTTGATGGAGGAACTGACCGGCGCGTCGGTCGTCATCTACGGGACCACCCTGGGCGTGATCGGCCGCCCCGAGGAGGTCGAGGCCGTCCGGCGGGCCGCCGAGATGCTGCTGGACGGCGCGCCCCCCGGCCGGGTGTACTCCTACCTGGAGGACAAACGCCAGGAACTCAAACAGCGCGGCCTGGAGTACCACCGGTTCCCCGGCGGGCAGTCCTGACTTCTTTCCATCCGAACTACGATCCGTTCGAATCCTTGACGATCAGGTCGATCACCCACGGCGAGTCGGTGCCGGCGTCGCCGGTCGGTTCTTCGAACCGGTAGGTCCCCGCCGGCAGGCAGCCGTCGTTGTCTACATCGGCGAAGACCGAGTACGTCTCGGTGATCTCTTCTCCAGGTTCCAGCCGAGGGTTCGTCGCGATGAGGTTGTGTCCGACTCCCTCGACGACCCAGCATCCGTCGATGGGGGCCGGCGGGTTCTCGTCGGCGCCGACGTCCTCGTCGACGTGGTCGATCCCAAACTGGCGCCGGGAGTCGGGGGCCAGGTACGCCGTTGCGTCCCCGTCGATGCGTTCGGCGCTGTGATCGGAGAACGGGGGCGTCGCGCCGAGGGACTTTCTCAGCGCGTCGTCGCCGGTGTTGGTGAGACCGATCTCGACCCGCGCCGGGGTTTCCTCGGTCGCGTGGGACACGACGTCGGCAGTCGAGGTCAGGGGGTAGTCGCTCTCGAACATCGTGACCTCGGCGTCGACCTCGTACAGCGTCGGGGCGTCGTCCATCCCGTCGGTACCCGTCCCGAGACAGCCGGCGACGCCCACCGTCGTTCCGGACGCGATTCCCGCGAGGACCACACGTCGCCGCATGCGTTTGTCCATGGACTGATCGGCCAAAAGCATTCACGCACGGACGGTCGGAAATTGGCCGTTTCGGAACCCCCGAATCCACCGACGAAGATTGGTATATAAATGGTACTTTGTCACCCTGTGTCATGGGGCCTCGTAACACCTCCGTCGGTTGATTAGCCGACTGGCTCCGGTACTTTTATATAGAATGGCAAGACAACTTTAGGACGACTATGGCTCAGCAGATGGGCGGACAGCCCCTCATCGTACTGTCCGAGGAGTCCCAGCGCACCTCGGGCAAGGACGCACAGTCGATGAACATCACCGCCGGGAAGGCGGTCGCCGAGGCCGTGCGGACGACCCTCGGCCCGAAAGGCATGGACAAGATGCTCGTCGACTCGATGGGCGACGTCGTCGTCACCAACGACGGCGTGACCATCCTCTCGGAGATGGACATCGAGCACCCGGCGGCCAACATGATCGTCGAGGTCGCCGAGACCCAGGAGGACGAGGTCGCCGACGGGACGACCTCGGCGGTCGTCGTCGCGGGCGAACTCCTCGGCCGCGCCGAGGACCTGCTGGAGCAGGACATCCACGCGACCACCCTGGCGCAGGGCTACCGCCAGGCCGCCGAGAAGGCCAAGGAGGTCCTCGAGGACAACGCCATCGAGGTCGACGTCGACGACGTCGACCGCCTGGAGCGCATCGCCTCGACGGCGATGACCGGCAAGGGCGCCGAGAGCGCGAAGGAACTGCTGGCCGAACTGGTCGTCAACGCCGTCCGTAGCGTCGCCGACGACGGCGAGATCGACCTCGACAACGTCAAGATCGAGACGGTCGTCGGCGGCTCCATCGGCGACTCCGAACTCGTCGAGGGCGTCATCGTGGACAAGGACCGCGTCCACGAGAACATGCCCTACTTCCACGAGGACGCCTACGTCGCCGTCATCGACGACGACATCGAGGTCCAGGAAACCGAGGTCGACGCCGAGATCAACGTCACCGACCCCGAGCAGCTCGAGCAGTTCCTCGAACAGGAGGAACAGCAGCTCCGGGAGATCGTCGACACGCTCGCGGAGGCCGGCACCGACGTCGCCTTCGTCGAGGGCGGCATCGACGACATGGCCCAGCACTTCCTGGCCGAGGAGGGCATCATCGCCGTCCGACGGGTCAAGTCCAGCGACGTCAGCAAGCTGGCCCGCGCGACCGGTGCCCGCGCCGTCTCGAACGTCTCGGACCTGACCGAGGACGACCTCGGGTACGCCGGCAGCGTCGCCCAGAAGGAGTTCGGCGGCGACCAGGCCATCTTCGTCGAGGACGTCGAGGACGCCAAGTCCGTCTCGATGATCCTCCGCGGCGGCACCGAGCACGTCGTCGACGAGGTCGAGCGCGCCGTCGAGGACAGCCTCGGCGTCGTCAAGACGACCATCCAGGACGGTCGCGTCCTGCCGGGCGGCGGCGCCCCCGAGACGGAGCTATCGCTGGCGCTGCGTGACTTCGCCGACTCCGTCGGCGGCCGCGAGCAGCTCGCCATCGAGGCGTTCGCCGACGCGCTGGAGGTCATCCCGCGCACCCTCGCGGAGAACGCCGGCCTCGACCCCATCGACTCGCTTGTCGACCTCCGCAGCACCCACGACGGCGGCCGGATCGGCGCCGGACTGGACGCCTACACCGGCGAGGTCGTCGACATGGAGGACGACGGCGTCGTCGAGCCGCTGCGGGTCAAGAGCCAGGCCATCGAGTCCGCCACGGAAGCCGCCGTCATGATCCTCCGCATCGACGACGTCATCGCCGCCGGCGACCTGAAGGGCGGCG
>CAYTAG010000284.1:0-3879 GCA_964435625.1 uncultured Halobacteriales archaeon | reverse complement strand
TCCAGCACCGCCCGCGAAACGTGGTTCTCGGAGGCGATCATCTGGAGGCTGGATCGCTGGCGCTGTACCTCCCCGACCAGCGCGTCGGCCACCGCCGGGTCGACCTCGCGGACGTGCTCGTAGTCCATACCGGGAGACGGACTGGAACCGTCAAAAGGCTACCTAACTCGCCACTGGCCGCGAAACTCCTTTAAGCTATGGAGCACACCTACGGGGCAGTGGAATGATCCAGCTGGAAGAGACGGACGCGGGGCTCCGAGCGCTGGATCATGCGAACGTCGAGGTCACGGTGCGCGCGCCGGACTGGCGGGCCACCGACCGTGGCGAGGACCTCCCGCGGCTGACCGACGCCCTGGTCCACGGGCACGCCACGGAGCTTCGCTTCCCGGACGCGTACGTCTCCATCGCGGGGACCGACCGCGGCGAGACCTACGAACTCGGCGGGGAGACGGGCCCGCTCGAACTTCCGCCGGACGAGTACCTGCTGGACATCGGCACGGCCATCAAGACGTTCGTCCGGTTCGAGGGGGCCGCGACCGTCCGGAAGACGCCCGACTTCGAGACGCTGGTCGTGGCGTTCCCGGAGCGACGCCCGGTCACCCTGGGCTTTCGCAGCCGCCACGAGCATCCGGCGGGCACCGTCACCGTCGAGCCGACCGCCAAGGGGATCGCGACCGGGCTGTCGCACCTGCACTCCGCGATGAAGACGACCGGGCCGGACCGCTCGTTCCCGACGCTCCGGGGGCACCCGCCGCTGCTCGCGACCGGCGACGAGACGTCGATCCCCGACGTCGTCGCCGGGGGCACCGCCGACGTCGGGATCGAACTGGCGGTCCCGGCCGACCTCGAACAGCTGTTCGTGGTGGCGCCGCTGGCGTACTACCTGCAGGCGTCCGTCCGGACGACCGACGCCCCGCGGCCGATCCTGCGGGCGCCGGCCGCCGACCTGGCCCACGAACTTCCGTCGATGCCGGACCTCCAGGTCGAGACGGCGGCGCTGGTACGACACGTCTTCTTCCTGGACTGTCTGGTCCGCAACGTCGGCCCGTACGGGACCGACCTGGCGGAGTCGCAGGTGCTCGACCGGCTCCCGCTGGACGCCGAGCGGACGTACGACGCCTCGCCGGCCGAACGGCTGGCGACCTACCTGGAGGTCCCCACGGCGACGCTCGCCCCCCACGTCCCCGACTGGCACCTCTCGACGTACGTCGAGCCGGACCTCGACCGGGCGGAGAGCCTGCCGTTCCTGCTGGACCGGATGAGCCTCGTCTACCTGCCGGAGACCTCCGAGTTGACGGGACGGGAGCTGCTCGAACGGTCGCTGGACGACTTCTACCGGGGGTCGGAGGCGCCGCCGCAGCAGGGAGCGGCCGGCCGGGGACGGGCCGGCAGGGACGACGACGTGGCCTCCGTCGATCCGGTGAAGCCCGACCTCCAGGGCGGCCGCATCCACGCCTGGCTGGCCGACGGTATCCCCATCGACGTGTTCAAGGCCACCCACGCGGCGTTCGAGAACCGCCTGGATTACCTCGGCCGCGGCGGTGACGACATCGAGGTGACGGTGGTGCTGAACGACGACGAGATGGAGGACGAACACTCCGAGGCCGCCCGCATCTACCGGAACCGGTCGGCCGACCTGCCGATGAACGTCACCGTCCACGAGGCGCTGACTCGCCGGGAACTGGCGGCCGTCTTCGAGGCCGACAACGACTTCGTCCACTACATCGGCCACTGCGAGGAGAGCGGCCTGCAGTGCCCGGACGGCTACCTCCCCGTCGCGGACATCGAGGAGAGCAACGTCCAGACGTTCTTCCTCAACGCCTGTGGTTCCTACCACGAGGGGATGAAGCTGATCGAGAAGGGCAGCGTCGTGGGCGCGGTCACTTTCAAGAAGGTCCTCAACGAACAGGCCGCGAAGGTCGGGACGACCTTCGCACGGTTGCTCGTCCACGGGTTCAGTTTCGCCCGCGCCATGCAACTGGCGCGTCGGCGGATCATGACCGGCAAGGACTACGCCGTCGTGGGCGACGGGACCCACGCGCTGACCCAGAGCGACACGCTGATCCCGTTCCTGTTCGAGTTAGAGCGGGCCGACGATGAGTTCGAACTGACCGCGGACGCGTACCTCTCGCGGACCATCGGTGACGTCTACTACATCACCATCGACGACGACCAGGACGACCCGCGCTACTACCTCTGTGGGGACAGTTCCACCTACAGCCTGACGGACCCGGCGCTCCGGGAGTTCTTCCAGCGCATCTCGGACCCGGTCGTCTACGACGGTGCGTTCTACTGGACGAACGAACTGCTCGATGAACTCGACGGAGCCTGATCAGGGTCCCTGGTATCCGCCGCCTGCTCCCGTGCTGATGATATCTAGAGCTGCCGTCAGATACGCGGCGCTAACGAAGACGTATCCTGCGGCCTCGGGGTGTGCTTCGAGCCAATCACGGATGGTATCACGCATCATTTCCAAACGTACCATTGTTCCGGAAAAACTTGAGTTTTGCGGCGGTTAATTCTACTGGGTTATATAGAATCATTCCGAGTTACCCGTCAGCCCGGTAGATCGGCGGAGGGGAGCCGTCTAAACGGAAAAACAGGTTGAATCACCGACAGAAATAGTTGCTTTCATTTGGTTTTTCGTTACACCTGGTCGGACTAGTCTTGTTTTCTCTTTCCTATTTTCCGTTACGAAATTGAGATGGTGGCCCGGAACCTGCCCATAAAATTAAACGTCGCGCCACGGCCCCAGCCGTAATAATTAAATACTCTGGGGCTTCTTATACCTTACTAGGAATGGCATCGAATTTACTCGACACGACGGTTGAGGATATCCTCCACGACGTGTTCGACGCGGGTGGCGCGGAGCTGCTCGTCGTCAACCCGTCGGAGGACACCATCGAACAGCTCGTTGAGGTCTCTACGGCCTACGAGGACGAACTTCCGTCGATCCGCATGCTCGCGGAGGAGGGGACCCTCAAGGAGGTCATGGACGACTTCATCATCGCCAGCAACGCCGCCGACCTCATCGACGCGGGCGCGCTCACGATGCGGGCGACCGAGGAGACCCCGGAGAACTCGCTTCTGATCACCGAGGACCGCGTCATCGCCCTGGTGACCGCGGGCGAGACCGTGGCCGGGTTGACCACCGACGACGCCGACTTCGTCGGGACCGCCGTCGACGCCTACGACCACGAGTGGGACGACGCCGGCGAGTTCAACCTCCGGACGCCGCCGCTGACCCGGGTCCGCGAGACCCTCGGCGACGACATCAGCCCCGAGGCCGAGGAGGACTTCGACGCCGTCCTCGCGTCGCTGGACACCGCCCGTGGTGACGGCGACGGCCTCGACGAGGTGACCATCTCGCTTCTGGTCGCCGCGAAAAACGAGGAGCTGCTGTACGACATCAGCAAGTGGGGCGAGGACGTCGGCATCGCCTCGAAGGCGACGTTCTCGCGGACGAAGACCCGCCTGGAGGACATGGGGATCATCGACACCGAGAAGGTTCCCATCGACGTCGGCCGGCCGCGCCTGCGCCTGAAGCTCGGCCGCGACGAACTGGAGGAGGCCGACGCGGATCAGCTGGCCGGCGTCGCCACCTCGATCCTCCACTGAGGTCACCCCGTTCTCGCGTTTATTCCGTCGTCTAGCCTCGCCGTCGTCGTTCGTCGTCGCGGTTTCGTTCTTGCACCGTCGCGCGTCGGTAGCGGGACGCGGTGACTGGGACCGGTGACGGGGACGCGTCTTTTGCGGTGGCGCGCGCGAGCAACGCGCGGGAGGTTCCCGCGAACGCATGTGAGCGGGGGCTCGTCGGAGCGTGCCTCCGACGGTGTCTCCGCGAGTGAAACGAGCGGAGGCTCGGGAGAGCTTGCTCTC
>CAYTAG010000283.1:0-3884 GCA_964435625.1 uncultured Halobacteriales archaeon | reverse complement strand
ACGCGGCGAAGGGCGTCGTCGAGGCCATCCCGGTCTCGCTCCCGGGCGTGCTGAAGCACACCGGCTTCACCAGATACGACGAGCTCGACCAGGAGTCCGAGGAGCGCATGCGGGCGCTGTTCCAGTCGCTGGTCGCGCCGTTCCCGAAGAAGTAGCGTCGCGCCGTTCCCGAAGAAGTAGCGTCGCGCCGTTCCCGAAGAAGTAGCGTCGAGTCGTTCCCGAAGAAGTAGCGTCGAGTCGTTCCCGAAGAAGTAGCGTCGCGCCGTTCCCGAAGAAGTAGACCGCGCGGGGGGGGAGTGGTGAAGTGGCCGTCGCCCGGCGAAGCGGTCCGCACGACGGCGACCCGCTAGTCGATGACGTGGGTCACACACCCCGGCTCGGAGCCGTCCGGCAGCTCGAGGACCGCGCAGTTCTGCACGGTCCCGTCGCCCGGGAAGGTGTCCTGGGACGCCACGCCGACAGTGATCTCGAGGAAGGGGAGCGATTCCCCCGGCCCGAGACCGGGGTTGTCGTGGGTGGCCGTCAGCGAGCCCTCCGAGGGCTGGACGGACCAGCCGTCGCCGCCGACATCCAATAGCTGGATGCCGTCCGGGAGGACGTCCGACACGGTGACGGACTTCTCGCAGACCCCGTCGCCGTTGTTGACGACTTCGACCACGTACGTGCCCGTTCCGCCGAACTCGAAGGGCTCTGCCACGCGCTTGCGAACGTCGAGGTCGCACCGCTCGACGGTGACGTCGTGCTGGAGACACGCCTGAGCGGACCCGGTGACGGTCTCGAGCTCGACGCAGTTCTCGACCGTCGCGGGCGTCGACCCGAACTCGCTCGCCGGACCCACGTCGACCGTCACGGTCGGCGAGGGCAGGCACTCGCCCGCGAGCAGCGGCCCCGGGTGTTCGAGGGTGACGCCGCCTTCGGCGCTATCGACGACCGTCCAGCCGCTGCCACCCGCGGTGGCGAAGGTGATGCCCTCCGGAAGGAAGTCGGTGACCCGGATGGGGCCGAGACACGCCCCCTCGCCGGCGTTGCAGACGTCGATGCGGTAGGTCGCCTGCCCGCCGAAGTGGGCCGGGCTGACGAGCTCCTTCTCGACGGTGGGCTGGCACTCGCCCGTGGGCTCGTCCGGGCAGCAGTAGTGCAGCTCGAGGTGCGCGAAGTCCACGGCCGTGTCGTCCTGGACGTAGAGGTCGAGGAAGCCGCGCTGCTTCACCGCCGCCAGGAGGTCGGTCGTAGTCCCGTCCCCGTTGTCGAGGCTCTCGAGGTCGAGCTGGAAGGTCGTGGCCCCCGCGGTGGCCGGCCGCCACTCGACGCCGGCGAGGTCGCCGATGGACCGGCCCCACCGGTCGCCGACCGCCCCGCTAGATTCGAAGAACCCCAGCCGGATGCGGTCGTTGTTGGCGAGGAAGCTCTCCGGGCGCAGCCGCACGTGCAGCGTCGCGCCGCATATCTCGCCGAGCAGGTCCGTCGGCCGGAGGTCCGTGAAGCTGTGGCCGAAGGCCGCGTCGGAGCCGTCGTCGTCGAACTCCCGGCGGGTCCCGTAGTTGTTATCGATGAACTCGGCGAGCCCGTCCCTGGGGGCGGCCGGCTCCGGGTCGCTGTCGTCGAAGTCGTCGTGGACGCCGCCACGGACGACGGCCCGCCCGGACACGCAGTCGGTGACCGCGCAGTCCGTGTTGTTCGTGGTGACGCTGTCGCCGGGGGCCGACACGGTGACGCAGTTCTCCAGTCGGGAGACGTCCGGTAGCCGGCGGACGCCGTCCACGGTCACGTCCACCGTCAGCGGGGGCAGGCTGCCGGGACCCGGCACCGGACCGGGATGCGCGGCCGTGAAGCCGCCGCTGCCGGACGACGTGACCGTCCAGCCGGAGCCGCTCGCACCGTCGAACGTCATCCCGTCGGGCAGGTCGTCGGAGACGGTGATAGGACCCTTGCAGTCGGCCTCGCCGACGTTGGAGACGACCACCTCGTACTGACCGGTGCCGCGCGCGGTGAACTCCGCGGACTCGCGCTTGTCGACCACGAGGTCGCAGGGCTCGACGGTGCTGTCACAGCAGTAGGTAACCGTCAGCTCCGCGAAGTCGACCGCCGTGTCGTCCTGGACGAACACGTCGAGGCGGCCGAACTGGTTCAGCGCGGGGATCATGTCCTGGCTGCCGCCGTCCTCGAGGGGCAGCGAGTCGAGCTGGAGGGTCAGCTCGTGGCCGTCCTCCGTGTCGGTCGCGCTGTTGTTGGTCTCCCACTCGAAGTCGAACAGCCCGTCCTCGCCGCCGTTCGGCTGGTCGCCGATGAAGCGCCGCCAGCCGAGCCCCGAGCCGTTGAAGAAGCCGAGCACGAAGTGGTCGTTGTACTCGAGGCCGCTACGCTCCGGGCGCAGGCGGACGCGGAGCTCCGCGCCGCAGATGGCCCCGAGGCTATCGTCCGGGAAGAGGTCGAACGAGTGGCCGAACACCTTGTTGTCGCGGCCCTCGTCGAAGTCGCGCTGGCCGCCAGCGTAGCTGTCGAGCTTCGCCTGGAGGTTGCTGCTCGGGTCCGTCGGCTCGGTGGAGCCGTCGAAGAGGTCCTCCGTGCCGCCCTGGAACGTCAGCGTGTCCGCGACGCAGACCGCGTCGCAGTCGCGGTCGTTGTCGGGGTTGACGTCGTCGCCCGCCTCGACGGTGGCGCAGTTCGTCACCTCGCCCGACGGGAAGTCCGCCCGGTCCGCCACGGCGACCGTCAGGGTGACGTCGGGCAGGCACGCCCCCGGCGCGAGGCCGGCGTCGTTGGGGTGGGTCAGCGTGACGGTGCCGCCGGAGACGCCCGCCGACCAGCCGGTTCCCGACGCCGAGACGAAGGAGAGGCCGTCCGGGAGGTCGTCGGTCACCGTGACGACCTCCGTGCAGGGGTCGGCCCCGACGTTGCAAACCTCGATGGTGTAGGTGCCCTGACCGCCGTAGGCGAACCCGCCGCTCCGGGTCTTGCGGACGGTCAGGTCGCATCCGGCGGCGACGGCGGGGCCGGCGCTCGCCAGCCCCGCGAGGCCGCTCGCCGCGGCCCCTTCGAGGACGCGCCGGCGGCTCACCCCGCCGTCGGTCGGCGCGTCCCTTCCGTCGGCCGCGGCCGTGCCGTCCTGGTCGTCCGCCGAAGCGCCTCCTCGCTCGTCCATCGACGCGCTCGGTCGGTCGTCCGCCGACGCACCTGCCGCGTCGTCCGGCGGCGCGTTTGCTCGCCCGCCGCCCGCGTCGTCGGTCATCGCGGCCACCCCGCGGTCGAGACTGGGCGGTGACAGCGTGCTGTTCCGTCCGTGGTGGGATTCGGCGTCATGTATTATCCCGAAACCTAGTTGGCAAATATTGTATTAAATCTATCGGTAATATAAAAACTATATCCGGCTGCTATGCGGCACGGCAACACCCGCGCGAATGGCAGCCCTTTTACCGCCGTCATCCGATTCTACGGACGACATGAGCTACGACATCGTGGAGGTACCCGAGGGCGGCGAGCCGGTCACGCTTGCCGACGAGGAGACGGGCGAGCTATCGGTTCCGGACGAGCCCATCGTACCCATCATCTACGGCGACGGCACGGGCGTGGACGTCGCGCCCGCGGCGCAGAAGGTGCTGGAGGCCGCCGCGCGGGCGACCGGGCGGGACGTCCACTGGATGCGGCTGTACGCCGGCGAGAGCGCGCGGGAGCGCTACGACGAGAACCTCCCCGAGGAGACGGTCGAGGCCATCCGGGAGTTCCGGGTGGCCATCAAGGGGCCGCTGACGACGCCGGTCGGCGCGGGCTACCGGAGCCTGAACGTCGCGCTGCGCCAGAAGCTGGACCTGTACGTGAACATGCGGCCCACGTACCACAAGGACGGGGTGCCGTCGCCCGTCGAGCGCCCGGAGGAGATGGACATG
>CAYTAG010000282.1:0-3899 GCA_964435625.1 uncultured Halobacteriales archaeon | reverse complement strand
CGTTCGTGCGGGGGCTGGCGGTCGCCCAGTACGGCGCGCTGGCGGACCACTGGGACGGCCGCTGGCCGTCGGACCACCTGCCCATCGTGGCCGAGGTGGCGGTGCCGAACCCGTAGGGACGGCAGTGCCGTCGGTTCCTGCGTCCGCCGACCCGGCTGCCCTCGCTTCGGGCAGTGTTCAGATAAGCCAGGTGCTGTGTTGAGGCCACTTCGAAAGCCCCCGCACGCTCGACCCGCCGCGGCGGGCGAGAGGCAAGCTCTCGCTGGGTCGCTCGCACGCTCGCGGGACCCTCGCTGCGCTCCTCGTTCGCTCCTTCGCTTCGCTCAGTCGCTCCTGCGGTGCTTGCGTCGTCCGGGCGGGGTCGAGCGCGCGGCCCCTTTCAGCCCCACCCGGCCTGGATCGCGTCGGCCACCCTCATCCGCCGGCTGTGCCGGTCACCTTCGAATGCGGCCGTGCCGGTCACCGCTGACCGGTGGTCGTGCTGGCCACCACCGTCCGGCGGCTGTGCCGGCCACCATTGCGTAACTGAACAGTGCCCTCGCTTCGTCTGTAAACAGTTATCCGTCGTGGACCACTACCCCCGGGTAATGGCCGAGGACGTCAAGCCCACGCGGAAGAACCTGATGGAGATCGAGGACCGCATCGAGCTCTCCGAGCGTGGCCACGACACCCTGGAGCAAAAGCGCGACGGCCTCATCATGGAGTTCATGGACATCCTCGACCAGGCGAAGGACGTCCGCTCCAACCTGGAAGGGGACTACGAGCGCGCCCAGCGCAAGATCAACATGGCCCGCGCGATGGAGGGCGACGTGGCCGTCCGGGGGGCCGCGGCCGCGCTGAAGGAACACCCCGAGATCACCACCCAGAGCAAGTCCATCATGGGGGTGTACGTGCCCCAGATCGAGTCCACCCGCGTCCGCAAGTCCCTGGACCAGCGGGGCTACGGCGTCATGGGGTCCAGCGCCCGCATCGACGAGGCCGCGGAGGCCTACGAGGAACTGCTGGAGACGATCATCCTGGCCGCGGAGGTCGAGACCGCGATGCGCCGGATGCTCGACGAGATCGAGACGACCAAGCGCCGGGTCAACGCCTTGGAGTTCAAGCTCCTCCCCGAACTGCGGGAGGCCAAAGAGTACATCGACCAGAAACTCGAGGAGCAAGAGCGCGAGGAGATCTTCCGGCTGAAGAAGATCAAGGCCAAGAAGGAAGCCGAGGAGGAGGCCGCCGAGGCCGAAGCCGAGCGGGAAGCCGTCGAAGCGGTCCCGGGCGAGGACTGACTCTCGGCCCCTGGGCCAGTCGATTCGCTTTCTCAGCCGTTCCGGGCTCTCGCTTCGGCGTAGCCACGACGGAACTCCCGGACCGCCGTCCCGAGGAGTACTCCGACGACGAGGATCGCCAGCACGTCGACGAACCTTGCTCCAGCCAGCGTCGTCCGGGTAAACTCCCCGATGACGAACACTACGCCGCCAGCGACGCTGGCCAGAAGCGCCAGTGCGATCCGGGTTTGGTCGCCAGTCCGTCGTCCGAGCAGCAACTGCGGGACGGCGACGCCGACCACCAGATAGATCGCGGCGCCCGTCGGCGTCGCCGCCAGCAAGGCCGTCGATCCGGTCGTCGCGCTTACCGCTCCGGCCAGCAAGACCGCAACTGCGATTCCGGTAAGGAGGATCCGTTTTTCGTTCATATTTCGTAGTATAGCGCTAGACGGTTGTAAATGCTTTATCGGGCTATCTAACGGACGAAATAGCCGAGTTGATACGGATCAATCCAGCGAATCGACGCCGATGTCTCCCTCTAGTTCGACCCGCCTCAGTCCAGCCGTAGACGAGTTGTAATAGTCCGCGTATTCATACGAGGTGATCGTAGATACGAGGGAAGCCCGGCCCGGGGTAGCCACCTTTATCCACCGATGGGCCGACCTGTCGACATGGCCTGTTCAGCGTGTGACGCCGGGACGGTCGCAGTCGCCGTTCCGGATGACCTCAGGGAGTACGCTGCGGCCGCGATCGACACCGCGTCTACGAACGACGCCGACGGGCCGTCGATTGTTACCGTCTGTCCGTCCTGTCTCCGTATCCAGGACGCGCCCGAACGGTCCGGCGGAGTTGTGACCGACACCACCGGCGACGTGGGGGCCATCAGCGACGCGCTGCCGGCCGACGAGGACGCGGCGACGGCGCTGTTGCTGGCCGCCTCGCTGCTGGATTCGGTCGCCAGCAACCGGCGGGCCATCGAGGCGCTGGTCGAGCGCGCCGAGCGGGCGGGCGTCGACCCCGCGCTGGCGTTCGAGCGGCTGGCGGCCGACCCCGATCTGGACCCGGCCGTCGACCTGCCGCGGCGGTATCGGCAGTTCGAACAGATGCGGGGATAGTGGGGTTCCGTGTCCCCGTCGTGGCGTTCTTTTGCGGTGGCGCGTGCGAGGAACGCGCGCGAGGGATGAGTAACGCAGGGAGCGAAGCGACTGAGTAACGCAGTCGGTTGGGGAGGTTGTGGTATCCCTATGTCCAGTGGCCGTCGAATCACGTTCGATCCGGCCAACGCTAGCGGCACGCAAGACCTAGGGATGTCCTCGCCCTCCCCAACCGCGGGTTCGGGCCGGCGCCCGACCGCCGAGGGCGCCGTCAGAGCAAGCGCTGACGAGCCTCCGGCTCGCAGGCTCGCCGGAGACCCCGGCCCTCTCCCGGCCCTCGCGCGCGCCCGATAGATAGATATGTAACTCAGCTACGGGCATACGTAACTCAGCTACGAGCCACCTCGTCACTCCCGTACTCCCCGATCGACAGAAAAGGCCGATCAGACGCCCGTCGAGTACCGCAAGATGCCGGCGACGCCGCCGAACGCCTGCAGGAGTTGTTCGCCCTTCTCGAAGTCCGTGGAGATGAACTTCGTCTCCGTCCCGCGCTGCTCGGCCAACTTCATCAGGTGCTCGATGGCGTCCTCGCGCTCGGCGTCCTCGGCGGGGACCGTCTCGCCGCAGGTTCCGCAGGTGTGCTCGGACGTGGACGTGTGGCTGTCGATCATCTCGCGGTCGACGTGGCCGTCCGGACACTCGTAGGTCACGACGTCCTTCCGGAGGTCCTCGGAGATGAGGAGGCGGTCGACCGCACCCATGTTCAGGTTCTCCCTGGTCGGCCCGAACCCGTAGGTCGCCAGGTCGCCCTCGTGCAGTTCCTTGAAGAACTCCTCCATCTCCGCCTTGTCCTTCATCACCTCGGCGTCGGCCAGCGCGTCCTGGGCGGCGTCGACCAGGTCGTACAGCCCGGATTCGTCGGTGTAGGCGACGTCGAACTTGCCCAGCACGTTGTCCTGCAGTTCGTGGTGAAGGTAGTCGCCGTCGAGGAACTCCTCTTTGGTGGGCGAGGGACCGCCCACCAGCACGCCCTCCAGTTCGTGCCGTTTCGGAACGAACAGTTCGTTGGCCATCCCCGCGACCTCCTGGTAGAAGTTGTCGATGGCCTCGATGCGGAGTCGCTCGAACCGCTTCTGGGACTGGCCGCCCTTGCGCTGCTTGCCGGGGACCAGCGACGTGGTCGACTTCACCGGTTCGACGCGCTTGCCCCGCAGCCAGCCGATGTTGGCCTCGCGGCGGTCCAGCACGATCAGGCCGAACAGGCCCTCGTCGGCCAGCATCTCCTCCAGCGGTTCGGTCAGGAACGCGGAGTCGCAGTGGTACCGGAACGACTCGACCGGATGCGGCGGGTTCTCCAGCACCTCGGTGATCATGTCCGTCCGGCCGCCGCCGGCATCGACCGCGCCCGAGAACAGCACCATGCCGTTGTCCGGCGGTTCCTTGTAGTACTTCAGGCGGTCCTTGATGCTGGTCAGCGCGTCCTGGACGTTCGTGCGGGTCTGCTTGGACTTGATGTTGCTCGCCTCGCTGTGCTCCTGGGTGACGTGGG
>CAYTAG010000281.1:0-3964 GCA_964435625.1 uncultured Halobacteriales archaeon | reverse complement strand
TGCGGGCCAGTAGCTCAACCAGGTAGAGCGCCACTCTGATAAGGTGGAAGTTGGCGGTTCGAATCCGCTCTGGCCCATCGCTTCTGCGAGGAACGGACGTGACGAGCGAAGCGTACCGCCAGGCGGATTCGAACCCTGGAAGTCGTACCAGCGTGAACAACGGTAGGCTTCGGGACGCGGAACGCTTCGGGACGCGGAACGCTTCGGGACGCGGAACGCTTCGGGACGACGGAACGCTTCGGTGACCGGGGACGACGTCCGGGGGAGACCACCACCCTATCGCCGTACGGAACCCTTATTCGACCGTAATTCGACGCCCCCGTATGAAGGTCCCTGGAACCGACGTCGACCTCGGGGGCACTCCTCACGGCGCTGCTGGCCGGCCTGCTCGCGTCACTGCTCTTCACTGCATTCAGGAGCCTCGTACTCCCCTCGTTCGCGGACCGGTCGGGGAGCGACGTACTGCTCGCCACGCTCCGGGGCCTGCCGTTCTCGCTACTCTGGACGGCGACGCTGCTGCTGGCCGTGCTGCTCGTCGTCGGCTCCGAGCGGGTTTCCACGGCAGCCGTCGCCGGCACCGCGCTCGTCGTCGCCGTGGAGCTACCGCTCGCGGTCGCCCAGGTCTACCGCGCTTCGGCCCCGCTGGAGTTCTGGCTGCCGTACCTGCTCGAACCGCTCGGTCACGTCGCCGTCGTGCTCGCCGTCGCGACGGCCGTCTGGGTCGCGTACCGCGGCAGGTTCGAACGACTCCGCGGTCTGCCGTCGGTTCCCCGGGCGGCCGGTTGAGACCGGATCGAGCGACGCCGGGACGGTGTACGCGGAGAACGGGTCGTCACTCTTCGGAGCGGGACTCCTCTAGCTCCCGCTCCAGCAACTTCTGCATCTTCTCGAAGTGCTCGTCGAGCCGCTCTTTCATCACTTCGTAGTCCTCCCCGCCTACAGGTCCGTCTCCCCGTTCACCCCGTGCCATCGTTTGAACCTCTCGGTGAACCGTTGGAGTTTCTCTCGTAAGTCATCTTTGGCGTAATTGAACGCTTCGCCCGCCGGAATCGGCGGCGTCACGGGTTCCGTCGTGTACTTTTCACCATTCCTGTACACGTCGCGGTGCAACCCCTCCTCGGTCACGTCGTGGCCGCCAGGAGCGTCACGGTCGTGGTCGTAGCGGACGACCTCTTGCCAATCGCCTCCATGCCAGTACTCCAGCTGGACCAGAAACTGCGTCACCTCGCCCCGTTCCGTGGAGAACGCCGTGCGAATCTGTACGCGATCCGACAGCCGATCCGGAGGCGGCGTAACGTCGTATCCGGTCATTCTTCGTTCGAACCGCCAGCCGGTCCGCGACGAGGTGGCCCCGCCATCCCTCAAGAAGATTCGCACCGTGCCGTCGGCTCCAGAAACCGCCAATCACGCTCCCCTCGCCGCCTCCAAAACCCTCAACCCACCCCCCACCCAACCCGACCGCATGAACTACGAGCAGTTCTACTCCAACACCGCGGCGAACCTCTCTCCCATCGCCATCCGCGAAGTCGCGGACCGCATCGCCGGCCGGGACGTCATCTCCTTCGGCGCGGGGTGGCCCAACGAGGCCACGTTCCCCGCGGACGCCGTCGCGGACCTCGCGGAGCGGGCGCTAGCCGACCGCGCGGGCGAGGCGCTGCAGTACGGGACCACCCAGGGCGACCCGGAACTCCGCCAGCAGGTGGCTCGGCGCCTGCGCGAGCGCCACGGGGCCGACGTGACCGCCGAGAACGTGTTGATCACCGCGGGGTCCCAGCAGGGGTTGTACCTCGCCGCGCGGGCGTTCCTCGACCCGGGCGAGGAGGTGGCCGTCGGCGCGCCGACGTACGTGGCCGCGCTGACCGCGTTCGACCGCGTGGCGAGTCCGCAGTACGTCACGGTCCCGGTCGACGAGGACGGCCTCCAGGTCGAGGTGCTGGCCGAGCGCCTCGAATCGACCGACCCCGCGTTCGTCTACACCGTCCCGACCTTCCAGAACCCATCGGGGGCGACGACGACCGCGGCCCGCCGGGAGCACCTGGCCGACCTCGCCCGCGAGCACGACGTCGTCATCGTCGAGGACCAGCCCTACGACGCGCTCCGCTACGAGGGCGATCCGGTCGACCCGCACCTGTCGCTGGCGCCGGAGCACACGGTCCACCTGGGGACGTTCTCGAAGGTGCTCGCGCCCGGGTTCCGGCTCGGGTGGGCCGTCGCACCGGAGCCGGTGATCCGGAAGCTGAAACTGCTCAAACAGCCCGTGGACCTGATGACCGGCGTGTTCGCCCAGCACGTCGCCCGCGAGTACCTGGCGACCGGACGGATCGACGAGCAACTCGCGGACACGCGGGCGCTGTATCGCGACAAGCGGGACCTGATGCTGGCGGCGCTGGACGAGGAGATGCCGGCCGGCGTCGAGTGGAACCGCCCGGAGGGCGGGATGTTCCTGTGGCTGACGTTCGCCGAGGGGGTCGACGGGTCGGAACTGCTGGAGGACGCCCTCGACGAGGGCGTCGCGTTCATCCCCGGCGAGCCGTTCTACGCTGGCGATCCGGCGCGCAACACCGCGCGGCTGAACTTCACCTACGTGGACGACGACGAACTCCGCGAGGGGGTCCGCCGACTCGCCCGCGCCGTCGAGGCACACGGCGAGTAGTTGCCGGCCGATTCTCGGCCTCCTACGCTTGCTCGGGTTCCTCGCCGTCGGTGCTCCTGATCGCCCCCGGGACGGCGGCCAGCGCCTCCGTCTCGGTCGACGCGAATTCGAACGCTCGCGCGGGCGTGTACACCTCCAGGGTCGCGGCCCGGTCGCCGACGGTCCCGAGCGCCAGCAGCGCGGCGCCGACGACGAGCAGCAGGCCGCCCATGATCGTGCTCACCGGCTGGCCGACGCCCGAGACGGAGACGAACAGGAGTAAGAGGCCTATTGCGACGAGCACGCCGCCGCCGACCGCGTTCCATAGCGGGAACGCGGGGGCGTCGTACTGCAGTGCGGTGACGTCGTCGACGGCCACGTCGGTCGTGCGCCCGTCGGCGACGAACACGACCCTGTCCGGGGTCACCGCGAGCGTCCCGTCAACGGCTTCGACGCCGCCCGTGCTCGCCGGGACCGTCTCCAGGGCCGGTTCGTCCTCGCGCAGGTACTCGTCCAGGTCCACGTGACTCACCGCCTACCTGCCCCCCACGACCCGACCGACTAAAAGACTGTGCTCGTTCCCCCGTCGACGGCCGCATTACGCCCGCTCGTCCAGGACCTCGTAGCTGACGTCGCCCTCCCGGAGCGTCGTGGTGACCCCCGACAGTGCGGTCGTCGTGGCGACGAGCACCACGTCCAGACCCTTGGTCGCGGCCTCCCGGACCGCCTCGCCCGCGCCGAACCGGATCGCCGGGTCCTGGTCGGCCGCGCGGGCGGCAATTAGCGCCTCGGTCCCCGCGGCCGCGACGAGGTCGGCCTCGTCGGCCAGTCCCGCGATGCGGTCGTGATCCACGGCGCGGCTCCCGCCGTCCGCGACGGGCGGCACCACGACGACCGTGACCGCCCCGGGGTCGAACTCCAGGATGCCCTCGAAGTCGGTCACGCCCACGTCCTCGCCGGGGTCGGCGTCGGTGACGGCGACGGCGGTGGCGCCGTCCCCGTTCCCCGCATCGTTTCTACCCCCGTCTCCATCCTTCTCTCCGGTCCCGGGCGTCGCGTGCAGGACGCCCTCTTGCATGCTCAGGCCGACCGGGTCGCCCTCCTCGACGGGGTCGGTGGCGATGGCCGCCTCGACCTCGACGCCGCCGACGACCTCCTCGGAGACGAAGTCGACGAACTCCCGGAGGTCCGCGGTCTGGGTGATGAGCCAGTCGACGCCCTCCTGGGTGACCTCGTAGCGGCCGCGGCCGTGTTTGCTGACGTGGCCGCGTTCGTCCAGTTCGCCGAGGTAGTCGCTGACCGCCTGGGCCGTGACGCCGATGGCGTCGGCGA
>CAYTAG010000280.1:0-3973 GCA_964435625.1 uncultured Halobacteriales archaeon | reverse complement strand
CTGCCCGCTCCGTTACTCCACCATCTCCTGGGTCATCGTCGCCGGGAGGAGTTCCCCGAGGGTGTACTCCGCGACGGAATCGCCCTCGTCGCAGAGAATCTGTAGGTCCTCGCCGGCGAACTCCGCGAGCGTCTGGCGGCACATCCCGCAGGGCGTGACCCCGTCGCGGGCGGCAGAAGAGACGGCGATCCGGGCGACCCCGTCGTGGCCGCGCTTGATCGCCTCGCCCAGCGCCACCTCCTCGGCGTGGAGACTGTTGGAGAAGTTGACCACCTCCACGTTGCACCCGGTGAACACCGTCCCGTCCGCCGTTTCGAGGGCCGCGCCGACGGGGTACTCCGAGTACGGCGCGTAGGCGTTGCCGTGGACCTCGCGTGCGGCCTCGATGAGGTCGTCCATGCCCGCGCTTTGGTTCGGCCGCTGAAATAAGCTCCGGCGGGGTGCACTCCGGCGGACTCCCGGCCGGAGTCGCCGCCGTCGGCGTTCCGGGCCGCGGTTGCCATCGTCGCGGCTGCCGTCTGGCTCCCCGCTACTCGGCGTCCACCCACTCGTCGGCCCACTCCTCGAGTCCGTCCAGGACCGGACACAGCGCCGCCCCCTTCTCGGTGACGCTGTAGTAGGTCGCGATGGGTTGCTCCTCGACGCGGCGCTCGACCAGGCCCGCGTCCTGGAGGTCGTCCAGGACCCGCGAGAGGGTCCGGGAACTGGCCGCCGTCGACCGCTTGAGTTCGTTGAACCGCTTCTCGCCGCCCTGCAGGTCGTGCAACACGATCAGCCGCCACTCCGAGCCGATCTCCTCGATTGCCTCGACGATGGGGCAGGCGTCGGCGTTGGCCTCCTCCGCGTTCGCTCCGGGCCGACCCTCGGTGGATGGTTCGGGAGTCACGTGACCGAACGTTGTCGACAATCGGAGATATAGGTTCCGGATCGAACCAGGTGACCAAGCGAAACCGGGACTCCCCCGGTGCCGGGGCCACCTACTTGACGAACGGCCCGCGCTGGCGGATCGGTTCGCCGTGGGGGACGCCGTCGACGGCGACGACCCGGAGGTCCGACGCGGTCGAGAGCGTCGACGACGCCGGCCCCTCGGCGGTGACGAACTCGCCGGCGGTGATCGGTTCCCCGTCGACGTTCCCCTCCCCGGCGACGGCGAAACAGAACCCGACCCGGCCATCGGGCACGTCCCAGGTCCAGTCGCCGGCCACCGCGACGTCGCGGTAGGTCATTTCGGTCCGCAGCGCGAGCGGCGACCCCTCGCCGACCACGGTCGTGATCGTCGCGCCCCCGGTCTCCCCGGTCGGCAGTCGCTCGCTCGACGCCTCCCGGTAGGACGGGTCGGCGTCTTTGTGCTCCCGCGGGAGGTCGACCCACAACTGGAGGCCGCTACAGGGCGCGTCGTCGGCCGGGAGTTCGGAGTGCTCCATGCCGCTGCCGGTGGTGATGGCCATCGCGTCGCCGGCCTGGATCGTACTGGCGTGGCCCATGGAGTCCTCGTGGGCCATCCCGCCCGCCAGCACGTACGAGACGATCTCGAACCCGCGGTGGGGATGGGTCGGGAACCCCTGGTTCGGTCCGATGTGGAACCGCTCGAACAGGACGAACGGATCGAGGTGGTCGCGGTCCCCGGTCGGGAAGACGCGGTCCGCGTCCATCCCGCCGGGGTGGGTCACGTCGGCCGCGGGGGTCGGGGTGCTGGCGGGCATCGGGGCACTACATGCCGGTGCCGGTGTCGGCGTCCGGGAGGTCGTACTTCTCGGCGTCGATCCCCAGTTCGTCGAGGGCGGCCTCCACGTGTTCGTCCTTCGCGTAGTCGGCGCCCTCGGCCTCGCGGATGCGCTGGGCGGTCGCCAGCACCTCGCCGCGGCGGTCGTCCGGGATGGCCCACTTGTCCGCCGACAGTTCGACGACCAGGCCGTTGTTGTCCTGGGTGTAGATGGAGTGGAAGACGCCGCGGTCGAAGACGTTGTAGCCGTGGCCGGCGTCGTCCAGTGCGGCCATCACGTCCTCGTACTCCCCGGGGTCGAGGCTGAAACAGAGGTGGTGGACGCCGCCGACCCCGGGGCGTTGCCCCCGGGCGGACGGCCGGTCGTCGCTGACGAAGAACGTCAGGATGCGGCCGTCGCCGGTGTCGAAAAACAGGTGCGTCTGGGAGGGGTCGTCCAGGTTCGGCTGGCGCAACACCAGCGGCATGCCCAGCAGGTCCCGGTAGAACGCGATGGTGTCCTCGGCGTTGCTCCCCCAGACGGTAATGTGGTCGGTGCCGGTCGTGTGGAACGGGCTGTCCGGTTTCTCCGCGGAGACGGGCACGTCGTCGGTCATAGCTGTGGTAGTGGTGGAAGCCGAATATACCTGTTCCTCGCGGCTCAGAACAGGCCGATTCCGAGGCTGTACGCCCAGCTCTGGGTGCCGATTGCGGCGACGACGAGCGCCCCGCCCGCCATGACCGCGTTCTTCAGGAAGTGGGTCATCTCGTCCTGTTTCTGGTCCTCGGGGACCGCCCAGAAGTCGTGCATCGTCACCGCGGCGACCACGAGAAACGCCGCGACCGCGACCCCGCTGGCGACGGGGAACGCCCCCGCCACGATGCCCAGGCCGCCGAGCACTAGGACCGCGCCCGACGCGAGCACCGAGAACTTCGGCGCGGGCAGGCCCTTGTGCTCGGCGTAACCCGTCATCGAGTCGGTCTGCACGAAGTGGTTCAGGCCCATGAAGGCGACGACGCCGCCGAACAGGACCCGACCGACCAGCAACAGTACCTCCTCGACGCCGGTCGCCATCAGGCGCCCACCCCCGGGATCGACCGGCCTCGTTCGCGGGCGGTTCCGACGGATTCGAATACGACGTTAGATTTCATTGCACTACCTGGTTCGAAGGCGAACCTATATATCCGTTTGGTGACATTGGCGTCAGCAGGTTACGTTCACGTCATCGAAAGGTGAACGATCCGAAACGCTCGCCGTGGACCGCGGTCACTCCTCGCCGGACTCGTAGTGTTCGCCGGCGGCGTCGGGCACGCGGGTCCGGCCGACCAGCGCCAGCACGACGACGACGGTGACGAACGGGACGATCCGGACGAGTTCGGACGGCAGGTCCAGAAACGGCACCTGCTGGACGCGCAACTGCAACGCCTGCAGCGCCGCGAACAGGAAGGAGGCGCCGAACGCGCCGAGGGGGTTGTAGTTGCCGAACAGGTACGCGACGATGCCGATCCAGCCGCGGCCGTTCACCATCGTCTGGCCGCTGCCGATGAACTGGCCGACCTGGTCGAGCGCGAGGGCGGCGCCGCCGACGCCCGCCAGCGCGCCCGAGAGCAGGACGCTGGCGTACCGGACCCGGGTGACGTTGACCCCGGCGGTGTCCAGGGCCTTCGGGTTCTCGCCGCTGGCGCGGATCCAGCGGCCGTACCGGGTCCGGTTGAGCACGTACCACGACAGCGGCACCGCCACCAGCATCATGTACACCGTCGGCCCGGCGGTGAACAGCACCTCGAACAGGAAGTCCAGGGTCGACTCCAGCGGACCCGCGACGCGCGAACCGACGTACGGTACGGCTGCGACGGCGTCCGGGATCGCCGCTAGCGCGGCCACCAGCGGCGGCCCGACGAGGGGGACCGATTCCAGCGCCACGGCGAGGTTCCAGGTCCCCAGCGTGGCGACGCTCGGGCTGTTGACGGTGCCCCAGAGGACCCGAGCGAGGAACGGCCCCAGTCCCAGGGCGACGAACCACACGGCCAGGCCCGCGATGATCTGGTCGGCCTTGTAGCGGATGGTGATCACGGCGAACACCGCGACCATGAGCGTGCTGGCCAGCACCGCCACGAGGAAGGCGAGCCAGAGGGCGCCCGTGGAGGCGTCGGTGCCGCCGACCACGTGCCCGACCGCGATGGCGGTGAACGCCGAGACGATCAACAGCCCCTCCAGGCCGATGTTGATGACGCCGCTCTTCTCGGCGAAGATGCCGCCGAGTGCGGCGA
>CAYTAG010000279.1:0-3985 GCA_964435625.1 uncultured Halobacteriales archaeon | reverse complement strand
TTCTCGCTGCCGGCCGGCACCTCCCGGGAGACCTACACCGTCTCGCTGACCGTCACCGACGAGGACGGGTTGACGGACAGTACCTCGGTGAGGGTGACGGTGGTCGAGTAGCATGACCGGACGAACCGTCCCCCGGACAGCACCGACCACAAACCGACTCACCGCCCCCCGGACAGCACCGAACGCAGACCGACTGACCGACATCGAGGCGAACACATGAGCGGACACCACGACGGCGATTCGAGTACGATCCCGAACAGGCAGTCGATCCTCCGGAGACTCGACCCGGACGGGGACCTCGCCGACGTCGACCCGGGCGGCGACGGGGAATTCGACCACGCGGGGTCGGGCGACGGCGTGGGGGGCCAGGCCATGCGGACGCGCACCCAGACCGACTGGGACACGCGGCTCTCGGAGGCGTCCTGGATCTTAAACCACACCGACGGGGCCGTCGACACCGAGTACCGGTCGGGGTACGTCGCCGACAGGGATTACTACCGGACCCACCACAGCATCGCCTACCTCGGGGGCCAGTGGTCCGATTACGGGAACCCGGCCGGCGATTCCGAACGGTCCGGGGCCTGGAAACACACGTTCGTCCTCCACAGCTACACGTTCCACGTCGACGAGGACCCGGGGTCCGACGGGTCGCCCGGGTCCATCGATTCCGATCCCGTGGGCGACCTCGAACCGGGCAGCG
Source organism: uncultured Halobacteriales archaeon (assembly GCA_964435625.1). Lineage (GTDB taxonomy): Archaea > Halobacteriota > Halobacteria > Halobacteriales > PXRE01 > PXRE01. Next base: position 3,285 of record CAYTAG010000279.1, on the reverse strand, counting down.
AGGTCCAGAGCGGCCGGATAGAGGTCGACGTGGCCGAATCCGAGCAGGGGCCCGTTCACAGGGAAAACGTCGCCGTCTCCCTGCGGCGCAACGGGAACCTGTTTCACTTCTTCCACCCCGACGCGTTCGAGGAACTCCTGCAGACGGAGGTCGAGGTCCAGTGCGAGACGGGCGACTGCGACGAGGACCTCCTCGGCGAGATGCCGATGATGGAACTGCTGGCGAAGACCGCCGGGGGGTCCGACAGGTCGTTGCGGGCCACCTTCGACGACTACCAGGTCGCGATACAGCGGGCCCAGGACGAACAGAGCGAGGAGGCGATGAACGCGGCCATGGAGGAACTGTTCAAGATGGGCGCCACCTTCGCCATCGCGTGGGCCTGCAGCAACCCCGTCACCTGTGGTCTCGGGATGGTCGGGGTCGGGCTCCTCGACATCCTGCTGTCCGGCGAGGAGCAGCCGGAACCGGAGGTGACGTTCACGCGCGGATTCGAGAAGGACTACGATCCGAGCAACGGGCCCGGCATCGGCCACCAGATGCTGTTCGACGTGTACGCCCCACCCGACCCGAACAAGAAGGGAACGTTCACCGTCAAGTCCCACCACGATGTCCAGGGGCCGGGCAGAACCAGCCACTCGGGCTCCCAGCCGGCGCAGTTCAACGCCGCGCCGCAGTGGGAGATCGAGGTGCCCGGGGCGCCCCCGCCGTCCGACGGCGACCAGTCGTACCCGCGGAACGTCGAGTACCAGCCGAAACCGCTCTCGCCCGACCCGGAGTCCGAACACGTCACGACGAACGTCCCGGTCGACTTCGCGTACAGGTCGATCAAACCCCCGGCCGCGGACTTCACGATGGATCCGGAGTTACCGAACGACGGCGAGACGGTGCGCTTCGACGCCTCGGACACCAGGAACCGCGGGATGACCATCGATTCCTACGAATGGTCCGTCTGGACTTACGACTGCGAGGGGATCGTCCCGGTCACGAAGCAGTTCACGCGGTCCGGGGAGACGTTCGAGGAGTCCTTCGAGAAGGGCTGCTACGTCGTGAAGCTCCAGGTCGAGACGAAAGCGAACACGGAAGACGCAATGTGGCGGTCGTTCGAGGTCGGAGAGAGGGAGACCGAGACGGCGGTCAGGGGGAGCGACGACGTCCTGGACGGTGAGGACCTGAAGACGAGCCGTGACCTGTGGGCGGCCGACGAGCCGGTGCCCGGGACGGGCGGCGAAACGCTGGACACGGACACGCTCCAGGAGCTGACCACCGGGTACAACGACTCCTGGGACCTCTTCCAGGAGGAGACCGATTGGGGGGTCAAGGATGGATAACCCCGCCGAGCGCCGCCGGGGCGACCTGCCGAACGATCCCCTCAAGCTCCAGCCGACGCCCCGGACGGTCCAGGGGAAAGCCGGCGAGCGGGTCACCGCCGAGTTCATGTTGCTGAACAAGAGCGACAGCAGCCCTCGCGACGCGCCCGTGATACAGGTCGGGTCGCTTCCCGAGGGCTGGTTGCAGGTGTCCCGGGACGACTTCGGTGGTGCGTGGCGAGCCGAGACCCGGGAGTGGTTCTGGTGGGCGCTGGCCCCCGAGGAGAAGGTCCGGCCGACGCTCACCGTCGAAATTCCCGACGACGCCGAGCCGGGCGACTACGAGGTTGACCTGACCGCGGACGACGGCAATGGCTACGTCGACGCCGCGACGGTCCGGTTCCGCGTCACGCCGCTGGGCAACGGAAACGACGACGACCGCGGGAACGACGATGACCGTGGGAACGGTAACGGCCGTGGAAACGGGAACGGTCGCGGCAACGGCAATGGAAACGGCCGTGGAAACGGTAACGGTCGTGGCAACGGCGACGGTGACGGGAACGGCCGCGGAAAGGGGAACGGTAACGGCAACGGCAACGACGACGGCCGTGGAAATGGCAACGGAAACGACCGAGGAAACGGCAACGGTCGTGGGAACGGGAACGGCCGAGGAAACGGGAGCGGACGTAACGGCGGGAACAGTGATGGCGGTGGGAACGGCCGCGGGAACGACGGAAAGAACGGCAGCGGTGGTGACGACGGCAGCAACGATGGAAACGGACGTGGCGACGACGGCAACGGTCGTGGCAACGACGGAAACGGCGGTGGGAACGGGAGCAGAAACGGACGTGGAAACGGCAAGGGAGGAACGTAACGCCACGACGGCAGGCGGCGATCCCCCGGCAGGGCCCGATACCGGCCGGCCGCGGGCGAACGGGCCCGGTAGCCGGACGGACCGCCAGCAGAAGGAATCCGGGGGATACTACGCGGCGTGAGTCATCGTCCCTACCGGCGGTCGCGCCACTCCCGGACGAGTTCCGCGGAGTTCCGGTCGGCGACTTCCTCGGGGTCGACTGCGGCACTCAACCGCTCGCTGGCGGCGACGGCCCGCGCGAGGTCACACGTTCGCCTCACACCTCCGGTTCGATGTACACCTTCTGGACGTCGGCTTCGGCCTCCTTGATCGCGTCCTCGATTGCGGAGATGCGGTCGTCGATCTCGCCGGCGTCCAGTTCGGGGTCGAAGGCGACGTCACCGGTCACCAGCACGGCGCCCGGGCCGAAGTAGACGGTCCGGAAGCCGTCGACTCCGGTGACGCCGTCGAAGTCCTCGACGACGCCGCGGAGGTCACGCTCGACCGCCTTCGGGATGCTCTCGCCGATCAGCAGGCGCTTGTTCTCCCAGGCCAGCGCCAGGGCGAACCCCATCAGCAGGATGCCGATCAACAGCGCGGAGGCGGCGTCGTAGACGGGGTCGCCGGTGACCTGAGTGAGGTAGATGCCGATCAGCGCAAGCACCAGCCCCGCCAGCGCGATGGTGTCCTCGATCAGCGCCGTGAGGGTGGTGACGTTGCTGGTCTTGCGGAACGCCTCGACGAAGCCGCTCCACTCGCGCTCGCGGATCTCGGCCTTCGTCGCCTTGTACGCCTTGACGAACGCGTAGGTCTCGAAGACGATGGCGCCCAGCAGCACCGCGTAGTTGACCCACACGGAGGGGAACGTGTACCCGAACACCGTCTCCTTCCCGCCCAGGAGGTGGACCTGGCCGTGGACGATTGCCTCGTAGCCGTTCCTGATGCTCTCCCAGCCGGCGATGCCGAACAGCATGACGCTCACCAGGAAGGCGTAGAAGAACTGCGCCTTGCCGTAGCCGAAGGGGTGCCGCCGGTCGCGCTCCTGGCCGCCGTAGAAGATGCCGACCAGCAGGAACACCTGGTTGCCGGTGTCGGAGACGGAGTGGTACGTCTCCGAGAGCATCG
>CAYTAG010000278.1:0-3992 GCA_964435625.1 uncultured Halobacteriales archaeon | reverse complement strand
GGCGGTGTTCGAGGGACCGGAGGCGGACGTCGAGGAGATGGTCGAGTGGTGTCACACCGGCAGCGAGGCCGCCGAGGTCGACGCCGTCGACGTCGACTACGAGGATCCCGAAGGGGAGTCGGGCTTCCGCGTTCGCTGGTGAGTGGGGCGCGGCGGCCGTCGCCCCGCAACCTCCGTCGATGAGGGCGGGCGTCGACTCCCGGCCGCGACCCCGGTCAGAAGCCGAACGTGTCGAGGACCGCCTCGTGCGCCTCGCCGTTCGAGGCGACGAGGCCGTCGCTGTCGTGTCGCCACCGGTCGCCGTCGAGGTCGGTGACGGTGCCGCCGGCCTGCCGGACCATGTGGACGCCGGCGACGGTATCCCAGGGGTTCGCCCTGAGGTTCGTGAACGCACCCTCGACGCCGCCGTCGGCGATCATGCCGAGGGTGGCCTGCGCGCAGCCCCAGCGGCGCATGTCTCCGAAGCGCTCGACGACCGCCGTCGTCGCCCGGGCGTACTCGTCGCGGCTGTCGTAGTCCCACCAGAACGTCGGGACGACCGTGAACGACTGGGGGTCCGTCCGGTCGCTGACCGCGGCCGGATCGCCGTTCCGGGTGACCTCGTCGGGGCCGGCGACGTAGACGTCCCCCAGCGCGGGGAGGACGTTCGCTGCGGCCACGGGTTCGCCGTCGAGGACTGCGGCCACGCTCGTACACCAGATCGGCACCTCCCGGACGTAGTTGTTCGTGCCGTCGATGGGGTCGACGATCCAGGCCGGCCCCTCCTCGGGGACCGCGTCGAGGGTGCCCTCCTCCTCGCCGACGATGGGGTCCTCGGGGAACGATTCGCGGATCGCCTCGACGACCTGCTGCTGGGCGTCGCGGTCGGCCTGGGTCACGTAGTCGGTCTTGCCGTCTTTGGTCTCGATGTCGAGACCGGCCCGGAATCCCTCCGTGGCCACCTCGGCGCCCTCGCGGGCGGCCCGCTCGGCGACCGTCCTGCGGCGCTCGGCGTCGCTCATGCCCCCGACGTAGGCGTGGGCCAGCAAAAGGCGCGTCGGTTCGGCCGCCGGGTCAGCGGTTCCAGGCCGCGGCGTCCGGGTCGACCAGCCGCCGCTGGCGGTCGATGGACGCGATCCGCTCGCGGTCCCCGGCGTCGAGGGTGAGATCGCGGGCGGCCCAGTTCTCCTCGACGTGCTCGCCGGTGCCCTTCGGGATCGGCACGACGTGGTCCAGCGACAGCAACCAGGCGAGGCTCACCTGGTGGGGCGTCACTCCGTGTTTTTCGGCGATCTCGACCAGCGCGTCGACCTCGTCGGCCCCGCCCTGCAACAGCGGCGCGTACGCCACTAGGTAGTGGTCGTGCTCGCGGGCCAGTTCGCGGAGTTCCGCTTGCTGGAGCAGGGGGTGGCACTCGACCTGGTGGGCGAAGACGGGGGCGTCCAGCAGGTCCAGCGCCTCCGCCAGCAGGTCGGGCGTGAAGTTCGAGACGCCGACGTAGCGGGCCAGGCCCTCCTCGCGGAGGTCGTCGAACGCGGGGAGGGTCGCCGCCGCGTCGTAGGCCTGGAGCGGCCAGTGGACGTACAGCAGGTCGACGTACTCGACGCCGAGGCGGTCGAGGCTCTCGCGGGCGGTCGCCCGTACGTCCCCGGGCGCGAGGTTCTCCGGGTGGACCTTCGTCGCCAGGAACACCTCCTCGCGGTCGACGTCCGCCTGCCGGATGGCCTCGCCGACGGCGGCCTCGTTGTCGTACATCTGGGCGGTGTCGACGTGGCGGTACCCCGTCTCCAGCGCGCGCCGAACGGTCCGGACGCACTCGTCGTGGTCGTCGTTGCCCGAGGTGCCGAGTCCCGGTGCCGGGAGTCGCTCCGCTGGCATGGACGGGGATGGGATCGCCCGCGGCTTGAAGGGTCGGGTGGCGGAACTGGACTACGGCCGCCGGGCGGTGGGCACCTCGAACGCGTAGGTGTCGCCCCGGTCGAGTTTCTCCTGGACGACGCGGTCGAAGTGATCGCCGTGGAAGTGCGACAGCAGGACGAAGTCGACGTCAGGGGGTACCTCCTCGATCTCGATGGCCGGGTCGGTCCGGCGCTTCGAGGTGATGCGTACCCCAGGTGGACGTGGTCGCCGGCGTGCAGGAAGTTCGGGTCCGTCAGGATCGTGAACCCGGCGTAGCGGACGATCACGGTCGCGTTCCCGACGAAGAAGATGGACCCGCTCCCGAGGTCGGCGTCGCCCTCCGGCGGCGGGAGGTCGAGCGTCCCGTTCATCGCGCCCCGACTCAGTCGCCGCGCAGTCCGCCGACGAGGTTCCGGGCGCGCTGTTTGATGCCCGCCGTGACGATGGTCTCGTCGGGATCGGTCGCGTCGCCACTGCGGGGCTCGAACTGCAGGGTCCGCACGTACTCCGGGGAGCCGCCGGCCTTCCACTTCGCCATGATCCCGCCGAAGTCCTCGCGGGCTTGCTCGGCCGTCCGCTCGCCCGTGATCACGTCGTGGGCGAGGTTCAGCGACAGGACGTTCGCGCCCTCCTCGTGGCAGGTGGCGCCCAGTTCGCCCCGGGTGCGGTGGGCGTGGACGCTCCCGTCGAACCGGGCGAGGTCGTCGAACTTCTCGGGCGGTACCCGGTAGTCGACGTACTGTTCGAGGTAGTCCGAGTGCGGGACCGGGAACCTGTGGGTCGGCCCGTCGCGGTGGAGCACGGTCCGCTTCCAGGGGCCGTTGTCGTGCCAGATCAGCCGTTGCAGCGTCGCCTCGTCGGGTTCGCCGTACGTCGCCAGGAGTTCGTGGGCGGTGGACTTCGTCTTCGAGGGCCAGTCGGCGACGGCCTCCTCGACGGTCTTTCTCGATGGATTCGACGTTCCCATGGCGGAGCCTCCACCGGCGATTCGGCACCGGGACCGAAAGGCGTTGTTCGGTGATGGTCGCCGAGTGGCTGCCGGGTAGTTCCGGGCCTCCCGGCCGCTACCGACGTTTTTGCGACTTCCGGCCGGTTTTCGGTCGGACTGCCGGGCCCGCAACTACGGGAAGGGCAGAAACGACCGGGGAGTCGGCCCAGGTGACACTGTCCGTCCAGCGTCCGCAGGAATGTTGCGGGGGCAAGACGCTCCGTCTTGCCAGCACTCGCGGTGAGTGCGGGGGATGGGATTCGAACCCATGGACCCCTACGGGAGCGGATCTTGAGTCCGCCGCCGTTTCCGGGCTTGGCTACCCCCGCACGTGCGTCTTCGCGTGCGAACGTACGCGAGCACGTCCATAAAAGGCCAGCGTTCCGGCGGCAACTGTATCCCCGGCGAGCTAGAACCGTCCGATGGCGACGTCGTCGGGCCGCGTTCTCTCGTTCGGAGAACGGGCAGGGTCCCTAAGGTCCCCACCGGTGAAGCCGATGGCATGACCGCGGAACGGACCCTCATCTATCCGGTCGGCGACGACGAGTCCCCGAGCGAGGCGACGGTACTGGCGGTAGCGGAGCACCTGGGCACGAACGCCGCCGAGGTCGAACCGGAACTGTACGACTACATCGACCCCGAGGCGCTGGACCGGCTCACCGGCTCGCCGGGCGTCGTGATCGAGTTCCGCTACCACGACCGGCAGGTCCGAGTGCGGGACGGTACGCAGATCGAAGTCCGGCGCGCATAGGGTCGTTTTGTTCTCGTCGGTCAGTACGTCGAAAGCACCTGCGTTTTCTCTCTGGAGACGGTTTCTTGGTCAGCAACAGCCGGAAAGCCCCCGCGGGCTCGACTCCCGGGCCTCGCTGCGCTCCTCACTTCGTTGCGGTGCTTACGTCGGCCGGGTTCGTCGAGCCCGCGGCCCCTTTCAGTCCCGCCCGACAGCTCGTCGCCACACGCCTCCCCAGCCGACTGCGTTACTCAGTCGCGCCCGGTGGGCGCTCCTTCCGTTACTCATCCACCGTCAGAGCTTGCCTCTGACGAGCCCCCGCTCACGTCCGTTCGCGGGGACACCGGGAGAGCAAGCTCTCCCGAGCCCCCGCTCGTTTCACTCGCGGGGACCTCG
>CAYTAG010000277.1:0-4027 GCA_964435625.1 uncultured Halobacteriales archaeon | reverse complement strand
GGTCATCGAGTGGATCATCGAGCGCGGCCGGCCCCTGGTCGTGGCCGCCGACGTCACGCCGATGCCCAACACCGTCGAGAAGATCCGCCGCAGCTTCGACGCCGCCGGGTGGGTCCCGTCGTCGGACCTCCCGATCGACGAGAAGCAACACCGCACCCGCGAGGTGGCCTACGACAACGACCACGAGCGCGACGCGCTGGCGGCGGCGCTGTTCGCCCACGACGACCACGCCGACCAGTTCGACCGGATCACCCGGAAGCTGCCGCCGACGCTGGACCGCGGCGAGGTGCTGGCCCGGGTCGTCGGCGGCGAGGAGAGCGTCGAGGCGGTCGTCGCGGACCTGACCGAGGACGACGACGAGGACGCGGACGCGGGGGGCGAGGCGCCGCCGGAACCCTCGCCCGAACGGAAGCGCATCCACCGGCTGGAGAGCCAGGTCGAGCGCCTGGAGGCCCGCGTCGAGGACCTGACGGCGACCGTCGAGGAGAAGGACGACCGGATCGAGGAACTACAGGAGGAACTGGAACGCGAACGCAGCCGCAAACGCCAGGAGACCCGCGAGCGCCGGGAGGTCTCCCGTCTCCAGCGCGAGACCGACCGCCTGGAGCGCGAACTCGAAGCCGAGCGCGAGCGGACCGGGGAACTGGAGGGTAAACTCGCGCGCCTGAAGGAACTGTGGAAGCTGGATCACTCGAACTTCGCGGACGTCGAACCCGAGAAGCGCGATCTGGTGCCCGTCAAGCCAATCGAGCAGTTCACGCGGGAAGCGATCCACGACGCCGACGAGCGGTTCGGCCTCGCGGAGGACGACGTGATTTACCTCCGGGACGCTAGCGGGGCCGGGCGCTCGACCGTGGAGCTACTCGTCGACGTCGACCCCCGGGTGGTGCTGAAAGAGGGCGGCCTCTCGGAGGTGGCCGACGAGATGCTGTTCGGGGCTGGAATCCCGGTGGCCCCGGCGGCCGACGTCACCATCCAGGAGGTCGACGAACTGGCGGTCGCCCGCGAATCGGAGATCGAAGCGGCCATCGAGGACTGGGAGGAGCGCGCCGAACGGCGCCGTCGGGAGCAGAACCGCGAGATGGTCGACCGGCTCATCAGCGAACATCGGGCAGGGGAGGCGCGATCGGAGTGAGCGTCCGGACCGGCGAGCGGTGAACCGCGAGCCGCGAGGAGCAAGGTTCCTCGGACTGAATCGGTTACGCGAGGCCGAACTTGGCCATCATGCTCTGGACCAGCCCGTAGGTGACGAGTCCGATGCCGCCAACGATGAGGGCGACCCCGCCGGCGATCACGAGGTTCTCTAGCGCGAGCAGTGCGATGCCGCCGAGCATGGCCAGCACGCCCAGGATACCGAAGAGACCGAGTCGCTGAAGCATACGGCCGGTTCGGTGGGACGCCCCTTAACAGTTGTCAAATTCCGTTCAGAATCCGGTGCAGTGAGGCCGAACCGGCGGACGAGAGTCCCGGTTCGCACGACGGCGTCCGTCGCCCGACGATTCTTTGGAAAGTAAAATATAATTCTTTAGAAACCGAAGTTTTGGATCGGCCGGGAACTTCGAGCGGGGACGGCCGGCGTCCGGGTTCGCTCGGCCGGACGCTGCCGCGCGAGAACGGGTCCGCACGTTTTTAGGGATGCCACCCTAACCCCCCTGTCATGACCGACACCGAGCAAGCGGACATCGACGACATCCGCATGCCGGACGACGACGAGGTGTTCGCCGTCGTCGAGGACATGCTGGGTGCAAACCGGGTCCGCGTTCGCTGCATGGACGGACAGGTCCGGACCGCCCGCATCCCGGGCAAGATGCAAAAGCGCATCTGGATCCGCGAGGACGACGTCGTCCTCGTCGAACCGTGGGACTGGCAGGACGAGAAGGCCGACATCACCTGGCGCTACGAGAAGGCCCAGGCCGACACGCTCCGCGAGGAGGGGCTGATCCAGGAGTAACCGGCCACTGACTCACCCCGGGGCGGACCACCGGCCCGGGGACTGCCGGATATCGAGAACCACCCTCGGCCGCCGGGATGCTCGTGCCCATGCCCGGCCCTCGCCCGACGGGGCGGTGGCTACGCGTCGGCTTGGACCGAAAGCGTCCGCGTGGCTGTCGGCAGCGACGTCCGGTCGCCTACACTTCTCCCCGGACCTTGGTGCTCCACTCGCAGGAGTAGAACTTGTCCTGGTTCCAGTACGTCCTGACGACCGAGGTGCCGTTCACGTTGTTCCGGCCGGTGACGTCGTGGCCGTCGAGGGTCACCGAGAACTCGCCCGACTTGCCGGGATCGTGATTGTTCGTCTCCGGCCCGATCTCCCCGTCTTTCACGTAGACTTCGCTCTGTGCGCCGACTGTGACGCCCTTGACGCCGAAGGAGACGCCGACCTGGACGTATTCCCCGTTGACGTCGGCGGCGGTTTCCGGCGACCACGAGGTGAGCACGAGCGCGTCGTTGGTGAGGTCGAGATGGTTGCGAATGAAGTCCGTCTCGCCCGGCTGGTGCCACCAGCCGTTGTTGCTATCGGTCTGGGACCAGTGCCAGTAGAAGTAGATGTTTCGACCCTGGGAGTCCGTTTCGGTCGCCTCGTACAGCGTGAGCGCATGCGTCGTGTCGAGGAGGTGGCGCTCGGGTGTGCCGCCGTGGACCTCGTAGCTGTGATCCCACGCGGTGATCCAGTTCAGGTTCTGCTTGTTGTCCGGCGAAGACGTAATGCCGACCTCACCGTCGTCCTGGATCGTCGAGGTCTCCGGATCGACCCGCTCGGGCGTCAGGGATCTGGCGTTCTCGTACCCGTACTTTTCCACCATGTCGACGACGAACGACTCGTACTCCCTGCGGGTCATCGCGGCGTCCTTCGTGAGTTTCTGGGCGTGTTCGGTCCAGCCGCCGCGGTCGCTGGATCCCCTCCGCTGGGTCCCCGGCGAACTCCCGTCGACCGGGCTACCGGTTGCGCTGACGGCGCCGGAAGCTCCGGCGGCCACACCGGCCGAACCGAGGGATTCCAGGACCGTACGACGAGTTACGAGGTCGTTTCTGAGCCCCATACAACCGACGGAAGTAGAGATTAAATAAACATTTTTAGTAGAAAAACTATATGATGGAGATGACGTTCCACGATACGAGACACCCTATCCCGTGTTCGACCGGAACGCAACGGGTAGATGTTTCAACTGTAAATGTAGGCAAAATATTTGCCCCTCGGCTCGAAAACGTACGTACATGAAGACGCGGCGTTCCGTGCTGTTCGGTAGCGCAGGTGCGGGCGCAACGGGACTGTTCGGCGCCTGGGCGATCCTCTCGGTTGGCGAGGGGTCGGGGGACGGGTCGCGTTCGACCGACGGCACGGATGCCCCCGACGACGCCGACGCCAACTGTACTGCGACGGCGCGCCGTCATCCCCGGACCGATCTCTTCAGCATCGACACCGTCACGTCCGAACCGGGATCGACGACCGTCCACTACCGGATTAACGCGGAGGCGGTGGCGACGGTCGCCATCGTTTCCGACGGGGAAGTGCTGAAACGGAGTTCACGGGCGTCCCCCGGCCGGAACCACCTCGCGTTCGAACGAGACGGCCCGACGACGTTCGGGATCCGGTTGCTCGACGTGGACGGGAACGTCCTCGACGAGGCGCGAATACACGCTACGTGTACGACGTAGCCACCGCCTTCGATTCCGGCCCTTCTCGCCCTCGATTGCCGACCCCGTCGTCCTCGATCATCGTCGTCGGGGACCGGAGCGGGCCCGGATCGAACACGCGGCCCGGCGCGTTGCTCGCGTCGGGGATTCACCCCGGACACACCCTTTTACACCTGGCCCGACTACACCGGCGTAGATGTCCGACGAGTACGGACTCCTGGCCGAGGACGCGGTCGACGCCCCCGGCGACGAGTGGGAACAACTCGACGTCTCCGACACCGAGGCCGACCGCGTCGCCCGTCGCCGGGACCGGGAGTTCGACCAGTTCCGCAAGCGCATCAAGGACGCCGACCAGTTCAAGGTCGAGCAGTCGGTGTTCGACGACGCGACC
>CAYTAG010000276.1:0-4051 GCA_964435625.1 uncultured Halobacteriales archaeon | reverse complement strand
CTCCAAAGGCTTAAGCGACGAGAAACAGTACCATACGATGGATGGTCACTGGTAACACACCACCAGTCGAGCAGGCCCGGTCGATCTTCGACGACCTCGGATACACGGTGACGGGGGGCGGCGAGGAGTTCACCGCGGAACGGAAGTGGCGGTCCGTACGGGTGACCCCGACGGCGGACGGGGGCGATCCCGGGGACGACCCCGGGGAGGCGTATCGCTGTTTCGTCACCTGGCAGGACCACGGCACCGAACTACGGCGCCGACTCAGCGGCTCGGACCCGGGATACGAGTGGGCGATCATCGAGGTTACGGACGCGGGCGACTACGAAGTAATCCGGGACCCGGCACGCTGAGCGGGCGCCCGGTTTTTACACCCGGCCGGTCGAGGTATCCGGCATGGCTGCCAGCAGCTACCTCCAGACGGGCATCGTCGAGCGGGCGATCACCGGTCTGGTCGACCGGTTCGCGGTGGCGCTGCCACGACTGCTCGCCGGACTCGTCTTCCTGGTCGTCGCCGCGGTGGCCGTCAAGGCCGTCGTCTGGTTCCTCCGGCGGGCGCTCGCGCGAACGGGGTACGGCGAGACGCCCGTCTACCGGCAGTTCGCGGTCACGGTCGTTTCCGTGTTGCTGTGGTTCGCCGTGGCGCTGACGTTCCTCTCGGTCGTCGGCCTGGACGGCATCGCGGCGTCGCTGGGCACCGCGACCGGGTTCGTCGCGCTCGGCGTGAGCTACGCCCTCTCGGGGATGATCGCCGACGCGGTGGCGGGCGTGTACCTGCTTCGGGACCCCGACTTCGTGCCCGGCGACACGGTGACGGTCGGCGAGGTCACCGGCGAGGTAACTTCAATCGAACTCCGGAAGACCCGCCTCGCGGTCGACGGGGACACCCTCGTGCTGGCGAACGCCGACGTCGAGAAGCGCTGGCGCAAGCGCAACGGCTGACCGGGACGATTGCCGGCCCACGCGAACTACTTAAGAGACCCCGCGAGTAAGAGCGACCGATGATGGTCGGTCACGCGGCCCTGGCGTTCGCCGTCGCGGCCTGGGCCGCGTACCGCCTGGGACTGGACCGGGAGCGGGCGCTGGCGGTCGGCCTCGCGGCGGCCGGCTTCGCGGTCGTCCCGGACGTGGACGTCGGGTACGCGCTCGTGGGGCTGGCGACCGCGGGGACGGCCGACCCCTGGGCGCTGGTCGAGGCCTTCTGGCACGCCGGCAACGCCGTCCACCGCGGGCCGACCCACTCGCTGGTGGTCGCGGGCCTGGCGGCGGTCGGGTTCGGGCTGAGCGTGGCCGGTGGTGCCCACCGGATTGCGGCCGCCGGGGGCCTCGCCGCGCTCGTGATCGTGATCGGCGTCGCGGAGGGACCGCTGCTCGGGGGCGTCGTCGGATCGTTCGTGCTCGGCGGCCTCGTCGTCGCGACGGTGGCGAAGCGGGCGGGCCTCCCGGCGAGGGTCGTCCTCGCGACGGCGCTCGTCGGCGTCCTGTCGCACCCGTTCGGCGACCTGTTCACCGGCGAACCACCGCCGTTCCTGTACCCGCTGGGCGGCCAGGTGCCGGCGGAGCGAGTTCTGCTGTCCGCCGACCCGACGCTGCACCTGCTGGGGACGTTCGGCCTCGTACTGGCGACCCTCTGGCTGGCCGCGGCGACGTACTGCCTGCTCGACGGCCGGGCGCTACGGTCCCACGTCGACCCGCGTGCCGTGCTCGGCGCCGGGTACGCCCCTGCAATCGTCCTCCTCCCGCCGCCGACGCTGGAGGTGTCCTACCACTTCGTGTTCAGCGTCCTCGCGGTCGGGACCGTGGCGGTCGTCGTCGACCCCCCGGTGCCGGACGTCCGGATCGGACGCACCCGGGCGACGGTCGCGCTGACCGCGCTGGCGGCCGTCACCGTGGCCTGGTCCGGCTACGCAGTCGCCTACACAGTCACGTAGGCCCGGTCGAGCGGAGGAGACGCCGATCACCGGAGGCCCACAATCCTATACGAGGGGACCGCCAAAGCGGCGAACATGGGAGAGACGGTGGAGTCACTGCTCGCCGACCGCAGGAACAACGCGGTGGTGGGCTGGCTGTTGCTCGCGTTCCTGGCCGTCGTCGCGGTCGAGAGCGTATCCGGGGGCGACCTCGCGTGGACCGGGTTCGTCGCCACGGTGGTCGTCCTCTGTGCGATACCGCCCGTCGCCTACCGCGACGCGACGATCATGCTCCCGTGGGAGGTCGTCGCGCTGGCGGCGCTGCCGACCTTCGGGCGGGCCGTGGCGACCCTGGAGGTGACCAGCGACCTGGGCGTGTACCTCTCGGTCGCGGCGCTGGCGCTGATCGTCGCCGTGGAACTGGACACGTTCACGACGGTCCGGATGAGCGTGGGGTTCGCCGTCCTGTTCGTCGTCGTCGGGACGATGGCCACCGCGGGCATCTGGGCGGTCGCCCGCTGGTCGCTCGACAACCTGCTCGGCACGCAGTTCCTGCTCGCCCCCGGCGTGGACGAGGGGGTCGTCCACGACGAGTTGATGATCGAGTTCGTCTACTCGGCGGGGGCCGGCGTCCTCGCCGGCGTCGTCTTCGAGTACTACTTCCGGCGGCGCGCCCTGGTCGAGGAACGGGTGCCCGAGGAGGTGGTCGAGGCGTGAGGCTCCGCGACCGCCTGGGCATCTCCGAGCGACGCCAGCGCCAGGTCACCCGGGTCATGGAGGTGCTGCTCGTCGGGATGTTCTTCGTCGGCCTGGAACGAGGCGCGCTCAGCATCGTGGTCACCGCCGGCATCGGCCTGGGGGTCACCTTCCTCCCGGCGATCCTCGAACGGGACCTGGGAATCCCGATGGACCCCGCGTTGACCATGTGGATCACGGGTGCGGTCTTCCTCCACACCGTCGGCGTCGTGGGGCTGCCCGGGTTGACGGGCGCCTTCTACGGCATCGTCCCCTACTACGACCACCTGACGCACGCGCTGTCGTCGTCGGTCGTCGCGGGTTCCGGCTACGCGACCGTCCGCGCGTTCGACGAACACTCGCCGGACGTCGAACTCCCCTCGCGGTTCGTCTTCGTGTTCATCGTCCTGTTCGTGTTCGCGTTCGGCGTCTTCTGGGAGTTGATCGAGTTCGGCGTCGACGTGGTCGGGACGGCGACCGGCGTCGGCGGCGCCGGGTTCACCCAGCACGGACTCGACGACACGATGCTGGATCTCGTGTTCAACACCATCGGGGGCATCGTCGTCGCGCTGTGGGGGACGGTCTATCTGGTCGACGTCAGCGGCGCCATCCAGGAGCGGTTCGAACGCCGCAGCGGGCGCGCGGACTGATCGACGACCCCTGGAGGTCAGTGAACACGCTCGACGGCCAGGATGGGTTGCGACGGCCTCCCGGCGGCCGTCCGCTATGACAGACAGCAGCGGTTGGTCGCTTGCCAGGACTCGCAGATGTAGCCGCCGCCGCACTGACAGCATTGCCGCTCTTCGGATTGTTCGTAGGACCCGTCTTTGTCACAGGTGCCGGCGCACCGGTACTCCGTCTCGCAGCAACAGCAGTCCGCGGCCACCGTCGAGAGGTCGCTGACCACCCTGTCGGGGTCGGTGCGCTCCTCGGGCGGCGTCGCCCTGACGAATTCTGCGTCGTCCGCCCCTGCGCTCGCGACCCCCGCGATGACGACGGAAGACGCTGCACCGCCCGCGACTTTCTTGAGCACGCTACGCCGGCTTTCGCCCGGTCTGTCGGATGACATGCGATTACTAATTGATTGCCGCAACTGGTTAATTTTTTCTAGTTCTAATAAACATAAGTTCGTAAATAAAACCAGAACGCGAACACAGCACGGACGTCATCGACTCCGCTCGGCGGACGCGCGACCACGAGGGGCCCCCGGCGGCTCCCCGGCCCTGACGATCCGGTTAGCGAGGGCGCCGACAGCGGAGGGGTGAGAAGAGCCGCGCCCTGTCCGAAAGACGACCGAACGAACGCACGACCACTTCGAAACGGCGTCGCCCAGGACCCGGATTCCGTTCCCCGCTGACAAACAGTTTATAGGCGATAGCGGAGAAATACAGTGGATGGTTCCATGG